>NC_013947.1:6161038-6501297 GCF_000024545.1 Stackebrandtia nassauensis DSM 44728
GACCGTCACTCCGGCGCGATCGCGGCCACCAGCCGGGTCACCAGATCACCGTCCCCCTCACCGGCCAGCACCCCGGGCAGCGTCAGGTCCTCCAGCAGCAACCCGGTCATCGCCAGATAGAGCAGCACCGGCGTCACCCGGTCGCCGCGACGCTGCCAGGTCTCGTATCCGGCGATGATGTTGTCGAGGTTGACGCGGAACCGTTCGGTGAAGAAGTCGCGCAGGTCGGGCCGCCGCGCCGCCTCCAACCGCAACTCGAACAACGCCAGGTACCCGGCCCGATCGACGCGGGCCCGCTCGGTGATCTCGCGCATCTGCGCGATCAGCAGCTCCAGCCCCTCACCGGGCGGCGGCTGGTACTCCTCGGCGGGCGGGCTCAACCGGACGAACACGTACTCGGCCGCCTGCCGCAGCAGCTCGTCGCGTCCGGAGAAGTAGTTGGACGCGGTGCCCACCGGCACCCCCGCCTCGGTGTCGACGGCGCGGAAGGTGAGGCCGCGCGCGCCCTGCGCGGCGAGGACCTCGACGGCGGCGTCGAGCAGGGCGGTGCGGCGTCGCGGATTACTGACCATGGGATCTACCTCTCACAAATTAGGACTTGCCAAACCACTATGCATGAAGTACTTTACTTGAAGTACTTCAAACGAAGTGGTTATATTCAAGCACGAGAGGCACCCATATGCGAAACCTGGTCTACTACATCGCCCTGTCGATCGACGGCAAGATCGCCGGCCCCGACGACGAGGTCGAGTTCTACCCCTCCTCGGAGGACTACATGAACTGGATGAACACCGAGTTCCCCGACGTGTTGCCGAGCCATTTCCGCGCGCAGCTCGGCCTGTCGGACACCCCCAACCCGAATTTCGACACCATCGTCATGGGCCGCCGGACCTATGACCCCGGCTGGAAGAACGGGATCCCCAGCCCGTACGCGCACCTGCGTCAGTACGTGTTCTCGCGGTCCCTGGAGAGCAAGCACCCGGACGTCGAGATCGTGTCCACCGACCCGGTCGCCAAGGTCCGGGAGCTGAAGCGGGAGGACTCCGACAAGGACATCTACCTGGCCGGTGGCGGCGAGTTCGCCGGGCAGCTGCTCGGCGAGATCGACAAGCTGGTCATCAAGTACTACCCGGTGGTGGCCGGGGCCGGGCGGGACGGCTTCGGCTCGACCTTCAACCCGACCCTGTTCGACCTGACCGAGGTCAAGACCTTCGACGGCGGCAACGCCGTCCTGTACTACGACAAGAAGAAGTAATGGAACGTGACGCGGCTCTCCGATCCCGGTTGTCACGGATCGGAGGGCCGCGTTGTCCTCAGGTCATGGGCGGACGGCGAGCGTCCGCCGGACGATGAGGAGACCGCGATGCGGATGAACGCCAACCACCGCCTGGGCGCCGTCGTGACCGCGACACTGGTCCTGGGCTCGGTGTCGATCCTGACGACCGGGGTGTGGTGCCGGATCGACCCGGCGGGTTTCGCCGAGTTCACCAACTGGCCCGAGCACGAGCACTTCCTGCACGACGCCGGGGTGTTCCAGATGGGCATCGGCCTGATGATGGCCGCCGCGATCTGGTGGCGGGACGCGGTCGCGGTGGTGCTGGGCGGTTTCGTCTTCACCAACACCTTCCACGCCTACAACCATTACGTGGACATGGATTCCGGCGGCAACCCCTCCGACTGGTGGAACCTGGCGCTGGTCTCGGCGATCGTCGCGGTCGGGCTGGTGTTCCGGCTGCGGACGCTGCGCCGCCGGGCCGTGGCGGCCGGGAACGGCTGACGCGTCGCGCGTCAGCGGCCGCCGGTCACAGGTTCACCGGCAGCTTCTCGACTCCGTACACGATGGACAGTTCGCGGAACTTCAGTTCCTCGAACGGCACCGCCAGCCGCAGGTTCGGGAACCGGCGCAGCAGCGCCGGGTAGGCGATCTGGAGTTCGATGCGGCCCAGTTCGGCACCGACGCAGCGGTGCAGTCCGTAGCCGAAGGCCACGTGCGGCGGCATGTCGCGGAAGATGTTGACCTTCTCGGCGTCCGCGCCGAAGGCGGAGTCGCGGTTGGCGCCCGACAGCGAGGCCAGCACGACCTCGCCCTTCCGGACGACCTGGCCGTTGGACAGTTTCACGTCCTCCAGCGCGAACCGCGGGAAGGCCACCTGCACGACGGTCAGGTAGCGCAGCAGTTCGTCGACGACCGGGACGACCTTGTCGTCGTCGTCGCGGACCATCGCGAAGTGCTCGGGTTTGGTCATCAGGTGCAGGGCGCCCAGTGCCAGCATGCTCGCGGTGGTCTCGTGGCCGCCGATGAGGATGCCGTCGGCGATCTCGGTGAGTTCGGCGTCGGAGATGTTGTCGCCGTGTTCGCGCACCAGCATGCCCAGCAGGTTGTCCCCCGGTTCGGCGCGCTGTTGCGCCACCAGGCCGGACAGGTACTCCAAAGTGTCCTGAACGGCGGCCAGGCAGCCCTCGATGTCGCCCAGGAAGTCGAAACGGGACTCCGACAGCCGCTGGAAGTCGGCGCGGTCCGGGTACGGGACACCGAGCAGTTCGCTGATCACCAGGGAGGGGATCGGCACCGCGAACGCGTCGACCAGGTCGACGCCGTCCCCGGCGGCCTCCATCGCGTCCAGGCGTTCGGCGACGATCTCCTCGATACGCGGGATCAGCCGCCGCAGCCGCCGCATCGTGAACTCGGGTGTGAGCATCTTGCGCAGCCGGGTGTGGTCGGGCGGATCCTTGAATCCCAGGCCACCCGGGTTGACGTCCTTGAGGAAGGCGAGGTCGTCTTCAGCCGTCATCTTGGCGAAGTCATTGCTGAACTTGTTCGACCCGAGCACGGTACGGGTGTCCTCGTAGCCGGTCACCAGCCAAATCGGCGGGCCGATCGGGTATTGCACCCTGCTCACCGGGTTTTCGGCACGGCGGCGCGCCAGTTCAGGCACGGGATCAAGACCGTCGCGCTGAAACATCACGAGGTTGAAGGGTTCGTCGGACATCGATACTTCCTCATCTATCTGCCGCAGGAAGCATACGGGCCGGAACCGGCCCGCCTTCATCACACCGGGCAGTTGGGGCTGTCGTCCTTCAATCGTCGGTCATCCGCCGTTTCAGGACTACCGCTCGGTAAGTGCTTTGTGCCACACTAGGTGGCGCACAATTTAGTAAGACACTCTTACTATCTCCCCACCCCTCAACCCCCGAGGAGCAACAAGTGAAACGCCGCACCGTTTTGCTGGGCACCACCGTCGCCGTCGGCGGCGCGACCGGCCTGGCCGGAAGCCTGTGGCACCAGGCCTTCGCCGACCCCGCCCAACCCGGACCCAGCCCCTACGGCGACCTGCTCGAGGCCGACGCCAACGGCATCCGGCTGCCGGAGGGCTTCACCTCCCGTGCCATCGGCGAGTCCAGTAAAGACGTCGCCGGTTACACGTGGCACGACGCCCCCGACGGCGGCGCCTGCTTCGAGACCGAGGACGGCTGGATCTACGTGTCCAACAGCGAGATCGAGAACAACGAGGGTGGCGCCTCGGCCGTCCGCTTCACCGCGGACGGCGAGATCCACTCCGCCTACCGGATCCTGGGCGGCACCGAACGCAACTGCGCCGGGGGTGCCACCCCGTGGGGCACCTGGCTTTCCTGCGAGGAGACCGAACGCGGCGAGGTCTACGAGACCGACCCGACCGGCGAGAAGGAGGCCGTCGTCCACCCGGCGATGGGCCGGTTCCAGCACGAGGCCGCCGCCTGCGATCCCGACCGCAAGGTCGTCTACCTGACCGAGGACGAGAGCGACGGCTGCTTCTACCGGTTCACGCCCGACAACTGGGAGGACCTGTCGGCCGGACGGCTCGACGTGCTGACCGAGTCCGACGGAACCCTGGCCTGGGAGGAGGTCCCCGACCCGCTGGCCGAGGACGAGGAGACCCGGTTCCAGGTGTCGTCGGCCAAGAAGTTCGACGGCGGCGAAGGTTGCTGGTACACCAACGGCATCTGCTACTTCACCACCAAGGGCTCCAACACCGTGTGGGCCTTCAACGCCGCCGACGACACCATCGCCGTCGCCTACGATGACGACGAAGTGGACGGTGATGCCCCGCTGCACGGCGTGGACAACATCACCGGCGCCCGCTCCGGCGACCTGTTCGTCGCCGAGGACGGCGGCGACATGGAGATCAACATCATCACGCCCGACGAGGTCGTCGCGCCGTTCCTGCGCATCGAGGGGCACGACGAATCCGAGATCTGCGGACCGGCGTTCTCCCCCGACGGGAAGCGGTTCTACTTCTCGTCGCAACGCGGCAGCGGCGGTTCCGACTCCGACGGAATCACTTATGAAGTAACCGGTCCCTTCCGCGATTCCGCCTAATCGGGTGTTGTGAGTCACGGCTCGCTTCCGATATCGTCACCCACAGTTGATAGCCGGATTCGGAAGCGAGCCCCATGAAGCCGTACGTTTTAATCCACTGTGACTACAGTGAGTACACGGCGGCGCTGCGCGCCGACGCCCGCTCCGGCCTTTTCGGACAGGACCTCTCGCTGCCCTCCCGCTGGTGTTTCGACGGCCGGGGGCGGCGGCTCTTCGGACGGCTGGCGGCCGGGAGCCACTCCCGGCTGTTCCGCGCCGAGGCCGAGGTGCTGACCGACTGCGCGACCGAGTTCGCCGAGTACACCCGCGCCCGGCACCTGATCCAGCTGGGACCGGCCGGATCGGTGCCGCCGCTGTTGTTGGCCGACTCGCTGATCGCGGCCGGGAAACTGACCGCTGTGTCGAGTCTGGACACCCCGCACGCCGAGGTGCCCGAGTACCCGGCCGGGTTCCCCCGGCTCGACCTGCGGCACGTCATCGCCGACGCGCTGCGGCGGCTGCCCGAACTGCCCGACCCGCCCCGGCTGATCCACTGCCCCGCCGCCGGATTCGCCACTTTGGACCGTGGCGAGCGGCTGCGGCTGCTGACGCTGCTGCGGGACCGGTGCGAGCCCGGCGACCACCTGCTGGTCGCCGCGCCGCTGGCCGAGGTGCCCGGCGGCAGTGCCGAGTTCTTCGACGACCCCGCCGGGCTGGGCGCCGAGTTCAACCGCAACGTCCTCAACGTCGTCAACCACACCCTGGACGCCGACGTCACCTGCACCGCCTTCGAGCACGTGGTGTCGACGCCGCGACCCGACCGGCTGGAGTTGCGGCTGCGGGCCCGGGTGGGGCTGCGCATCGAACTGCGCACCCTCGGCTTCCACATCGACGTCGACCAGGGCCGGGAACTGCGGACCTTCCGGCTGTTCGGGCTCAGCGCCGAGACCCTGTCGGCCGAACTGGAACGCACCGGGTTCACCGTCACCGAATCCCGGCACGACCGCCGGGAGCTGGTGACGCTGGCGCTGGCCGAGGCGGCCTTAACCGTCCGCCCTAGTAGGGCACGGTCTCGATCCAGCCGCCGTCGACCAGGTAGTCGATCACCTGCCCGATCGCCTCGTCCACCGCGATCTCCGAGGTGTCGACGGTCAGGTCGGCGTTCTTGGGAACCTCGTAGGGGTCGGTGATGCCGGTGAACGACTCGATGACCCCGGCGCGGGCCTTGGCGTACAGGCCCTTGCGGTCGCGTTCCTCGCACACCTCCAGCGGCGTGGACACGTGCACCAGGATGAAGTCGGCCCCGGCCTCGGCGGCCATCCGGCGGGCCTCGGCGCGTCCGGCGGCGTAGGGCGCGATCGGGCAGCACAGCGCGACGCCGTGGTGGTGCGCGACCTCGCTGGCCACGTAAGCGATCCGGCGGATGTTGGCCTCGCGGTCGGTGCCGGAGAAGCCCAGTTCGCTGGACAGCAGCCGCCGCACCACGTCGCCGTCGAACAGCGAGACGGTGCGTTCGCCGGTCTCCAGCAGCGCGTCGTAGACACCCCGGGCGATGGTGGACTTGCCCGAACCCGACAGGCCGGTCATGAACACGACCACGCCGCGTTTGCGGCGCGGCGGCCGGGCGCGGCGCAGTTCGGCGGCCACGGCGGGCGGGGTGTGCCAGTCGGGCAGCCCGAAACCGCGGTCCAGCATGTCGGAGATCTCGGACGGGCTCATCGCCTGGCGACGGAACGGCGGCTCGACGTCCTCCAACGCGCGCCACTGGCCGTCGCGGGCGTCGTAACACAGCTGCCGGGGCAGCATGATCCGCACGCCGGAGCCACCGGCGGCGAAGCTGCGGCCCATGGACAGCAGGTGGGTGGCGCCGTAGGCGGCCGCGACCCGCGAGGACAGCAGTCCGTCGCGGACGTCGTCGCCGCGCTGCGACAGCGGCACCGCCACGATCGTCGACTTGGGCAGCCGGTCCCGGGCGGCCATGATGCTGCGCACCAGTACCGCGGGCGGCAGCCCGTCGGGGCCCAGCCCCGCGACCGGGATCAGGATCAGGACGTGGGCGGCCAGGGTGTGGGCGGCGCGCGAGATCTCGGCCAGCTGCGGCCGGTGCAGCGGTCGGTCGGCGATGACGCCCAGCACCCGCTGCGTGGTCAGGGTCTCGCGGGTGGCGGCCGGGGTGGCGCGCAGCCGTCTGAACGGCCCGTGCAGCACCTCGCCGATGCGCCGCACCGGCCCGGCGACCCGCACCGAGCCGTCCCCGACCGGGGTCAGCTCGACGGCGTCCACGGCCGCGACCGGCACGCCCTCGGGGTCGGTGAGCACCAGCACCCGGCTCATCGGCGAACTGGAATCCAAAGAGGACACGGTATCGGCGGGCACGTGCAGGGTCACCGGCGTCGGCCACTGTGTCCCATCGGCGAGGGTCCCGGCGGCGGCGACACTGTCGACGTCCTCGGTCCCCAGGAACCGGTTCAGCGGCGCGTACGCCCCCGACAGCAGCAGCTCGAGGTCGGCCAGCTCATGCGGCCGAGGAGTGTATGAAGGCGCGTCGGCCAGAACTTCATCGGGCAGCACCCAGTCGGAAACCACACCGCTCCCCTTCCTTGCCGTGGCTGTCGTTGCAACAGTCTTGCAGGCCGCGTCGTCTCCATTCCATCGCGGTGCGCGCTGCGACGCGTCCCACGATCGGCCAGAGGATTCTGCCGGGTCCACCGAGTCACCCGTGGCGATCGAATCGGCTCGCCAACTCGGTCGGTTACCCTGTCGACAGCGGACAGCGTCGTCCTCCGCAACCGACTCGTGGGAAGACTTAATCGTGGACACGACTCTCGAAGACGACGATGCCGGGCTGCGCGCCGATATCCGGCGGCTGGGCTCGCTGCTGGGTGACAGCCTGGTCCGCCAGGAGGGGCAGCAACTGCTCGACCTGGTGGAGGAGATCCGGCATCTGGTGCGCACCGACGCCAAGGCCGCCGCGCAGCGACTGGCCGAGCTGTCCGTCGACACCGGCATGAACCTGGCGCGGGCGTTCGCGCTGTACTTCCACCTGGCCAACATCACCGAACAGGTACACCGGGCCCGGGAGCTGCGGCGCCGCCGGGTACGGCGCGGCGGCTGGCTGGAGGAGGCCGCCACCGAGATCAAGGCCGAGGGCCTGGACGCCGACCGCATCGCCAAGGCGGCGCGCGGCCTGGAGGTCAGCCCGGTCTTCACCGCGCACCCCACCGAGGCCGCGCGACGCTCCATTTTGACCAAACTGCGGCAGCTCGCCGACGTGCTGGACTCCGAGGCCGCCGAGGCGGCGCTGGCGGGTCAGGCGGACACCGCCGCCACCGACCTGCGGCTGGCGGAGCTGATCGATCTGCTGTGGCAGACCGACGAGGTGCGCATCAACCGCCCCGAGCCCACCGACGAGGCCCGCAACGCCGTCTACTACCTCACCGACCTGTACGCCGACGCCGCGCCACGGGTGCTGCGGGACCTGGCGCAGGTGCTCACCGAACTGGGTGCCGAACCGTCGCTTTCGGACTCTCCGCTGCGGTTCGGGACCTGGATCGGCGGCGACCGCGACGGCAACCCCAACGTCACCCCCGAGGTCACCAGGCGGGTGCTGACGCTGCAACACGAGCACGGCATCCGGGCCGCCGAGTCCATGGTGGAGTCGATGATCTCGGAACTGTCGGTCTCGCAGCAACTGCGTCCGGCGACCCCCGAGTTCATGGCCAGCCTCGAAGCCGACCTGGCCGCGCTGCCCGAACTGCCGCCCCGGTTCAGGCGCGTCAACTCCGCCGAACCGTACCGGCTCAAGGCCCGCTGCGTGCGCGCCAAACTCGCCGCCACCCGGGCCCGGCACGCGTCGGGCACCGCGCACGTGCCCGGCCGCGACTACGCCGACGGCACCGAGCTGTACACCGACCTGGAGACCTTCTACGACTCGCTGACGGCCTCGACCGGCGGCCTGGCCGCCGAGGGACGGCTCGCCGACTCGATGCGCGTCGTCGCCGCGTTCGGCCTCCATCTGGCCACGATGGACATCCGCGAGCACGCGGCCAAGCACCACGCCGCCCTCGCCGAACTGTTCGACCGGCTGCGTCCCGACGACGACCTCGACAAGCCCTACGGCGACCTGTCCCGCGCCGAGCGCTTCGCCCTGCTGGCGGCCGAACTCGACTCCCGCCGCCCGCTGCTCACCCCGGCGGCGGCCCTGTCCCCCGAGACCCGCAAGACCCTCGACGTGTTCCGCTGCATCGTCTCGGCCCAACGCCGCTTCGGACCCCAAGTCGCCGCCACCTACATCGTGTCGATGACCCAGGGCCCCGACGACCTGCTCGCGGCGGCCGTCCTGGCCCGCGAGGCCGGACTCGTCGACATCCACGCCGGACGCGCCGACATCGGCTTCGTCCCGCTGCTGGAAGGCGTCCCGGAACTGGAAGCGGGCCGCCAGATCTGGAACGACCTGCTCAACACCCCCGCGTACCGCAGGATCGTCGACGCGCGCGGCGGCATCCAGGAGGTCATGCTCGGCTACTCCGACTCCAACAAGGAGTCCGGCATCGCGGCCAGCCAGTGGGCGATCCAGTCGGCGCAACGCGAACTGCGCGACGCGGCGGCCGAACACGGCGTCCGGCTCCGCCTGTTCCACGGCCGGGGCGGCACCGTCGGCCGCGGCGGCGGCCCCACCCACGAGGCCATCCTCGCCCAGCCGTACGGCACTTTGGACGGAACCATCAAGGTCACCGAACAGGGCGAAGTCCTGTCCGACAAGTACACCCTCCCGGTCCTGGCCCGCGAGAACCTCGAACTCACGGTCGCCGCCGTCCTCAAGGCGACCCTCCTGCACGACACCCCGCGCCACGACGCGTCCACTCTCGACGTCTGGTACGGCACCATGGACCGCCTCAGCGGCTCGGCCCGCACCGCCTACCGCTCCCTGATCGACCATCCCGGCCTGCCCGAGTACTTCTGGGCGGTCTCCCCCACCGAACTGTTGGGCGCGTTGAACATCGGCTCCCGCCCGGCCAAACGCCCCGACGCCTCGGCGGGCCTGGACGGCCTGCGCGCGATCCCGTGGGTGTTCGGCTGGACCCAGTCGCGCCAGATCGTGCCGGGCTGGTTCGGCGTCGGCACCGGCCTGGCCACCGCCCGCGAAGCGGTCTCCGACGAGGTCCTCTCGGCCATGTACGAGCGGTGGCAGTTCTTCTCCACCTTCATCTCCAACGTCGAGATGACCCTCGTCAAGACCGACATGGACATCGCCGAACGCTACGTCGACACCCTCGTCCCACCCCGCCTTCGCCCGCTGTTCGACACCATCCGGGCCGAACACGCCCGAACCGTCACCGAGGTGCTTCGCCTGACGGGCAAGTCGGAGCTGCTGGCCGACAACCCCCAACTGCGCCGCACCCTGGCCGTCCGCGACCGCTACCTGGCCCCCCTGCACCACCTCCAGATCGCACTGTTGCACCGCCACCGCGAATCCGCCACCGACGACCCCAGCCTGACCCGCGCCCTGCTGACCACCGTCAACGGCATCGCCGCCGGAATGCGCAACACCGGCTAGGAACGCTCAAGCCCCACGCGCGACGGTCGGGTCGGGCGTGGGGCTTTCGCGGTTGTCGTCGTTACTTGAAGGCCAGGGAGATTTCCTTGGCCGAGGGCTTGTCGTTCCAGCTGCAGGAGCCGGTCACGTTGGCCCACACGGCTTTCATCTTCCCGCGCGGGGAGATCTTCAGTTCGGCCTTGGTGGTCTTGTCCGACACCTGGAACAGCAGCGTGACCTCGGACGGGCTGAACAGGGAGCTGGTGCCGTCGGTGGTCTGGGAGCTCTGGTCGGCCTTGAAGCTCTCCTTGCCCTTGGAGTCGGTGGCCTTGCCCTCGTTGGGGTTGAGGGAGAAGAGTTCGCGTTCCTTGAGGGTCCAGTCGACGCCGGGTTCGTGGCTGCCGGGGGCGAAGCCGTAGACGGAGTCGGTGGTCATGTCGGAGATGGGGACCGAGACCCACACCTTGCCCTTGTCGGCCCAGCCCTTGGACTCGATCCACGGGGCCTTGGTGGCGGCGCCGACCTTCATGCTGATGTTGAGGGTGCGCTTTTCCTTCTCGTACTGGGCGCCCGCGTCGGCGGTGATCTTGCCCTTGCTGTCGTAGTCCACCGGGTCATCGGACTCGAGGCCGCCGTTGTAGTAGCCGTCGATCTGTTCGGAGCGCTTGCCGTCGCGCAGGTTGATCGTCTGGGACTTCTCCTCGTCGGTGACGGTGAGTTTGACGTCGGCCTTGGCGGGGATGACCGCGGCGATGGCCTCGCTGGGGCCGGGGAGGCGGTCGAGCGGGCGCTTCTTGTCGTTGACCGTCAGTTCCGCCTTGACCTTCTCGTTGGAGTGGACCTGGCTCTTGCCGTCCATGATGGCGAGGAAGAACTCGGAGTCGTCGGGGACGGCCATGGGCTGGTCGAAGCCGTAGACGCGGGCGTTGTCCTCGGGCACCTCGGTGGTGGCGGTGTAGCCCGAGACGGCCAGCTTGTAGTGGGGGCCGATGAGCATCCCGGGCTTGTCGCCGTCCTCGGAGAGGTAGGGCTTGTCGGGGCGGAGGTCCTTCGCCTTGGTGATGACGGTGTGCTCTGCCGGCGCGGTCAGCGTGCCGCCGATCGAAGCGCAGGAGGCGGCGGTGGCCAGGAGGGCGGCGGCCACGAGGGGCGCGGCGACGCGCCTGAGCGTTGAACTCGGCATGGGCACAAATATATGCGGCATACCTGGTGTGGCGTACCTCCGGTCATCCCATGTGAGCCAGCTGTACGGGTGATGTCACGTTGAGTTCCCTTGGGGCAGGCGAACTTTCGTACGACTCATATGCCACTCTGGTCACACCCGCCTCTCGCCCCATAGTGCACACCTAGGAGAAGCCCATGGTGATGGGCCCCACCCACGCCGTGTCCGGAGCCGCCGCCTGGCTGGTGGCTTCCGCCGTCGCCGAAACGGCCTTCAACTTCCATCAGGGACCCACCACCCTCGCCCTGGGAACGGTCGCCTGCACCGGCGCCGCACTTCTGCCCGATTTGGACTGTTCCGGTCGGGTGCTGAAGAACAAGGGCGGCGCGACGGTCGCGCGCACCTTCGGTGTCGCCTCGCTGTTCCTGGCCGAGTGCGTCGAGAAGTTCTCGCTCGGCGTCTACAAGATCACGAGGAGCAAAAAGGACGGTAAGAAGTCCAACGGCCACCGCACCTTCACCCACACCTGGCTCTTCGCGGCCCTGCTGGGCGTCGGGGTGGGGGCGCTGGCGTACAACTTCGGCAGACCCGCGGTCGCCGCGATGATGTTCCTGCTGACGGGTCTGGCGATTCGCGGCGTCATGAACGACTGGGCCAAGAAGCAGGGCTGGTGGATCATCACGCTGATATCGCTGGCGGTGGCGGTCGGGTTGCATCAGGAGTTGCCCGACCATCGGCCCTATGTGGTCCTGGGCGCGGCGGTGGGCATCGGCTGCGTCGTGCACACCTTCGGCGACATGATCACCAAGATGGGCTGCCCGGTGCTGTTCCCGGTGCCGATCCAGAAGCGACGGTGGAAGGACATCGGCGTTCCCGACAAGATCGCGATCCGCGCGGGCAGCAAGGTCGAGGAGAAGGTGCTGATGCCGCTGTTCGTCACCATCGCGGTGGCGGCACTGCTGTTCACCTCGGCGGAGGTGCGCGGCACCGTCGGCGGCTGGATGGTCGCCGCGGGAAACCTGATCGGTTAAAAGTCACTGTCGATTCGTCCGAGGGCGCGAGTATTGTCGACCCTCGGCGCACGATTCTGTCGACGCCTGTCCGTTATGCCCTTTTTCATGGGATTTTTGGGGTGCCAATGTCGTCGAAAGACCTCTCCGGCCTGCTGAACGCCGCCCTGGACGAGCCGGGCCTGGCGCGGGTTCGCGAACTCGCCGCCGAAGGCGGCCCGACGGCCGAGCAGGTTCACGTGACCGCTCCGGCCGCGGCGCGGCCGTTCACCGTCGCGGCGTTGGCGCAGGCCGAACGCACCGTGCTGGCCGTGACCGCCACCAGTCGCGAGGGCGAGGAGCTGACGCAGTCGCTAGCCGGGCTGCTGCCGGACGGGTCGGTGGCCTTCTACCCCGCCTGGGAGACGCTGCCGCACGAGCGGTTGTCGCCGCGAAGCGACACCGTCGGGAAGCGGCTGGCGCTGCTGCACCGGCTGGCCCATCCGCAGGGCGCGCCGCTGCGGGTCGTGGTGGCGCCGGTGCGCAGCCTGCTGCAACCGCAGCTGAAGGGCCTCGGCGACCTGAAGCCGGTGCGGCTGGCCGTCGGCGAGTCCACCGACCTGTCGGATCTGGCCGCCGAGCTGTCCGATCTGGCGTACGCGCGGGTGGACCTGGTCGAGAAGCGCGGCGAGTTCGCGGTGCGCGGCGGCATCCTGGACATCTTCCCGCCCACCGACGAGCATCCGTCCCGTGTGGAGTTCTTCGGCGACGAGATCGAGTCGATCCGCTCGTTCGCGGTCGCCGACCAGCGGTCGCTCGACAAGGCCGACACGCTGTTCGCGCCGCCGTGCCGGGAACTCTTGCTGTCGCCGAGGGTGCGCGAGCGCGCCGCCGAACTGGGTCAGCAGCACCCGGGTCTGGCCGAGCTGTGCGAGCAGCTGGCGCAGGGCATTCCGGTGGAGGGCATGGAATCGCTGACCCCGGCGCTGCTGGGTGCCGACCAGCTGGAGCTGTTCGTGCAGACGATGCCGCGCGGCACCGTCGTGGTCCAGTGCGACCCGGAGCGGATCCGTTCCCGCGCCCACGATCTGGTGGCCACGAGCGAGGAGTTCCTCCAGGCCAGCTGGGCGGCGGCCGCCACCGGCGGCAAGGCCCCCATCGACCTGGACGCGGCCGCGTTCAAGAGCCTGTCCGACGTGCGCCAGGCCGCGTCCGACCACGGCTGCCCGTGGTGGTCCATGGGTCCGTTCGGTGTCACCGAGGACCTCAGCCCGGCGCAGCTGGAGGAACGCAAACGCGCCCGCGAACTCGCGGAGATCACCGGCGAGGGCTTCGAGGAACTGGTCGTCGCCGACGAGACCTCGGTGACCGTCACGGCGACCCCGGCACCGCTGTACCACGGGAACTCGGTCAAGGTCACCGGCGACGTCAAGCGGTGGACGAACGACGGCTGGCGGGTGTGCCTGGTGTTCGCGGGCCACGGCCTGGCCGAACGCGCCGTGGAGCAGCTGGCCGAGGCGGGCGTGGGCGCCAGCCTCGCCGACTCGGTGACCCGGCCCGACAGCGATGGAAACCCCACGGCCCCAACCGAACCCGCGATCTGGGCCAGTGCGCCGGACGACGGGCTGGCCGGTGGCAGGCAGCCGGGACCGGTGGGCGGCGCGGACCTGAACTCCCCCTTCACGCCACCGACCGCGTCGTCCAAGGCCGACGCGGGCCAAGGTGGAGCCGGGGCGAGCGGCGGTAGCCAAGCGGGCGGCCCGGCCGACGCGGGCCATTCGGGACCAGGCTCGGTCGGCTTCGGCGGTTCGGCCGCCACAGCCGACGCGGGCCATTCGGGACCAGGCTCGGTCGGCTTCGGCGGTTCGGCCGCCACAGCCGACGCGGGTCGAGCGGGCGGCTCCGGGCGGGCCGGGGCCGTGGCGGCCGGTGCCGCTGGCCACGCCGTGACGGGCACCGTCGGCCGCGACGGCTCGGTGGCCGTACTGCGGCCGGGCCACGTCACCGTCACCGTCGGCGGGCTGAGCCACGGCATCGTCGACGAGGCCGCGAAACTGGCGATCCTCACCGGCGACGACATCTCCGGCGGCAAGGGCGCCACCACCCGCGACATGCGCAGGATGCCGTCGCGGCGCAAGGGCGGGGTCAACCCGCTCGAACTGTCCAATGGCGACTATGTCGTGCACGAGCAGCACGGCGTCGGCCGCTACATCGAACTGGTGCGCCGCACCGTCAACGGCGCCGAGCGCGAGTACCTGGTCATCGAGTACGCCGCCAGCAAACGCGGCCAGCCCGCCGACCGGCTGTTCGTGCCGACCGACGCGCTCGACCAGCTGACCCGCTACGTCGGCGGCGAGATGCCCAGCGTCCACAAGCTGGGCGGTTCCGACTGGCAGAAGGCGAAGTCGCGCGCCAAGAAGGCCGTCCGCGAGATCGCCGCCGAACTCATCAAGCTGTACGCGGCGCGGCAGGCCACCGAGGGCCACGCCTTCGGGCCGGACACGCCGTGGCAGCGCGAACTCGAGGACGCGTTCCCGTACCAGGAGACCCCGGACCAGGCCGGAGCCATCGACGAGGTCAAGTCGGACATGATGGGCCGCACCCCGATGGACCGGCTCATCTGCGGCGACGTCGGCTACGGCAAGACCGAGATCGCGGTGCGGGCCGCGTTCAAGGCGGTCACCGACGGCAAGCAGGTCGCGGTGCTGGTACCCACGACGCTGTTGGCCAGCCAGCACCTGAACACCTTCACCGAGCGGATGTCGCAGTTCCCGGTGACGATCAAGCAGCTGTCGCGGTTCCAGACCGACGCCGAGGCCGAGCAGATCCGCAAGGGCCTGATCGCGGGCGAGGTCGACATCGTGGTCGGCACCCACCGGCTGTTGCAGACCGAGACCCGGTTCAAGGACCTGGGTCTCGTCATTGTGGACGAAGAGCAGCGGTTCGGCGTCGAGCACAAGGAGAAGCTGAAGGCGCTGCGCGCCCACGTCGACGTGCTGGCGATGTCGGCGACGCCGATCCCGCGCACCCTGGAGATGGCGATCACCGGCATCCGCGAGATGTCCACGATCACCACCCCGCCGGAGGAGCGGCACCCGGTGCTGACCTTCGTGGGCGGCTACGAGGACAAGCAGGTCGGCGCCGCGATCCGGCGCGAGCTGCTGCGCGACGGCCAGGTGTTCTACCTGCACAACCGGGTCGAGTCGATCGAGAAGGCCGCCACCCGGCTGCGCGAGATCGTGCCGGAGGCGCGGGTCGTGGTCGCGCACGGCAAGATGGGCGAGAACCGGCTGGAACAGATCATGCAGGACTTCTGGAACGGCGAGTTCGACGTCCTGGTGTCCACGACGATCATCGAGTCGGGCATCGACATCCCCAACGCCAACACCCTGATCGTGGAGCGCGCCGACCTGCTGGGTCTGTCGCAGCTGCACCAGATCCGGGGCCGGGTGGGCCGGGGCCGGGAACGCGCCTACGCCTACTTCATGTATCCGCCGGAGAAGCCGCTGACCGAGCAGGCCCACGAGCGGCTGGCGACCGTCGCGCAGCACACCGAACTGGGCGCGGGCATGTACGTGGCCATGAAGGACCTGGAGATCCGGGGCGCGGGCAACCTCTTGGGCGGCGAGCAGTCCGGGCACATCGCGGGCGTCGGCTTCGACCTGTACGTGCGGATGGTCGGCGACGCGGTGCGCACCTTCAAGGGCGCCAAGGAGGAGATCCTCACCGAGGTCAAGATCGACCTGCCGGTGGACGCCCACATCCCCTACGACTACATCCCGGTGGAACGGCTGCGGCTGGAGATGTACCGCAAGCTGGCCGAGGTCCGCGACGACGCCGAACTGGACGAGGTCCGCACCGAGATGGCCGACCGCTACGGCGATCTTCCCGCCGAAGTGGACAACCTGGTCCACGTCGCCCGGTTCCGGCTGCTGGCCCGCGCCGCCGGTCTGTCCGATGTGTCGCTCCAGGGCCGCCACATCCGGCTGTCGTCGATCACGCTGTCGGACTCCAAACAGCTGCGCCTCAAGCGCCACTACCCCGACTCGGTGTACAAGAAGGCCGCCGAGCTGATCTCGGTGCCGCGCCCGCACACCGCGCGGGTCGGCGGGTCCCCGATGGAGGGCCCGGCACTGTTGCAGTGGTGCGCCGAACTCATCAAGGACGTGACCGAGGCACCAGCCCCGGCCGCTACTCCTGCATGAATTAAGGTCTGGGCGGTACGAAAGGACTGAACTCGATGAGAATTCGCGCGATCGCCGCGATGGGCCTGGCCGCCGCCGCACTGCTGACCGTGTCCGCCTGCCGGGTCGAACAGGGCGCCGCGCTGTTCGTCGGCGACGAGCGGATCAGCGAGAAGCGGGTCGACGAGGTGGTCGACAGCATCTCGGCCTCCGACCGGGCGAAGCTGGCCGATCTGAACCAGCTCACCGGCGGGCAGCTGCCGGACATCTCGACGGGGAACCTGCGCGGCTACGTCGTGGACGCGCTGGTGGTCACCGAGCTGGGTCAGCGGGTCGCCGCCGACACCGGTGTCAAGCCGGACCGCGAGTCCTCGTCGGTGATCAAGAAGAACTGGGAGCTGCTGGAGCTCGACAGCGACAGTGAGTTCGTCCAGCTGACCGCCGAGGCCGAGGCGTACCGCACCGTGCTGGTGGACGGGTCCAAGCCGCACCGCCCCAGCGACAAGGAGGTCGACGCGCTGACCGCCCAGCTGGAGCACACCTTCGGGCAGGAGCTCGACGAGCAGCAGAAGGCCGGGTTCGCTCAGTTCCTCACCAGTGAGGACGGACAGGTCGTCGTCGGTCAGCAGCGGCAGGTCTCCGACTACATCGCCGAGTACGACGTGACCGCCAACCCGCGCTACGGGCAGTCGTTCATCGTGATCGCCCGCAACGCCGGACCGCAGCCGCTCATCACCTCCGACATCCCCAGCTGACGTGACCGTCACGATTCACTGGCTGGTCACCACGCCACGGCTCCCCGCCGGGATGCTGACGCTTCAGGCGTGGGACGCGTTGCGCGCCAGTGAGTCCGTGTACGCCGCGCCCGGGAACCCGCAGCTGGGTGCCGTGCGCGCCGCCGGTATCGACGTCACCGAGTTGTCCGTGGACGACGCCCTCGACACGCTGCTGGAGCGCGGCGGCCTGTGGCTGACCACCGCCGAGGACGACGAGCCGGTCGCCAAGCAGCTGAGCGTGAAGCTCGCCGCCGACCCGTCGCTGGCCACTGTGGAGATAACCTTCGGTTCCTGGGACCCGCCGGGCGCCCGGCTGCTGGACCTGGTGGCCGTCATCGACCGGCTGCGCTCGCCGGGCGGCTGCCCGTGGGACCGGGAGCAGACCCACGAGTCGCTGGCGCCGTTCCTGCTGGAGGAGGCGTACGAGACCATCGACGCCATCCACTCCGGCGACCTCGATCACCTGCGCGAGGAACTGGGCGACCTGTTGATGCAGCCGCTGCTGCACGCCCGGCTGGCCGCCGAGGACGAGGACGGCTTCACGATCGACGACGTCGTCGCCGACGTGGTGGAGAAGCTGGTGCGCCGCCACCCGCACGTGTTCGCCGACGCGCGCGTCGACAGCATCGCCGACCTCAACGACACCTGGGATGCCCTGAAGCGGGCCGAGAAGCCGCACCGCAAGTTCGCCGTGGACGGTGTCGCGCTGTCCCAGCCCGCGCTGTCGCTGGCCGCGAAACTCCTGTCGCGCACCTCCCGCGAGAACCTCGACGTGCCACTCCCCGAGACCGCCGCGGATCCCGCTTCCTCCGAAGCGGCACTGGGTGCCGCGCTGCTGGGTCTGGTCGCCGCCGCCCGGGCGGCCGGTCTGGACCCTGAACTGGCCCTGCGCAAGGCCGCGCTCGATTTCGCCGACCGCTCCCGGGCCGTCGAATCCGGGAACAAGTCCGGGTAATCTCCGTTCGTTTCCCGCAAATCTTCCCGTTTTGCCACTGATTTCGGGGTAGCGGCGAACAGTTTCACCGTCCATCACCCCAGCTCGTCCACAAATTCGCCACCTCTTGTCGGTCATCGACATGTCTATCGCCCTATTGTCAACAATTGACAGGGGGATTTTGACCCAATTTGCCTAGATATATCCGGGCAAATTGGGTCATTATTGGAGGCCATTAAGTCGCGCTAAGGTTGATGCATGTCCCTCGGTGACACTCTTGCTCCCGTTCTTCGACGAAACGGGGGGTCGGCCGTCGGCTTTGAACCCCCCACGATCCGCGATGGCGAGCGGCTGTGGCAACTGGCCCTCGACTCCCGCACTCTCGATGTGAACTCCCGCTACAGCTACCTGCTGTGGTGCCGCGACTTCGCCGAAACCTCGGTGGTGGCGCGGCACGACGGCGAGGCGGTGGGTTTCATCACGGGGTACCGGCGTCCCGGCTCCCCCGGAACCCTGTTCATCTGGCAGGTGGCGGTGGCCGACTCGCACCGCCGACAGGGACTTGCCCGGCGCATGCTGGACAACCTCGCCGCGCGGCTGATCCCGCAGGGGATCACCGCGCTCGAGGCGACCGTCACGCCGGACAACCTTCCGTCCACGCGTCTGTTCACCTCCTTCGCCGAAGCGCGGGGAGCCGAACTGACCCGGGACGAGCTGTTCTCCGGGCAACTGCTCGGCGAGGGGCACCTGGCGGAGATCCTGTTCCGGATCGCGCCGCTGTCACCCGCGTCCGAATAGGACCCCGTTTCGGGACCCTAGCCGATCCCGCGCGGACCCACATCTCCTGATGCACCGCGACCGAGACAGCAGTCATCGGCCGACGAAGGAATACCTATGAAGATATTCGAAGAAGTCGAATCACAAGTTCGCTCGTACTGCCGCGGCTGGCCGACAGTCTTCGTCAAGGCCAAGGACGCCACGCTCCACGACGAAGACGGAAAGTCCTATATAGACTTTTTCGCCGGTGCGGGAACCCTCAACTACGGGCACAACCACCCCGTCCTCAAACAGGCGCTCATCGAGTACCTGACCGAGGACAACATCGTGCACGGCCTCGACATGTACACCGCCGCCAAGGGCCGGTTCCTCGACCGGTTCCGCGAGATCGTGCTGCGGCCGCGCGGCCTGGACTACAAGGTCCAGTTCCCGGGGCCGTCGGGCAACAACGCCGTCGAGGCGGCGCTGAAACTGGCCCGCAAGATCACCGGCCGCGAGACCGTCATCAGCTTCACCAACGGTTTCCACGGCATGACCCTCGGCGCGCTGGCGGTCACCGGCAACTCCATGAAACGCGGCGGCGCCGGGGTTCCGCTCAACCACGCCGCCACCATGCCGTACGACGGCTATCTGGACGGTCAGACACCGGACTTCCTGTGGCTGCGCAGTCTCCTGGAGGACAGCGGTTCCGGGCTCGACAAGCCCGCCGCGGTCATCGTGGAGACGGTGCAGGGCGAGGGCGGCATCAACGTCGCCAGCAAGACCTGGCTGCGGGGTCTGGCCGACCTGTGCACCGAGCACGACATCCTGCTCATCGTGGACGACATCCAGATGGGTTGCGGCCGTACCGGACCGTTCTTCAGTTTCGAGTCCGCCGGGATCACGCCCGACATCGTGACGATCTCCAAATCGCTGTCCGGCTACGGACTCCCGTTCGCGCTCACCCTGTTCAAGAAGGACCTGGACGTGTGGGAGCCCGGCGAGCACAACGGCACCTTCCGCGGTTTCAACCCGGCACTCGTCACCGCGGCCACGGCGCTGGAGCACTTCTGGACCGACACGAAGCTGGCCGAGGACACGCTCCGCAAGGGCGAGCTCGTCGACACCCGGCTGCGCGGCATCGCCGCCGAGCACACCGACGTCGGCAGCGACGTGCGCGGCTCCGGAATGGTGCAGGCGCTGGCCTTCGACGACCCCAAAATCGCCGCGGCCACCCGTGCCGAGGCCTTCAGCCGCGGCCTGCTGGTCGAGGGTGCGGGCCCCGAGGACGAGGTCGTCAAACTGTTGCCGCCGTTGACGACGACGGACGCGCAGCTGCACGAGGGCCTCGACGTCCTCGCCGATTCCGTCCGAGTGGCCATCAAGGAGTTGTCATGATCGTTCGCAGGCTCAACGAGATCGTCGGTACCGAGCGGGATGTGCTCGGCCACGACCGCGACGTCGCCGAGGGGACCTGGCGGTCCCGCCGTCTCATCCTCGCCAACGACCGGGTCGGTTTCTCGATGCACGACACCGTTCTGTACGCGGGCACCGAGACCTCCATGTGGTACGCCAACCACGTCGAGGCCGTCTACGTCATCGAGGGCAACGGCGAACTCATCGACAACGAGACCGGTCAGAAGCACGAGCTCTCGCCGGGAACCATGTACCTGCTCGACGGACACGAACGCCACACCCTGCGGGCTCACACCGACGTGCGCACCGTCTGCGTCTTCAACCCACCGGTCACCGGCAAGGAAGTCCACGACGCCAACGGCGTCTATCCACTTCTGACAGAAGACGACCCCCAATAGAACGGAGGCAGTTAAAGTGACCATTCAGGATATCTACCCCACCCGTTCCGGCCGCCAGCCCATGATGCTGTACCGCACCGAGGACCCGGTCGCCTACGGCACCGCCGACGACGGCCCGATCGACGCCGAGACCCTGGAAGGCTACGCCGACAACGGGTTCCTCACGATCGACGAGCTACTCGAGCCCGGCGAACTGGCCGAGTACCAAAACGAGCTCAACCGGCTGCTGGTGGACGAGAGCCTCGACGGCGACGAGCGTGTCGTGCGCGAGAAGTCCTCCAACGACGTGCGTTCCATCTTCGAGGTGCACAAGATCTCCGAACTGTTCGGCGACCTGCTCACCCACGACCGGGTCGCGGGCCGGGCCCGGCAGATCCTCGGCTCCGACGTCTACATCCACCAGAGCCGCGTCAACTACAAGCCCGGTTTCAACGGCAACCCGTTCTACTGGCACTCCGACTTCGAGACCTGGCACGCCGAGGACGGAATGCCCCGGATGCGGGCCGTCAGCATCTCCATCGCGCTGACCGACAACTACGCCTACAACGGCGGTCTGATGATCATGCCGGGCTCCCACAAGACCTTCGTGTCCTGTGTGGGCGAGACGCCGGACGACCACTACCGCGAATCGTTGAAGGAACAGGAGATCGGTACCCCCGACGAGACCTCGCTGTCGGTCCTCGCCGAGAAGCACGGCATCGAGCTGTTCACCGGCCCCGCCGGTTCGGCGACCATGTTCGACTGCAACTGCATGCACGGTTCCAACGGCAACATCACCCCGTTCCCGCGCTCCAACATCTTCGCGGTGTTCAACAGCGTCGAGAACACCTGTGTCGAACCGTTCGCGGCCAAGCACCCGCGTCCGCCGTTCATCGGCTCGCGGGACTTCACGCCAGTGAAGCGTTAGCACAGCACGCCAG
Organism: Stackebrandtia nassauensis DSM 44728; assembly: GCF_000024545.1. Classification (GTDB taxonomy): domain Bacteria; phylum Actinomycetota; class Actinomycetes; order Mycobacteriales; family Micromonosporaceae; genus Stackebrandtia; species Stackebrandtia nassauensis. The sequence goes on from NC_013947.1 coordinate 6,182,446, forward strand.
TGAAGCGTTAGAAACCTCGCACCAGAAGCGAAGGCCCCGAATCCTCTCGGATTCGGGGCCTTCGTCATGGCTACCCTGGACGCCCCCTACGTATTGGAGTCCCTCATGGATCACACCGGCCCCCTGCGCGAGGACTTCGAGGCGGCGCGCGAGGGTGACTCCAACTCGATGTTCAACCTCGGTCTGGCCTTCGCCCGGATCGGGCAGATCGACGACGCCGTGCACTGGTACACCCGCGCCGCCGAGCACGGTGACAACGACGCCGTCGCGAACCTCGGGTTGCTGCTGCGGGACCAGGAACGGTATGACGAGGCCGAGAAGTGGCTGAGGCACGGCGCCGAGGCCGGGCATGCCATGTCGGCCAACAATCTCGGCAACCTGCTGCTGGGCTGGCTGCGCTTCGACGAGGCACTGTTCTGGGCCGAGCGCGCGGTGGAACTGGGCAGCACCGCTGCGGCCGGGAACCTGGAGCGGGTGCGACTGCTCGCCAGGTACCACGTCCCGGACACCGAACCGAACCGGGAGTTCGCACGCGGCATGGAACTGGTGGAGAAGGCCGATGTGGACGCCGCGCTGCCGCACCTGGGTGCCGCGGCGGCACAGGCTCACCCGGACGCGGCCTTCGAACTCGCGTCGCTGCTGGCCGCCCGCGACGAACGGGACGACGCCGCGGGCTGGTACCGCATCGCGACGATGCTCGGCAACCCCCGTGCGATGGTGCGGCTCGTGATGGTCTGTCTGCGACAGGGCAATCGCGACGAAGCCCGGCGATGGGCGGAGAAGGCGGTGGAGTCCGGTGAAACCCTCGCGGGCCCGCTGCTCGAAGCCCTCGACGAGGACTGAGACCCGGCCTCCGGTCGAGACGCGGACGGGCCGCCACGCTTTCGGCGTGACGGCCCGTCGAGCTGGTCCGGAGGATCAGGCGCGGTACTTCGGGAAGGCGGTGCGACCCGCGTAACGGGCGGTGTCGTCCAGCTCCTCCTCGATGCGCAGCAGCTGGTTGTACTTGGCGACCCGCTCGGAGCGGGCGGGGGCGCCGGACTTGATCTGTCCACAGCCGACGGCCACGGCCAGGTCGGCGATGGTGGTGTCCTCGGTCTCGCCGGAGCGGTGGCTCATCATGCAGCGCATACCGCTGCGGTGCGCCAGTTCCACGGCGTCCAGCGTCTCGGTCAGGGTGCCGATCTGGTTGACCTTGACCAACAGGGCGGTGGCCGCGGCGGTGTCGATCCCCTTGCGCAGCCGCTCGGGGTTGGTGACGAACAGGTCGTCGCCGACGATCTGGATCTTGCCGCCCAACTCGGCGGTCATGTCCGACCAGGCGTCCCAGTCGTCCTCGGACAGCGGGTCCTCAATGGAGACGATCGGGTGCTCGCCGATGAGGTTGGCGTAGTACTCGATCATGTCCTTGGCGGACTTCTTCTCGCCCTCGAAGGTGTAGCTGCCGTCGGCGAAGAACTCGGTGGCGGCCACGTCGAGCGCGTAGACGATGTCGCGGCCCGGCGCGAAGCCCGCCTTCTCGACGGCCTCGGTGATGAGGTCCAGGGCCTCGCTGTTGGCCTCCAGGTTGGGGGCGAAGCCGCCCTCGTCGCCCAGGCCGGTGGACAGGCCCTTGGACTTCAGCACCGACTTCAGCGCGTGGTAGGTCTCGGCTCCCCAGCGCAGCCCCTCGGCGAAGGTGGGGGCGCCGACGGGGGCGATCATGAACTCCTGGACGTCCACGTTGGAGTCCGCGTGCGAGCCGCCGTTGAGGATGTTGAGCATCGGCACCGGCAGCACGTGCGCGTTGGGGCCGCCCAGGTAGCGGAACAGCGGCAGACCGGCCGAGGCGGCGGCGGCCTTGGCGACGGCCAGCGAGACGCCGAGGATGGCGTTGGCGCCCAGGTTGGACTTGTCGGAGGTGCCGTCCAGGTCGAGCAGTTCCTGGTCGACCAGGCGCTGGTCGGCGGCGTCGATGCCCTGCAACGCGTCGACGATGCGCTCGTTGACGTTCTGGACCGCGTCCTCGACGCCCTTGCCGCCGTAGCGCTCCTCGTCCTTGTCGCGCAGCTCGATCGCCTCGAAGGCACCGGTCGAGGCGCCCGAGGGCACCGCGGCCCGCGCGAGGACGCCGTCGTCGAGCAGCACCTCGACTTCGACCGTCGGGTTGCCGCGCGAATCCAGGATTTCCCGGGCGGCGATGTTATCGATGCTTGCCACTGCTCGCACTCCTTATATTCGAGTCTTGGGATCACACGCCAGCGCGGCGCTGCGCTTCGACTGTGTTCGCCAAGAACCCTAGACCGCGTCGCTATCCGGCCAGCAGCCTGACCACGTGCTGTGGTGCCGGGCTCCCGAAGGACAGCATCCGGTCGTGCCAGTCGCGCCCCGGTCGGCCGGTCGGGCAGCTGTCGGCGATGGCGCGCATCTCGGTGTAGCCGACGAAGTACGTGGACAGCTGGGTGGACGACAGCAGCGCGCGGCGCCACTTGCTCGCGGCCTCGGCGTGGGCCTGGTGGCCGCGCCGGGTCATCAGGTCCATGGCCTCGGCCTCGGACATGTCGTCACAGTGGATCGACTGGTCGATGATGGCGTTGATGATCATGCGCAGCTGCATCTTCAGCTGCTGGGCCAGCACCTCCGGGCCGCCGTAGCCGTGCTCGACCATCAGCTCCTCGGTGTAGACCGCCCAGCCCTCCACGAAGGTCCCGCTCATCATCATGTCCCGCACCCGGGTGTTGCCCCGGTAGGTGCGGGCGTGGGCGAGCTGGACGTGGTGGCCCGGGATCGCCTCGTGGACGGTGAGGTTGCGGATCATGTGGTGGTTGTACTCGGAGTAGAACGACGCGACCTGTTCGGTGCTCCAGTCGGCCGGGGCCGGGCAGATCGCGTAGAAGGTCGGCATCGACGGGTCGTCCAGGGTGCCTGGCGGGTCGAGGTACGCGGCCGACACGCCCCGGTCGTGTTCGGGCATCTCCACGACCTCGAGCCGGTCGGCGGGGATGGTGATCAGGTCGTGTTCGCGCACGAAGTCGGTGGTCTCGGCGACCGCGCGGCGGGCGGCGTCCAGGACGGTGGCGTTGTCGGGGCGGTCGGCGCCCAGCCGGGCCAGCACCCGGGCGGTGACCTCGGCACCGGACGCGCCGTCGGCCGTTCCGCCGTCGCGGTCGAGTCGCGCCGCCAGTTCGTCGAGCTCGGCGGTGACCTCGTCCAGCCGGGTCCAGGCCCGGTCCAGAATCGACGCTCCCGCCATCGGCGTCTCCAGGGTGTGCCACAGCTTGGCGTCCCACAGTCGACGGCCCAGTCGCGGCGAGCGTCCGTCCGGCAGCCGCGACAGCCAGTCGGCGAACGCCTCCAGCTCACCGGCGACGGTCTCGACGTCGACGGTCGCACCGGCCTCTTCGGCCAGTCGCGGCACCTCGTCGCGCACCAGCGCGGCGGTGCCCCGGAACTGTTCGGCGCCGGTCTCGGCGTAGACGGCGGGCACGTCGGTCAGGTTGGCGCGCGCGGTGGCCAGGTGGTCGGGGATGGCCGCCAGCCGCGCCTGAAGTGCCGTCAGTCGTTCGGCAGCCGGGGCCGAGGGCCGCAGCAGCAGCGTGTTGAGCAGCATGCCGGGGTTGTAGACCAGCGGGTTCCACTCGTGGTCGCGGGTCTCGGTCAGCTCGAACAGCCGCGCGGCGACCTGGTTGGTGAGGATCTCCAGGTCGACGGCGTCGGGGGTGCCCAGGTCCTCGGCGTCGATCTCGACCAGCGCGTGCGAGGCCTCGGTCAGCATCGACCGCTTGGCGGCCAGGCCCTCGGACGAGTAGTCCGGCAGCCGGTCGTCGAAGCGGTGGTCTCCCGCCCACATCGCCGCCTCCGGGTCGGATTCCAGCAGCGCGTCGACGACGCGTTCGGCCCGGGATACGTATTCCTCGTGCATGCCCACACCGTAACCGCCCGAGGGGAGACGGTTTCCACCGCGTTTTCGGCCGTCAGTTGATCCGTCACAAAACCCTGACGGTTCGACCGATGTGCACATGGGCAATACTCAATATCGTTCAGCCTGCCCCAGGGCGAACACGGAGCACCGGCACGGTTCCGTCAGTAGGAAAGATCCACCTCGAGTTATACGTCAATCCCTTGTGGCGTGTACACCCCTTGCACAAAAGGACATATATGAAGAAGAAACTGATAGCCGGTGCTGTCATGGTCCTGGCGGCCCTGACCGCCCTGGTCGGTGGTGTCACCTTCGCCAACGCCGAAGGCGACGACTCCTCGACCAAGGTCGTGGGCGGCACGAAGGCCAAGAAGGGTGAGTTCCCCTTCATGGTGCACCTGTCGATGGGCTGCGGGGGCAGCCTGTACTCCAAGCAGATCGTGCTGACCGCCGCGCACTGCGTGGACGGCACCGGTCCGGACAAGTCGATCACCGCCACCATCGGCGTCGTCGACCTGAAGGACCCCGACGCCATCAAGATCAAGTCGACCTACGTCCACGTGTCCAAGAAGTACGAGGACAAGGGCGAGGACTGGGCGCTGATCAAGCTGGCCAAGCCGGTCCCGAACGCGAAGACCATCGCGCTCAACACCACCAAGAGCTACAACAAGGGCACCTTCGACATCGCCGGCTGGGGCGACACGAAGGAAGGCGCGGGCACCGGAAGCCGCTACATGATGAAGGCCAAGGTCCCCTACGTCACCGACAAGAACTGCCGCAAGGCCTACCCGGAGCTGAACGGCTACTGGGAGATGTGCGCCGGTAAGCCCGAGGGCGGCGTGGACACCTGCCAGGGCGACTCCGGTGGCCCGATGTTCCGCAAGGACGCCAACGGCCGCCGCATCCAGGTCGGCATCGTCAGCTGGGGCGAAGGCTGCGCCCGGCCGAAGTTCCCGGGCGTGTACGCCCAGGTGAGCTACTTCTACAAGGACATCATCGCCGCGGCGAAGACGATCTGACAGCTTTAACCGAAATCCCTTTCCGCTGGTCCCCGGCCCTTTCAGGGCTGGGGACCTTTGCTGTGTCCGACGGGTCTTTGACGTGACTCACCCTCCCCGTGGGCCACTATTGCAAGTAACTTGCAATAGCATGAGACTCGCATTTACTACCGGCTACTGAGGAGTACACAATGGGCACTTACTCGCTCCCCGACCTGTCCTACGACTACGGGGCTCTGGAACCGGCCATGTCCGGCGACATCCTCGAACTGCACCACAGCAAGCACCACGCCGCGTACGTCAAGGGCGCCAACGACACCCTGGAGCGCATCGCCGAGGCCCGCGAGAAGGGCGACTACGCCTCGCTGGTCGGCCTGGAGAAGACCATGGCCTTCAACCTGTCCGGGCACGTCCTGCACTCGATCTTCTGGAACAACCTGTCCCCCGAGGGCGGTGACCGTCCCGACGGGGAACTGGCCGCCGCCATCGACGAGCACTTCGGCAGCTTCGAGAAGTTCTCGGCCCAGCTGTCGGCCGCCACCACCGGCGTCCAGGGCTCGGGCTGGGGCGTGCTGTCCTGGGAACCGCTGGGCAAGCGCCTGATCATCGAGCAGGTCTACGACCACCACGGCAACGTCGGCCAGGGGTCCACCCCGCTGCTGGCCTTCGACGCCTGGGAGCACGCCTACTACCTCCAGTACCGCAACGTGCGTCCCGACTACGTGCAGCGGCTGTGGGACCTGGTCAACTGGAACGACGTCATCGCCCGCTTCGAAGCCGCCCGCGGCGTCAAGTTAGCGATGTCCCTGCCACCCTTCCAGGCCGCGCAACTGGCGGCCGGGGTGCTGGCGGCCCGGCATCGCGGAGACCTCCGCGATGCCGAGGCGCTGCTGGGATCCTTTCCGGACGAAGCCTCCAAGACCCGCGGCTTCCACGTCCTGGCCGAACTGTCGCTGTCACTGGTGCGCGCCCAGACCGGACAGACCATGGACGAGCTGATCCAGGAACTGTCCATCCAGCTGGCCCACGCCAATGAGCTGCTGCCACCGCCACGCGTCGACCCGTTAGCGTCCGGCAGAATGGACACGTGACAACTCGGCGCAGCCCGGCGGGCAGGAGACCCGGTGGCGGGAGCCAGCCCCGCCGCACCCGCCAGCGTCCCCAGAAACCGGCGGCGAAGCGCGCCCCCAGGGTCACCAAGACCGCCGCGCCGCAACCGAAGCTGCGCCGCATCCGCATCAAGCCACCGTGGCGGATGTCCGGCCGCACCGCCGTCATCGCGTTGGTGCTGTCGGCGCTGGCACTGTCCTATGCCTACCCGGTGCGCACCTACCTGGAACAGCGCGCCGAGATCAACCGGCTGCGCGATTCCCAGGGCGAACAGGCCCAGCGCATCGCCGAGCTGGAGGCCGAGCGCGCCAAATGGGACGACCCGGCCTACGTCAAGGCGCAGGCCCGGGAGCGGCTGCTGCTGGTCGAGCCCGGCGAGGAACTCATCATCATCGTCGACGACAAACCCGACAAGGGCGACAAGGACAGCGGCCCCTCGAAGTCGTCCAAGGACCCATGGTTCGATGACCTGTGGGAAAGCTTCGACAACGCCGACAATTCGGGATGACCCTTGGACCAGATCTCCGACGCTGACCGCGACTCCATAGCCGCTCAGCTGGGACGGCCGCCGCGCGCGGTCAACTCCATCGCCTACCGCTGCCCGTGCGGCAACCCGGCGGTCACCGAGACCCTGCCCCGGCTGGAGGACGGCACCCCGTTCCCGACCACCTTCTACCTGACCTGCCCCAAGGCGTCCGGCGCTATCGGCACCCTGGAGGCCTCGGGTCTGATGAAGGAGATGACCGAACGGCTGCGCGACGACCCCGAGCTGGCCGCCCGGTACCGCGAAGCCCACGAGTCCTATCTGGAACACCGCGCGAAGCTCGGCGAGGTGCCCGAGATCGACGGCGTCTCGGCCGGGGGCATGCCCGACCGCGTCAAATGCCTGCACGTCCACCTGGCCCACTCGCTGGTGGCGGGCCGGGGCGTCAACCCCTTCGGCGACGAGGCCCGCGACCTGATCGGCGAGTGGTGGGCGGCGGGCCCGTGCGTCGCGACCACGGAGGCTCGGGAATGAACGCGGACAAGGTTTCCCGCGAGCTGGACTACCGCTCGGCGCCGACCACGGTGGCGGCCATCGACTGCGGCACCAACTCGATCCGGCTGCTGATCTCACGGCAGTCGTCCGACGCGGCCAAACCCACCGACCTGGTGCGGATCATGCGGATCGTCCGGCTGGGCGAAGGCGTCGACACCACCGGACGCATCTCCCCCGCCGCCCTGGACCGCACCGCCGCCGCGCTGCGCGAGTACGCCGCTCTCATCGCCGAACACCAACCCAGCGCCGTGCGCATGGTCGCCACCAGCGCCAGCCGCGACGCCGACAACGCCGCCGAGTTCCGCGACCTGGTGCACGGCATCCTCGGCGTCATGCCCGAGGTCATCACCGGCGACGAGGAGGCCCGGCTGTCGTTCACCGGCGCCGTCGCCGACCTGCCCCCGGCCGCCGAGCCCCGGTTGGTGGTGGACATCGGCGGCGGATCCACCGAGTTCGTCCTCGGCACCGACCAGGCTGGTCCGGCCCGCAGCATGGACATCGGCTGCGTCCGCATGACCGAACGCCATCTGCGCGGCGACCCGCCGAGTGCCGAACAGGTCGCCGCCGCCGAAGCCGACATCACCGCCCGCGTCGACGAGGCACTGGCCACGGTGGACCCGAACCGCACCGCCACCGAGCTCATCGGCCTGGCCGGTTCGGTGACCACCGTCGCCGCCCTGGCCCTGGGACTCGACACCTACCAGCCCGAACGCATCCACCACGCCGAGATCTCCTACGACGACGTCCGGAAGGTGACGATGGCACTTTTGGGCCAGACCCGCGAGGAGCGGCTGGCCCACGGCGTCATGCATCCCGGCCGCGCCGACGTCATCGGCGGCGGCGCACTGGTGCTGCGGATCATCATGGAACGGTGCGGCGCCACCAGCGTCATCGCCAGCGAACACGACATTTTGGACGGTATCGCCGCGAGCCTCGCGTAACGTCCACAGTTCACTCCTTCCCGCGGCCTCGTCCGGCCGCCGGTGGCAGCTTGATGCCGTCCTGACCTGGTGTTGGAGCGCTAGCCTGGGGGTTTCGCACCCACCCCCCCACCGTCACCGGCGAGGAGCCGCCATGCCTTCGGTCAGAGACCGCCTGACGAACCTCAACATCGTCATCCAGTCCCCCGACCGCAGCGTGCGCGCGAACGTGACCCAGCAGCGCGGCATCACGGTGGATCTCGACGACCACGTCGCCGACTTCCACGACGACGCGACGCTGGCCGAGCAGGTCGAATCGGCGCTCACCGGTGCGGCCCAAGGCTTCGCCAAGGCCGCGGTGATGATCCGCCGCGAGGCGCACGGCGGCGACGCCAATCCCGACAGCCCGGCCGAACGCAAACGCCGGGAACTGGAACGCCGCATGGAGGAGGTGGAGGTCAGCATCGAATCGCCGCTGGGCCACGTGGCCATCGGCTGGCTCGGTGCCGACGCCATCGCGGTCACGATCAAACCCGGTTCGCTGCGGAAACTGCGGGTCGGTCAGTTGCGGGCCGAGATCAACGCCGCCGTGATGGGCGTGAGCGTGCTGCGGCAACGACAGGGCATGGACATCTACACGTCGATCTACGGATTCGACCGCTTCGGAAAACGAAAGGATCAGGGCCGATGAACGACGGACCCCCGCAAGTCTCGGTCGACCTGGCCGGGCTACGGCAGATCGGCGAGTACCACCTGCGGCAACTGGCCAACCACCACAACGGCGCCGCCGACAAGCTGGCCGGGGTGCAGTACAACAAGGGCGGCAACCTCTTCAAGAGCGCGGTCGCCGAGTCGGGAACCTACAGCGCCGCCTTCGAGAAATGGCTGGAGCTGTACGGGCTGGCGCAGGAGATCATGAAGCAGACCGTGACCAACCTGTCCGACCTGTCGGACGCCGTCATCGCGACCGCCGACTCCTTCTACGAGCAGGACATGAGCAACGCCGAGAAGCTCGCCTTCGACGAGGAGATGAACACCTACCGCTACGGCGACGAGGAATACCGGGAGACGGGCGGCGTCCGCGGCGAGGGTCCCACCGGCGGCGAACCCCCGGCGAAGCCGACCGACCCGCCGGACCCCACCGACACCACCTATATGGACGATCAGATCTACACCCGGGACGAGCAGGGGGACGGCTGACATGGTCGAAGTAGCGGAGATCATCAAGAAGGCCGAGGGCGTCGTGGAACGCGCCAACGACCTTCGCGCCCTGGAACTGCTGGGCATCGGCCCCGGCAACCCCGGCGCCATCCCCGGGTTCACCTCGGACTGGGTCAACGAGATGGGCGACTCGGGAGCGCAGGCGTGGAGCCGCTGGGACCAGAACAACGACCTGTCGGCCTCCGGGATCGACGCCTCCCGGTACGGCAACGAGTTCGACTGGATCGTTCCGCACTTCAAGACGATGTCCCTGGATGAGGGCGGCGCCAACATCTACGTGGACTACGAGGTGGTGCTGGGCCAGCTGAAGGAGGCCTCGCTGGCACTGGGCCCCGACGACGAGCAGTACGTCGAATCCCCGATGGTCAAGTCGATCGCCGACCTACAGGAAGGCTGGACCGGCAGCTTCCCCGTCGCGTTCCGGGAGAAGTTCGCCAACAAGCTCCAGTACATCACCCCGGCACAGAAGCGTGTGATCCAGGAACTCGGCGCCGCCCTCAAGGGACACTGGAACATCGTGCAGGGCGCCAGGGAGAGCCTGTTCTCCATCGCCGACGCGACCGAGAAGAAGCTCATAAAGACCATTCAGGACGATTACGCGGGCAGTTACGAGGGATCACAGGACGGCCCCAATGGCGCGATAGGACTGGCCATCTTCGGCTGCGCGATCGCGATCCTCGCCATCCCCGCTGCCGGACCCGCGGGAAGCGTCGGCTTCACGCTGGCGATCCTGAACGCGGTCAAGGGAGCCGGTGACGTGTGGCTGGCCTCGCAGAGCACCATCGAAGTCCCCGACGCCGTGGAGAAGGAACCGGTCGAGATCACCGGCGGCACCGTCGAGGAGATCATCGGCTCCATGAACGACAGGATCACCGAACTGGCCCAGAAGGTGACCAGCGAGGAAAGCGGTCACGCCGACGCGATCCAGGCCTCGATAACCTCCATCGAGGAATGCATGGCCCGTGGCGACCAGACCGCCTCCTACAAGGACAACCCCGCCGAGGACCCGTCCGGAAAACTGGTCCCGCACCGGCTGGCGTGGGCCGACGAACAACCCGAACTCGGCAGCGACCAGTTCGACCACACCAGCTACTAGAACGAGAACTCCATGATGGCCGCCGACTGCTTCGCCGCCGCGAACGCGAAGAACTCGACAAGACCCCGGTAGTAACCCTCCACATAGTCACGTTCATCGTCCCCGGAGTCCCACACCCGCGGGTACACCTCGGCGGCCATCATCTTCTCGGCGTCGTAGTGGGCGGCCAACCTTTCCCAGGGGGCCGCCCGCAACTTCTCCGCCACCTGCCGGACATGCGGGACGCTCCACCCGAACAGGGTCCCGTCCTCGTCGAGTGAGTCCCCGTCCATCAACAAGTCGATCCCGAGCCCCTCGGCCTCCATGAGGTACTGGATGCCCGCCCAGGCCTTGTCGAGATACCCGTCGGGCTCATCCTCGCTTTCCGGCTCGGCCAGCTCCTCCAGCAGCTCCTCCGCCCACTCCGGATCCTGCTCGGCCTTCGCCAGCTGCTCGGACGTCACCCGGGTGAACGAGACGACCATTCCCATGTTGGAACTCCTCAATTCCTTGCCCCGCAATGCTTCCCTGGGTGGGAGATCACGTGGCGCAATTACGTCAATCCCGGTCGTATTCGCCTCACCGCTGTCTATGCTTGGCCACGACCGGACGACTAGCCATTGTAGGCAAGTCGGACCGGTCGGACTTTTGCCCCTTATCGCTTCAGGAGACTCCCCCATGTCCTCGAAGTCCTCCCCCTCCCGACGCCTGATCGCCCGACTCAGTGCCCTGGCCCTGACCGCCGCCGTCGCACTCGGCACCACCCTGGTGGCCTCCCCCGCCACCGCCGCCCCGCTCGTCTTCGCCGGACTCGGCGACTCCTACGCCTCCGGGGTCGGCGCCGGCGACTACATCGGCTCCGACGACTGTTACCGCTCCAGTCACGCCTACCCGAAGCAGGTCGCCGACGCCTACGGCGAATACCTCTACTTCAACGCCTGCTCCGGAGCCAAGGTCCAGGACGTCATCGACAACCAGATCGGCAACATCAGCATCGCCGAACACATCACCATCGGTGTGGGCGGCAACGACGCCGGGTTCTCCCGGGTCCTGGGCGCCTGCGCCGGAACCGACACGGCCCTGTGTCTGTCCCAAGTAGAAGCGGCGAACACCTTCATCCGCGACGAACTCCCCGCCCGCCTCGACACGCTCTACACCAAGGTCGGCGAGCGCACCACCTACGCCGACGTCGCCGTCGTCGGCAACCCCCGCCTGTTCAACGGCACCACCTGCGCCGGAACCCTGGCCATCACCCCCGAGGAGCAGGAAGCGCTCAACGGCACCGCCGACCTGCTGGCCACCACGACCAAGGGCGTGGCCGCCGACCACGGCTACCGCTTCGTCGACCCCCGCGACGCCTTCGCGTCCCACGCCATCTGCTCGGCCGACCCCTGGCTGCTGGGCTGGACCGGCTCCCAGCTTGAGTCGTTCCACCCCAACGTGGCTGGCCAGAACGCCTACACCGATCTGCTCCTCTAACCCCCCGAACCACCCCGGCCGCTCGCACCGCAACGGTGCGGGCGGCCCTTTACGTATCAATGGCTCCCGGTGTTCTTGCGTTGGTTGGCGTAGAAGCGGGCCTTCTTCTCGCGGTTTCCGCAGGTGTTCATGTCGCACCATCGGCGGGTGCGGCTTTGGCTGGTGTCGAAGAAGGCGGCTTGGCAGGTGGGCGACGCGCACAGGGCGAGTTTTCCGTCGCGTTCGCCCGCGATGAGGCTGATCGCGTCGGCGGCGATGACGCTGAGGGCGTCTTCGACGGAAGAGGTCGGAGTGAGCCGCCATTGCCGATCGCCGTCGGGGGTGAGGATGGCGGCGGCTCGGCCCTGGGCGCTGTGGTCGTTGATGACGTGGACGGCGGCGGCGGGGAGGGCGTCGTGGATCGCGGCTGCTGTGGCTGCGGCGTGGATCGCCTCGCGCAGTTCCCGGGCGTGTTCGAGTTGGGCGGGGGTGCAGGAATCCACGGCCAGGCCGTACTCAGCCAGCCAGTCGATGAGTCGGTTCGGGGTGGGGATGCGCTCCACGGGTTCGCCGTGCCGCTCCGAGAGGGTGCCCGTGAAGCTGGTCGCCAGGACCTTGCCGAGACGGAAGTCGGGGAACCGAGCAGTCATGGAACCACCTTAGCTGGTTGCGCATCGACGCGGAAACGTGTTAGAACTGTCTTAGCCGGTTCCATTCGATGCGGCTCCATCGATGATCAGGAGGTCTCATGTCTCTTCTCACCAGCGACGTGGAAGCGTTCGAAGCCCATGCGGCGGAGGCTGACCTGGAAGACCTGCGCGCGCGGCTGGCGTCGGCGCGGTTGCCGGAGGTGGAGACGGTCTACCGGGACGCGCCCGACCCGCGCCGGTGGGATCAGGGCGTTCCGCTGGGTGATCTCGTGGACGTCGTGGAGTACTGGCGCACCGGGTATGACTGGCGGGCCTTCGAAACGCGCCTCAATCGGATCGGGCAGTTCCGCACGACCATCGACGGTCTGGGGATTCACTTCCTGCATCGCCGATCCCGCCGTGCGGATGCCACGCCGCTGGTCCTGACGCACGGCTGGCCGGGCAGCATCGCCGAGTTCGTCGATGTGGTGGACGAACTGGCGGATCCGGAAAGCGCGGACGCGCCAGCGTTCCACGTCGTGGTGCCGTCGTTGCCGGGGTTCGGGTACAGCGACAAGCCGACCAGCACCGGGTGGGGCATCGAGAAGATCGCGGCCGCCTGGGTGGAGCTGATGGGAAGGCTCGGTTACGACCGGTTCGCGGCCGCTGGCGGTGACTTCGGCGGGGTGATCACCACGATCCTCGGCGGCAGGTTCCCCGAGCACGTTCTCGGTGTCCACACGACGAGCCCGCAGGGGCCGTCCGGGTTGGCAGCGGATGGCCTGTCCATGGAGGGCCTGACGGCGGTCGAGCGCGAATGGGCCGAGGAGACCTCGGAATTCTGGTCCGGTGCCCGTGCCGCGTACGCGAAGCAGCAGGCGGCCCGACCGCAGACCATCGGGTACTCACTTGTGGACTCACCGGTCGGGCTGCTGGCCTGGATCCTTGACAAGTTCGCCGAGTGGACGGACACCAAGGACAGTCCGTTCGAGACGATCTCCATGGATCGCGTGCTTGACGACGTCACTCTGTACTGGCTGACGCGCAGCGGCGCGTCGGCGGCTCGGCTCTACTACGAGAGCCACAACTCGCTCGACCCTGAGCTGCGGGTCGACGTTCCGTCGGCGATCACCGTGTATCCCCGTGACGTCGAGAAGGTTCCGCGTCCCTGGGCGCGGGAACGGTTCCGGCGGATCGTTCGGTGGCGGTCACCCGAGGCCGGCGGACACTTCCCGTCGTTGGAGTTGCCCGAGTTCTTCGTGACCGATCTGCGGGAGGGCCTCGCGGCGGTGCTCGCGGCTGGGTGAGCCGTCATACGCGGTGCCAGCGGGCTTCGGCGAAGCAGTAGACGGCGAACAGGATCAACCCGACCGCCACCATCGCGAGTACGACCGGGCCGATGGGGAGTTCCACCAGGGACTTCAGTGCTCCGTCGATGCCGACGGCTTTGTCGGGGTCGTAGGTGATCGCCGACCTGCCGATCAGGATTCCGGCGGTGACGGCGATGATGCCTCGCGCGATGTACCCGGCGGTGCCGAGTTTCGGGACCAGCCTGGCGGCTTTGAGGTTGGTCACGAACATGTCCTTCATGAACTTCTGGGTCCAGCCCTCGTAGACCCAGTAGCCGCCCAGACCGATCAGGCCAAGGGCCGCCAGCCCGACCAGAACCTGGCCGCCGGGCAGCTCGAACACCGCGCTGGTGGCGTCCTTCGACTGGGAGTCGGTTGAGGCGGTTTTCGTTCCCCACAACAGCAGGCTCACGATCGAGATGACCAGCAGCGTGTAGACCACGGCGCGAGCGGCCGATTCGACGCGCTCCCGGACTTCGGGGCGCCCGAATATCGCTTCGCCGAGCTGCCACAACGTCAACGCGGTCAGACCCACCGCCATCACCCACAGCAGCACTTCGCCCAGGGGCTGGCTGGCCACCAGGTGGATCGCCCCGCTCTTGTCGGCGCTGCCGCCGTCACCGAAGGCCACCTGCAAGGCCAGCACTCCCAACAGGGCGTACAGGACGCCTCGGGCGGCGAAGCCGGGTTTGGCCAGTCGTTTGATGGCCGGGTGCTTCGCGGCCTTCCTCGCGGTTCGGGACACATCGGAACCCATCGCGGGCACCTCCTCGTGGTCTCCCCCGTATTGCCCAAACCGCCTGCGCCGTAACCCTTCTGACTGCCGCGAGACGAGATTCAGCGTGGTGCGAAGCGGTGGAGGGTGGCCATGGCGCGTTCGTCGGTGGTGGCGACGAACGCCAGCGTGACCTCGTAGGGGCCCGCTGGCAGGTCGATGTGGAGCGGGGACTCGGTGGCGCAGCCGCCGGGTCCGAAGTCGGCGAGGGCGTAAGCGGAGTCGAACATCACCAGGCCACCGGCGGACACGTGCCAGTGCAGTGGGGATTGCCAGTGGGCGTCGGGGATGCGGGTGTCGATCATGTCGAGCAGCTGGTCTTCGGAGTCCGCGCAGGTCCAGCGCGCGATGACGCGGTGTTTCGGTAGGTAGGTGGAGGACTGGGGCTCGTCGCCGAGGACGAGTGCCGTCAGTGGCGGCTGGGCGGAGTCGAACTCCACCAGGCCGTGGTATTCGTCCACTGTGCAGGCACGACCGTAGTCACCCCAGGTGGTGACGTCGTCGGAGTCGTCCGTGCCGTCCACCCCGCTCCAGCGGGCCGCGGTCGCGGCCTGGAGGACGACGATCGGTCCGCCGTCGGTCTCGACCCAGGTCAGGTGCCGTCGGCTCGGTCCGGATTCCATGTCGGACAACGGTACGCGGCGGGACGGCACCTCGGCCGGGTCAGGATCGGCGGATCTCGATGTCGCCGCCGGAGGTGCGGGCTCGGACCTTGACGGTGCGGTCGTCGGGTGCGGGTTCGCTGGTGTCGGTCAGGTGGTTGCGGATGCTGCCGAGGCTCGTCTGGAGGTCGAGCAGCGCGGCGGTGCCCTCGGGGACGCCGACCTCGATCTCGCCGAACGAGGTCTTGAGTTCTACTGTGCCCTGTTTTACCTCGCTGATGCGGATGTTGCCGGTCGAGGTGGTCGCGTCCACGTCCCCGTCGGCGCGGTCGATCACGATGTTGCCGTCGGTGCGCAGTCGCATCGGTCCGACGTGGTCCAGGACGAGGCGGCCCGCTCCGGTGCGGAACTCGCACCTGTCGAGCCGTCCGCTGGTGGTCAGGTTGAGCACGGATCCGTACGCCTTCGCGAACAGGCTCGACCCGGTGGGCACCGCGACCGAGATGTCGACCGACAGGTTGTTCTTGGTCGGGCCGATGTATTTGCGGAACTTCAGGCCCTTGATGGTGACGGTGTCGCCGGACAGTTCCACGTGGGTCTCGCTCGCGGCTTTGACGTCGGCTTCGTTGTCGGGGTTGGTGGGGGTCACGGTGACCGTCGTGTCGGTGCGGTCCTCGGCGGTGACGGTCACGTTGCCGAGCATCACGGTGATCTCGACGTTGACCGGTTTCGGGGTTTCGAACGTAGGCATGGTTTCTCTTTCTCCAAGGCAGTCTTGGGGTGGCGGCTAGCGCACCCATCCGGTGTAGCGCTGTTTTCCGACGGTGGTGACGTTGCGCGCGGCGGAACCGCGACCGCGCGATTCCAGGACGATCGCCGCCGCCCGCACCAGCCAGGCGTTGACGGATCGGCCCTCGGCTTCGGCGGCCTCTTCGACGCGGCCCTTGAACTGCTCCGACAGCCGCAGGTTGATGCGGGTCATCGGGCCGTCGTCGATGTCCGATGGCACCACGTTGGCGCCGTCTGGCTCCATCGGTTCGGTGTCCGGCGCGGCGGGTTCGGCGGCCAGCGGTGACGTGACCGCGAACGACGGCTCGCCGCCGCGCAGCCGGACTTCGACCGAACCCGGTGCCAGCTCAAGAGTGATGTCCTCGGTGGCTTCGGACAGCGCTTCCAGCAGCATCAGCCGGATCGTCGGTGCCAGTGCCGAGGCCATGCGCTCGGCGACCGCCTGGTTGTCTCCCTCAGGGTCGGCGAGCACCGCCAGTTGCCTTTGGGCGCTCTCCACATATGTTGTCAAATCCATGGTGCCATAATGGCACATCTTTGACTCAATCACAAATCACGTTGGCACCACATGACGGCAGTGGAGACGGAGCGTTTTGCTCCGGATGGGTGGCTACGATGAATCGAATGACAGCGCGAACTCGTCGGGCGCCTCGGCAGGCTGAGGCGGAGCGAAATGACCGGGCCCTGGTGGAGGCCGCCAAGGCTGTTGTGGCCGTGGACGGAGCGCACGCTTCGGTGGCGGCGATCGCGGCTCGGGCGGGGGTCGGTATCGGGAGCCTCTACCGGCGGTATCGGACCAAGGAAGAGCTGTTCCAGCACCTGTTGTCGGTGACGCTTGACCAGTATCTGGAGGCGGCCGAGGCGGGGCTGGCGATCGAGGACCCGTGGGAGGGGTTCGCCCACTACGTCCGCACGATTCTGGAGATCGGGCCCGGCTGGATGGGTCCGATCGCGGGGACGATCGGGTTGACCGAGGAGATCAACGAGAAGAACCGCCGGGCCGATGAGCTGGTCGCGGCGGTGGTGGAGCGCGCGCACACGGCGGGAGTGCTGCGGGACGACGCGACCTTGGTCGACGTCGAGTTGCTGATCGAGCAGTTGGGGAAGTCGCCGTTGCTGGACCAGCTGGAGACCAAGGGGCGCGTCGAACTGATGGACGCGGCCCGCGACGCCCGCGCCCGGATCACCGAGATCGTCCTGGACGGCTTGCGTGCCAAGGACAATCCGCGGTTGCCGGGGCGGGCGCCGGGGTACGAGCTGTTCTCGGCGCGCTGGGAGCGAGCCGAAGCGGACTTAGTTACGGCACACCCAGATCCGACTCGCTGATGCGGGCGAAGCGGATGTCGTCGCGGGCGTCGCCGTCGGGGTAGGCACCCGCTTCGTAGAGGAGTCCGATGTCGCCGTTGCCCAGAACGGCCATGTTGGAGTAACCGGCGCGGTCCTCGTCGATGACGGTGCCCTCGTCGACGCTCTGCCAGGTCTTCCCCTCGTCGAAGGACGAGCGGATCGTCATGGTCATGCGCAGCTTGGAGTGCACAGGGGACGCGAACAGCACCCGGTCGTAGGAGTCGCCGGAGTCGGTGGCGCGCAGGCGAAGGATCGAGCCCTGGACCTTGGGTGTGCCGACGAGGTCGGGAATCAGCTTGAACGGCGCCTCGAAGCTGGCTCCGGCGTCGGTGCTGACGGCGAAGGCGCGGGTCTGGGTGTTGGTGCCCGCGTTCTCCCGCGCCGCGGCGTAGATGCCGCCGTCGGTGCGCTCGAAGAGGTTCAGTTCCTGCGGGATGATGTCGTCGGTCGCGGGGACGTCGGTGGCACCGCGGGTCCAGGTCTCGCCGCCGTCGTCGCTGTAGACCAGGGCGGCGCCGTTCTTGCCGGAGCCGTCGGAGAAGTTGACGCCCACGACCAGCCGTCCGGCGTGTTCGCCCCGGGTGAGCTGGATGCCGCCGCCGGGGCCGGTGGCATACCAGCCCCAGTCGGGTTCGTCGATGACGTCGCCGAGGCTCTTGGCGGTGCTCCAGGTCTGGCCGTCGTCGTCGCTGTGTTGGACGTACGGGGTGCGGGGCTGGTCGGCGTTGGACGGGTTGTGTGTGGACAGCAGCACGATGCGGCCGGTGCTCTCGTCGAGGATCGGCACCGGGTTGCCGCGGGTGGCGGCCGCGTCGGGGTCGTCGTCGGTGCCCTGTAGCACGATCTGGGACTTGCCCCAGGTCGCTCCGTCGTCGGTGGAGCGTTTCATGACCAGGTCGATGTGGCCGGTGTCGCCGCAGAACTCGGTGCGGGCTTCGGCGAAGGCCAGCAGGTCGCCGTTCCCGGCCCGCAGGATGGCGGGGATGCGGTGGCAGCCGTAGCCGTTCTCGCCCTTGGTGAAGATGGTCTGGACGTCGGGGGCGGCGGAGGCGGGGCCTGCGGTGAGCAGACCGGCGGTGACGGTCAGCGCGGCCACGGCCGCGATGACGAGCGGACGGAGCAGTCTCATGATGGGCACCCTCACGTTCGGTGGAGACTCAGGAGACTTCGATACTGGCGAATGAATCAATAAAGAGCCAATAAGACATAGGACGTCCTATGAACTCCAGCCGACGCGAAGAAGCCCGCGACCCAAGAGGTCGCGGGCTCCTAGGAGAACTGCTGTTACAGCGTCAACTTGACCACGCTCGGGTCGTGGTCACTGGCCTGGTCGGTGAACTCGGAGTTCACGTGCACGACGTCCAGTTCGGCGGCCTCGGCCAGCTTCGGCGAGACCAGGATCTGGTCCAGCACCTGCGAATTGCCGTCGAAGACGTAGCTGTAGCGCTCCTTCTCGTCCAGCAGGTCGTAGGCACCCTTGAGGGCGTCACCGGCGGTCAGCTTGGCGACGGTCTCGGAGAACTCGAAGTCGTTGATGTCGCCCAGGACGACGACGTTGGCGTCCGGGACGGCGCCCTGCAGTTCCTTGACGAACTTGTTGACCAGCTCGGCCTGCGGGTGCCGCTGCTCCTCGCTGGAGCGGGCCGGCGGCTGGAACCGGCCCATGAGCGGGTCGTCGCCGCCCTTGGACGCGAAGTGGTTCACCACGGCGAAGACCTTCTTGCCGTTGAACTCGAACTCGGCCGCGACCGGTTTGCGGGAGTCCTTCCAGGCGTCGTCGGCCGGGGCGACGCGGCCCGGGGACACGCTCAGTCCCTCCGCGGAGACTTCGACCGGAGTGGTGGCGTCACCGGCGTCCTTGCCGGAGGGCTTGACCCGCTCGGGGTTGTACAGGAACCCGGTGCGGATGTTGCCGCCCGGCTCGCCGCCGTCGGCGTTGTTCTCCGGGTCGATCGACTGGTACTCATAGGACGGTCCACCGGCGGCCTTGATGGCCTCGATGAGCTTCTTCCAGGTCTCGTCGGCGGCAACGGTGCCGTCGTCGTCGGCGCCGTTGTTGTCCTGGATCTCCTCGATGCCGAGGATGTCCGGGGAGGCCAGGTTCTTGGCGATGTACTCGCCGTGCCGGTCGAAGGCGGCCTGGTCGTCCTTGGGGTCCAGGTTCTCCACGTTGTAGGTGGCCATGGCGAGCTTGTCGCCCTGCGCCTCGGTGGTCTCCGGCTTCAACCCGGCGCTTTCCACCTTCGGGGTCTCCAGGGCGTTGAGCTTGAAGTTGCCGAAGCTGTAGTCCAGGACGCCGTCGACGTCGTCGGGCAGCTTGTCGCCGACGTTGGCGACCGGGGCCTCGGAGACCAGGTCGTCCAGGACGACCCGCTCGGTGTTGGCGTCCTCGCCGGTGAACTTGACGCCACCGCGCTCGGTGCGCAGGCCGCCCTCGCCGCCCGGCAGCACCGAGACCTCACCGTTCTTGGTGGTGGGACCGACGGCGACGGAGTCCTTGACCCGCACCAGCATCCCCTCCATGGACTCGTAGAAGTCCAGGGCGTTGGCCTTGACGTCGAAGTCGGCCTTCTCCACGTCGCCGGGCTCGGCCGAGTGGACCTTCTCGGGCGCGACGCGACCGTCGGGGCCGACCAGGGTCGCCTCCGGGGCCTCGCCGCCCGAACCCTCGACGCTCACCTTGGGCTCGGTGATCTCGGTGGTGGACAGGTTGTTCTCGGCCTTGCCGGGCCGGTACTCGGTGACCTTGCCCGCCACCTTCACCGCGTCGCCGACCTTGGCCTCGGGGGCCGCGTTGGTGAAGACGTAGATGCCGTCACTGGTGGCCTCGTCGGAGTCGGGCTCGGCGCTCTGCATCCAGAAGCCCTTCTCGGACACGGCGGTCACGGTGCCGGGAATGTCCGTGACCTCCTCGCCCGCGACGGGGGAAACATGGGCGGCGCCTTGGATTTCGGCGATGGTCGTTGCCTGGGCCGCGACGGCGACACCGGCGATGGTTACCGGGATCGCGATCGCGCCCGCGCCTATGGCGGCGATGAGGGCACGTCTGACAGGGGGTCGCATATTCACAGCTCTCCAGATGGGGGGTGGGTCGCCTTCTTCCTATCCTGCGGAACCGCGTCAAAGCAACACCGAAGCCGCAACATTTCCCTTAACCCCGTATGAACCCACTTTCGGTTATGGACGGTTTTATGGACGCGCGAAACGGTCCGTGCTCCTCGGCGCACGGACCGTCCGCTGTGTCAGTTGAAGCGACGCAGCCGCAGGCTGTTGCCGACGACGAACACTGAGGAGAAGGCCATCGCGGCCCCGGCGATCATCGGGGACAGCACGCCCAGCGCCGCGAGCGGCAGCGCGGCCACGTTGTAGGCGAAGGCCCAGAACAGGTTGCCCTTGATGGTGCGCAGTGTCTTGCGGGACAGCCGGATCGCGTCGGCGGCCACCAGCAGGTCGCCGCGGACCAGGGTCAGGTCGGACGCCTCGATGGCCACGTCGGTGCCGGTGCCCATGGCGATGCCCAGGTCGGCCTGGGCCAGCGCCGCGGCGTCGTTGACGCCGTCGCCGACCATGGCGACCGTGCGGCCCTTGTCCTGCAAGGACTTCACGACGTCCACCTTGTCCTTCGGCAGCACCTCGGCGTGCACCTCGTCGATGCCGACGGTGGCCGCGACGGCCTCGGCGGCGCGACGGTTGTCGCCGGTCAGCAGCACCGGGGTCAGGCCGAGCGCCCGCAGCCGGGACACCGCCTCGCGGCTGGAGGGTTTGACCTCGTCGGCGACGACCAGCAGTCCGGCCACTTGGCCGTCCCAGCTGGCGGCCACGACGGTCTTGCCCTGCGATTCGGCCGCGTCCCTGGCCTTGGTGAGACGGTCGTCGAGGCTCAGCGCCCATTCGGTCAGCATCGCGACGCGGCCGACGCTGACGGCGTGGCCGTCGACCATGCCGGTGACGCCGAGACCGGCGTGGTTGCTGAAGTCCGTGACGGCGGGCAGGGACTCGGTCGCGGCGGCGACGGCCCGCGCGATCGGGTGTTCGGAGGCCGCCTCGACGGCTCCGGCCAGTCGCAGCAGTTCCCCGGCTTCGACGCCGTCGGCCGGGATGACCTCCGCCAGGGCCATCGTGCCGGTGGTGACGGTGCCGGTCTTGTCGAGGACGACGGTGTCGATGGCGCGGGTGGATTCCAGCACCTGCGGGCCGCCCACCAGGATGCCCAGTTGCGCGCCGCGTCCGGTGCCGACCATGAGCGCGGTGGGTGTGGCCAGGCCCAGGGCGCACGGGCAGGCGATGATGAGCACCGCGACGGCGGCGGTGAAGGCGGAGGCGGCGTCGCCGGTGACGGCGAGCCAGACGCCGAGGGTGGCCAGCGACAGCGCGATGACGATCGGCACGAAGATGCCGGACACCTTGTCGGCCAACCGTTGTACCTCGGCCTTGCCGGTCTGGGCCTCCTCGACGAGGCGGGCCATCTGGGCCAGCTGAGTGTCGGAGCCGACGCGGGTGGCGCGCACGACCAGTCGGCCGCCGGAATTCAGGGTCGCCCCCGTGACGGTGTCGCCGACGCCGACCTCGACCGGCACCGATTCGCCGGTCAGCATGCTCTCGTCGACGGCGGAGTGGCCCTCGACGACCTCGCCGTCGGTGGCGATCTTCTCGCCGGGACGCACCACGAACTCCTCGCCGACCCGCAGCTCGGCCGCGGGGACGCGGTGTTCGACGCCGTCGCGGCGGACCGTGACGTCTTTGGCGCCCAGGTCCATCAGGGCCCGCAGCGCCGAACCGGCGCGTTTCTTGGCGCGGTGCTCGAAGAACCGGCCCAGCAGGATCAGCGCGGTGACCGCGGCGGCGGCTTCGAAGTAGATGTTGCTCAAGCCCCCGCCGGAGGTGAGGCCGAAGGAGAAGCCGTGGGTCATGCCGACCATGCCCGCCGAGCCGAAGAACAGCGCGACCACCGACCAGCCGAACGCGGCCAGGGTCCCCAGCGAGACCAGGGTGTCCATGGTGGCCGAGCCGTGGCGCAGGTTCACCGCGGCGGCCTTGTGGAACGGCCAGCCGCCGTAGGCGATGACGGGGATGGTCAGCACCAGCGAGGTCCACTGCCAGCCGGGGAACTGGAAAGCCGGGACCATGCCCATCGCGACGACGGGAAGCGCCAGGGCCAGCGACAGGATCACCCGGTAGCGCAGTCCGTCGAGTTCGGCGTCGGCGTCGGGTTCTTCGACCTCGGCCTTGGGCTGCGCGGTGTAGCCGGTCTTCTCGACCACGGCGATCAGGTCGGCGGCGGCGACGCCGTCGGGCACGGTGGCGGTGGCCTTCTCGGTGGCGTAGTTGACGGTCGCGGTCACGCCGTCCATCCGGTTGAGCTTCTTCTCGATCCGGTTGGCACACGACGCGCAGGTCATGCCGCCGATGTTCAGTTCGATGATGTTCTCGGTGTCTGTCTTCATGGTCGCCTCACTCGCCATTGTGCCCGTTGACCGGACGATCGCCGGTCAACGGGCAGTGCTCAGATCTTCCCGGTCAGCTGGTATCCGGCCTCGTCGACGGCGGCGCGGACCGCCTCGTCGTCGAGGGCGGTGGTGCTGCCGATCGTGACGGTGCCGCCCTCGACGTCCACGGACACGGTCTCCACGCCCGGCACCCGGTTGAGTTCGTTCGTGACGCTGGTGGCGCAGTGGCCACAGGTCATGCCGGTCACCGCATAACCGGTGGTCACGGTGGTGGTGGTCGCGGCGGGGGTGGTGGAACAGGTGTCGCACATGGTGTGTCTCCTCGTCTCGATTATACCCCCTAGGGGTATCTATGGCGACGATAGCAGGCGTGGATCGGGGTGTCATCGTGAGCTGCGACATACCCCCGGTCCGTATATGTGAACCGTGGGGAATTTTGCGGTTTATGACCCGAATGCCGGTTTCTAGCGGCACGATTGAGCGCATGACGAATCCGCCGAACGAACAGCCCGACCCCTGGTCACTGCCGGGTGAACAGCCCCATCCCGGTCCGTACGGAAACCAGCCGTTCGGCGAACCCATTGGCGCGCAACCACCCGAGCCGCCCGACTATCCGCCCGCCGGACCCGATCCGGCCTCGAGCCACCCGACGCCGCCGCCCGACCCGGTGCACTACAACCCGCAGCCGCAGCAGCCGCCCGAGCCCGGCATCTACCTCGGAGGTACCCCCGGGGCGTATGACCCGATGAGCGCTCCGAACAGCTACTCGGCGCCGTTCACCAGCCCGCCGCCGGGCGGGGGCGGCAACAACGCCGGGCTGATCCTCGGGGTCGTGGTCGGCGGGGTCTGCCTGATCGCGATCGTCGGCGTGGTCATCTTCCTGGTCGCCCGGCCCGACGACGACGGCTCCACCATCGCCGAACCCGACGAGAGCTCGACATCCACTTCGTACGTGCCGCCGGCCACCGGTTCGGCCAGCGCCATCGGCCCGTCGGTGGACCCCAACGCCGACGTCCAGGGCGACGGCACCTACACCGTCGGGGACGACATCAAGGCCGGGGAGTACAAGACGACGGTCCCCGACTCGTCCTCACTGTGTTACTGGGAACGGCTGAAGGGCACCAGCGGCGAGTTCGACGACATCATCGCCAACGGCGTCGCCGACCCGGGCGAAAAGGTCACCGTCACCATCGACAAGAAGGACGAGGCGTTCAAGACGCAGGGCTGCGGCGGCTGGACCAAGTCGTTACCGGTACGGCGGGTGCCGTCGCGAGACCAGCCAGTACCAGCCCGCCAGCAGCACATAGCCGCCCGCGGTGGCGAACAGCAGCCACGGCGCCATGCCGTCGCCGGGCAGAAGCGCCGCGCCGGTGAACATGCCGACGATGAAGGTGAAGTTGAAGACGGTGTCGTTGAGGCTGAACAACCGGCCCCGGTACTCGTCGTCGCAACTGGTCTGAAGGGACGTGTCCACGACGATCTTGGTGGACTGCGAGGCGATGTTCACCAGGAACGTGCCCGCCACGAACATCGGCTCGACCAGGTTGAGTCCCAGCGACGCGACCACGGCGATCATGAGCGTCATCAGCGACGCGACCCACCGGCCCGGACCGAACCTGCGGCTGATACCGGGAGTGACCACGGCGGCCAGGAACGAACCGGCCTGACCGGCGACCGCGATCGAGGCCAGCCACGCCAGCGTGTCCCCGAAGTGCGCCTCGGCCGGGTCGTGGAAGTACCCGCGGAAGATCGCCAGGGTGAACACCGCCAGCACTCCGTACAGCGCCCGGTGTCCGGCCTGGACGGACATGACGTAGGCGGCGCCGCGCCGCTGCCACAGGTGCCTGAAGCCGGTGACCATCCCCTTTGCGGTGGCGATGATCGCGGCCAGCAGCCGGTCGGTGGCGCGTTCGGTCTCGTCCGGCCCCAGCTGTGTCGACGAGAAGGACCGCCAGGCGACCAGGGCCGAGATCGCGTACAGCGGCACCGCCAGACTCGCCGTGGCGCCGTAGGGCAGCGTCTCGGCGCCGGGCACGAACGACTCGGTGAGACGGATGACCAGATAGGACAGTCCCAGGCCGGTGCCGTAGCAGATCGTCCCCAGTGTCGTGGCCAGCGAGTTGGCCGTGACCAGGTGCGGCGGCTCGACGACGTGCGGCTGCGAGGCCGAAAGCCCGGCCAACACGAACCGGTTGATCGTGATGATCAACAGCGCGAACACCCCGAAGCTCCACTCCGGACCGTCGCCGAGGATGAACGCGGCGGCCGGGATCACCAGCAGCGCCCGCACCAGATTGGACACGGCCAGGATGTCGCGGCGGCTCCAGCGGTCCAGGAACACCCCGACGTACGGTCCCAGCACCGAGTACGGGGCCACCAGCATCGCGAAGGCCACCGCGTAGGCCATCGGCTCGATCTGCTTGGTGGGGTTGAAGAACACGCTGACGGCCAGGCCCGCCTGGAACAGGCCGTCGGCCAGCTGGCTGGTGACCCGGGCGGTCAGAAGCCGCCGGAAGTCGCGGCGCCGCACGATCGCGCGCACATGGTGCCGTTCCATACCCTGGCGATTCCCGGATTCGACGCTCGGCGCTGGTTGCGGCACCCCAAGACCTTATGTCACCGGGGTGGCGGGGACCAGTAACGGCCGTAAGCGGTCAAATCGGGAAGGCGGCGGCGCCGGTGCCCGGTAGCGACCCTCTAACATCTACGACCATGGATGCCAAGTCCGACGACGACGTGACCGAACCCAATCCGTCGGCCGACGACGTGACCGAGATCCGTCCGGCGGTCCAGGCCCCGGATCCCACCCCCGACACCGATCGCAAGGCGGCCCGTAAGGAAGCCAGACGGCAGCCGCTCAACCCCGACGACCCGGAACCGACCTGGCTGGCGCGCGGCAGTGGCGGCCGGACGATCGTGGGCATCGTGCTGGTGCTGGTCATGGTCGCGGGCATCGCGGCGCTGGGCTGGTGGCTGTTCGAGCCCGCCAGCGCCGAGTCCACCGACGACGGGAAACTGACCTCCGAGGACTGCCGCGTCAGTGAGGCCAAGGACGAGGCCGCGACCGTGCGGCTGCCGCCCTCGCTGGGCAAGACCGAACCGCGCGCCACCGCGACGGTGACGACCAACGTCGGCGAACTGACCGTGCTGCTGTTCGGCGACGTGTCGCCGTGCGGCGTCAGTGGCTTCGAATACCTCACCCGGCAGGGCTTCTACGCCAACTCCCCCTGCTACCGGCTCACCACCCAGCAGACCGACCCGACGGTGACACTGCGCTGCGGCGACCCGACCGGCACCGGCAAGGGCGGCCCGGGTTTCCGGTACCAGGCCGAGGACGCCTTCACCGGCGAGGTCGGGCGCGACTACGTCGCCCTCATCAACGACCGCAAGGGCATGGCGGGCGGCAGCTTCGCGTTCGTGCGCGGCGAGTCGAAGCCGACGGCGGCGCTGTCGGTCATCGGCCAGGTCATCTCGGGACACGGGGTGCTGGACCAGATCGGGGCCGCGGCGGGCGTCGACCCCTATGACGACGAACCGGCGCAACCGGTCGTGATCCAGAAGATCACCATCAAGACCGGCACGGTGACCCTGCCGCCCAGCGACAACGGTTCCAGCCCGAGTTCCAGCGGCGTCCCCACCACCTCGGGGACCGGCACCGCGACGCCGTCGGGTTCCGGTCAGCCGTCCTCGGGCGGATCCAGCAGCAGCGGCGGCGGGATCGACTTCCCGAACTAAGACGTGAACGGCGGCTGCGGTCGGCCGCGCTGCTGCGGCGGGATCCAGTCGGAGTCGTAGCCGCCCATCGGGGCCTGGTTGTTGTTCTGCTGGAACGGGCTGGGCTGCGCCGGTGGGTCGAAGTACTCGGCGACGTTGCGGCCCAGCAGGCACACCGCCGTCGTCACGCCCGCGACGGCGGCCAGGAACGCCAGGATCGCGTACAGCCACAGGCCGAAGGCGCCGTCGCCGACCGCTGGGCCGGGTTTGGCGAGCAGGCCGATGAGCCCAAAGAACACCAGCAGGCCGCCGCCGGAGTACATGGCGGGCTTGGGAATCCACTTGCGGCCCTTGAGAACCGCCTGCGCCACCAGTCCGAGCCAGGCCGCCACCGCCAGGCCCAGGACCACCATGACCACGCCGGGGATGTCGACCAGGAACGAGCCACCGCGAGTCTCGGCCACGGCCAGGTGCAGCAGTCCCGCCAACAGCGCCGCCCCGGCCGCCGTCAGCGTCGCCATACCGGCGATGAACACTCTTTGAGGACGCTTCCGCTCGGGGATGAAGGTCTGGATGGGAGCTGTGTCCGGCCAGGCATTGTCTTCGTACATGTCGATACTTCCCTCGAAAGTCGATCGCGGCGGCGTGCCCTCAATTCTGCGTGACCTTCGCCGCATCCGGCAATCGGCCCTGCGGTTGACGACGGAATTGACCTTGGTGTGAGACCGTTCCGTTATTTTTGTGGCGCATCGTGGCAACTGACGTCGCGTCCCGGGCACGGGGCAAGTCAGCGGCACTGTCGACTACACCAGATACAGTGGACAGGAGGCGTGAGTCGATGGCAGAGCGATTCACCGGATATGTCGCCCTCGGTGACAGTTTCACCGAAGGCATGAACGACCACGGCGGTGACGGCATCTTCCGTGGCTGGGCCGACCTGGCCGCGACCCGGATGGCCGAGGCCGACCCGGAGCTGAAGTACGCCAATCTGGCGATTCGCGGCAAGCTGTTCGACGAGGTCGTCGACGAGCAGGTGCCCGCCGCGCTGCGGCTGCGTCCCGACCTGGTCAGTTTCGTCGCCGGTGGCAATGACGCGCTGCGCACCAGCTTCGACCCGGCCCGGATGGCCGGCCGGTTCCACGAGGCGATCCGGGTGCTGACCGCGTCCGGCGCCCGGGTGCTGATGAGTACCGGCTTCCACCCGCCGCGGCTGCCCGCGCACCGGTTGCTGCGCAAGCGGATCGTCGCCCTCAACGAGATCATCCGCAAGGTCGCCAAACGCCACGACGCCGCCCTGGTCGACCTGTTCGCCGACGAGGCCTTCGCCGACACCCGGATGTGGAGCGAGGACCGGCTGCACATGTCGGCGCTCGGCCACCGGCGGGTCGCCCACCATGTGTGTCAGGCTCTGAGTGTGGACCCGGACCCGAAGTGGAGCGCGCCGCTGCCGACCGCGCCCGGCAAGAGTTGGCTGCGCCGCCGCCGCGAGGACGCCGCCTGGACCCGCGAGCACGCGCTGCCCTGGGTGCAGCGCCGGTTCACCGGACAGTCGTCCGGTGACATGATCACGCCCAAACGCCCGCAGCTGATGCCGGTGAGCCAGGTCGGTTCCTAGTGTTCAAGCTGATCTGCGTCATGATCGCCATCCTGGTGGCGGCCTGGGTCTTCGGGCTCATGGTGCAGAAGAAGCGCAAACGGCGCTAGTTCGTCCCCGCCCGGCTCCCAGTAGGGTTCCCAGCATGACGACGTTGGCAGAGGCGATGATCTTGCTGAGCGACCGCGGCTCCAGCGCCAGGTTCACCACCGTCGACCGCAACAGCGCGACCGTCGGGGCCACCCTCGCCGACCTGGCGTTGGCGGGACGGATCGCGTTGCACGGCAAGGACGTCACCGTCGTCGATCCACAACCGACCGGCGACGCCGTCATGGACGAGGTGCTGGCACAGATCGCGGCGAGCAAGCCGCGCCAACCGGCCAAGTGGATGTCGAGGCTGTACTGGGGTTTCCCGAACCGGGTGCGGGACGCGCTCGCCGGACGCGAGGTGCTGACCCGCACGACGTCCAAGCTGTTCCACGTCCGCAAGTACACCTCGGCGACCCCGGCCGCCGAGACCGAGACCCGGCAGCGGCTGCTGGCCGCCGTAGCCACCGGCGGCACCGACGACGCCTGGGTCGCCGAACTGGCCGCGCAGGTGCGGGCCGCCAACATGGAGCAGTACCTGCTACCGGAACTGCCGCGCGCCGAGGCCCGGCAGCGGATCGCGGCCATCGCCGCCAGCAGCTGGACCGGCGAGGCCAGTCGCGCCGCCCGGCACAACAACTACATCGCCTACACCGCGGCGCTGCTGCCGATCGCCGTCACGCTGATGATCGTGTTCACCCGGTGAGGCCACTGTGGATCGGTGGCCAGGCGGGCTGCGGCAAGTCGACGGTGGCGCGGATTCTGGCGCGGCGGCACGGGTTGCGCTGGTACAACGCCGACACCCGCACCTGGGCGCACCGCGACCGGGCGCTGCGTGCCGGTGATCCGGACGCGCGGCGGTTCGAGGAGCTCGACCCGGTCGAGCGGTGGCGGCGGCCGGTGCCGGAACTGCTGCGGATGTCGCTGCACCACGTCCGGGGCCCGATGGTCGCCGAGGACGTGCGGGGACTGCCCGCGCCGCTGACGATCGCCGAGGGAACCACGGTCACACCCCGCGTCACCGGCGACGATCCGGCGGTGTGGCTGCTGGCCTCGCGCGCCACCCGCGTGGCGCGGCTGGCGGGACGCGGCCTGGGCGAGGGGCAACTGGCGCTGTACCTGGAGCTGGCCGAGGTCGTCGCCGCCGAGGTCCGCGCGGCCGGCGCACCGGTGATCACAGTAGACGACCGCGACGTCGCCGCCACCGTCGCGGCGGTGGAGGAACTGTTCGCCGAACCGCTGGCGGCCGGGCCGAAGGCCGAGGGCCCGCAAGAGCGGCGGGCGCTGCTGCGCGAGGCCAACGCCGCGATCATCGAGCAGTGCCGGGGGTTCAGCTCCCGGCCGTGGGCGAACGTGGAACTGTCGCAGATCAGGCGCGGTTTCGGTTGCGAATGCGGCGATCCCGGCTGCCTGGCCGAGGTGGAGCTGGCCGTCTGCGACTACGCCCCACCGGTGCTGGCACCCGGGCACACTCCTACTGGCTGACGAGCCGCTTCCGCCCGCAGTCCTGGAACAACACGCTCTACTGGGGACAATCGCAGCGGGTGCCGGACTCGATGGCCGAGCGGCGGCTGGTCAGCCTGGAGAAGCGCAGGCTGTTGGGCTTCCTGCCGTCCAACCGGTACGTGCCGATCGGGTCCGCGCGCGACGAGATCCAGCGACGCCACCCGCAAGGCCGTGAAGGGCACACAAGCCGCGGTCATGGCCGCGATCACCGCGTCACTCGTCGTCGGCATCGTGGCCGCTGACAGCAGATATCGATGCCGCCTTGCCCGACGTCATAGGCAGGCGGCATTATTTACAGCCGTGGGACTTCTGCAAAGACTGCTGGGTCGAAAGCCGGAGGACGAGGCGGACAACACCACCCCGCCCGCTCCGGCCGAGAGCCCTGCCGAGACTCCGCCCGCTGAGTCGGCACCGCCGCCGACCTCAAGCGTGCTCGGTGACGCCGCGCCGCTGCCCGAGACCGAAACCGTCGCCGAACCAGGTCCGGAACCCGAGCCGGAGCCCACGGCCGCCGTGGAACCCGAAGCCGGGGAACCGTCCGCATCGGCCACCGAAGCTGAGCCGGACGAAGTGGACAAAACCGTCGTGCCCCCGCAGGAATACTTCACCCCCTCGCGCCCCAAGCGCGAACTGCTCGACCTGGAGCCGCCGCCGCAGCCCAAGGACGAACCGCCGCAGACACCCGAGACACTGCCGCTCGACGTGTCCGGTTCGCCGCGCGCGGCGCTGCGCAACGCCGGGATCACGGTGCCGCACATGCAGCAGATCGTTCAGCTGGGCGACGTCCGGTTGTGGGCCTTCGGGGTCCGCGCCGACGAGGCGCTGGGCTGGTGGCTGCAGATCCGGCAGGTGCACGAGAAGACCGGCTGGCTGCCGGTGCTGCTGGGCTCCCCCGACGACTGGCTCGACAACGGCGAGGGCGTCCTGCACGAGGGCGACGCCGAACTGGAGCGGATGACCGAACTGGACGCCGAGACGCTGCTGCACGACAAGGCCGCCGAGGCCGGGGAGCCGCCGCGCGGCGTCCCGATCCTGCCCACCCGTGGCGATTCCGACTTCGCCGTCCCCAAGTCCGACGGACTCATCGGCCTGGTCGAGGCCGAGCACAGCTGGCAGATCCCGGCGCTGCTGCCCTGGAAGGGCTCCACGAACTGGGAACTGTACGGCGCCGAGCACGCCACCATCCTCAAGCACTGGCACGAGCGGCACGAGGTCGAACTGGTCTCGATGACCTGGGACATCCTGGAGCTGTACGTGCCCAACCCACCCAGCGCCGAAGAGGACGCGCTGGACACGGCCCGCGAGGTGCACGCGTACTGCCCCGACCTAATGGCCGCCGGAGTGCCCACACTGGACGACTTGGCGGTTCACATGGTGCGGTCCCGCGCCTGGTACTTCCGCTGGGCCTGATCTCGGCTCGGCTCGGCGATCCTTAGCCGCGCAACGGGAACCGTTCCAGCGCCTCGTAGCGGACCGGCGGGCCCGGGTGGCTGCGGTACAGGACGAGTTTCTCAGCGCGCCAGGACGGGCCGTTGTAGCCACCGAGCGCGTCCACTTTGGCCTGCACTTCGGCCGGGGACAGGTCCTTGGGCCGGGCCACCGTCAGGTGCGGTTTGAACGGCCGCTCGTCGAAGGGCACCCCGGAGCGACGCAGCCCGGTGCGTACCCGCTCGGCCAGCGCGGTCAGCGCCGTGGTGTCACCGTCGGTGCCGACGCACAACGCCGTCGAGGTGCGGCCCAGCACCGTGCCACCGGCCAGCCGCAGCGCGAACCCGGCGGTGGTGCGGCTCAGCGCCGTCAGCGCGGCGGAGACGTCCTCGACCCGGCGGTCGTCGAGTTCCCCGATGAAGGCCAGCGTCAGGTGCCAGGTCTGTCGTCCGGTGGGCCGGGCACCGTCTAGCCCGATCCGGGGCAGGTAGCCCGCCAGGTCGGCGAGCGCCGCGTCGCTGGGCCGCAGGCCCACGAACAGTCTCACCGGCAACCCCGGGCCGGGCCGCGCAGCACCAGACCGACGGCCTCCAGCTCGCCCTCCAGTCGCAACCGTTCGACGTCGGCGTCGTCGCCGGTCAGCCGCGTCAGATACTGTGGAATGTCCATGGTGGCGCAAGCCTGGCGGAGCGTGAGATCGTAGCGGTCGGTCAACTCGGCGCGGCGCAGCAGCGCGTCGCGCGGGGTGTCGGTCAGCTCGGCCGCCAGTTCCCGCAGCCGGGCCGCCGTGTCCTCGATCGGCGGGTGCGCGGGAGTGTGGGGGCGCAGCCTGGCCACGGTCTTGCCCGCCCGGTCGGCGGCGTCATCGGCGTTGACGATGACCCACGCGATGAGGCACGGCAAACTCGCCAGGCTCACCAGCGCCACGGAGATGACGCCGATTCGCACCACGTCCATGTTCTCGACCTTCTTTTTCGTCCTCGAATCCGGTGGCCCGCCGGGGAGCGGGGCACCGCTTCGACCTTATCCGCTATTGCGTGAATTCCTTGATGAGTTCGTGCAGCGCCCGCGCCGCCTGCTCGTCGCCGTCGAACTGGATGCCCTCGTCGTCGCCGCGCCGCCACAGCCACAGCAGCAGCGGGGCGGGTTCACCGGAGATCGTCACGGCCACGTCGCTGGCGGCCTCGGAGTCGACGTCGATGCTGCCGTCGACCGGCCGCAGCACCCAGGTCGTGTCGCCGCTGGTCACCGCGACCGGCTTGGGAAGCAGCTTGCCGATGCTGTCGGCGACCTCCTCGGCCCACTTGTGGCTGCTCCAGCCGACGAAGATGCGCAGCAGTTCGTCGATGCCGTCGACGGCCAGTTCTTCGTCGATCGGACCGAGGGCGACCCCGGCGGCCAGTTCGGCGTCGACGCGGTGGATGACCGTCTCCTGCGCCATCCGCCGGATCCAGAAGCCGACGGTCTGGTCCGGGTCGTACCAGGTGTACGCCGCGTCGGCGGGCTCGCGCGGTGTGAACTCGGCGAGCAGGTCGCCCAGCCCCTGCCGCATCAGGGTCAGCGTCGGGACCTCCGGGTCGCGCGGCGGCGGCCACGACTTCGGCTGGCCGTTGCGGATGCACTCGGTCTTGTGCATGTAGACGTGGGCGACGTGTTCGAGCAGATCCGTCATCGTCCACTCCGGACAAGTCGGGACGCGGGCGTCCATGTTCCCCTCGGCAGCCTTCGCCATCCGGGCGGCGTCGGCGGTCAAACATGAGGTCAAACGGCTGAACTGCATGGTCTAGAGTCTGCCAGCCACCTGCGACAGTCGCATCACACTTTCCGTCAAAAGTGGATCTGAACACCAGTATCCATCGATTCAGTGATACCGCCGACAAAACCCTGGCGTCGGGACACCGGACACGGTTAGGGTCGATTAGCAGAACTGCCCCTTACATGCCTAGGAGGCCGACCCGACCCCCATGAGACGACAGCTGGCCGAAACCTTTCGCTCCCTCCGCGTCCGCAACTACCGGCTCTTCGCCATCGGCCAACTGACCTCACTACTGGGTCGCTGGATGCAGATCGTCGCCATCGACTGGCTCGTCCTGGAACTGTCGGGAAACTCCGGCGCCGCGCTCGGTTTCGTCACGGCACTGCAGTTCGTCCCGGTCCTGCTGCTGAGCCTGCAC
This sequence comes from Stackebrandtia nassauensis DSM 44728, assembly GCF_000024545.1. GTDB lineage: Bacteria > Actinomycetota > Actinomycetes > Mycobacteriales > Micromonosporaceae > Stackebrandtia > Stackebrandtia nassauensis. The sequence continues at coordinate 6,215,606 of NC_013947.1, forward strand.
GGCGGCAAACTCGCCGACCGGCACGACAAGCGCCGGATGCTGCTGGTCTTCAACACCTCCTGGCTGGCCCTGTCGGCGGGCATGGCGGTCATCGTCCTGATCGGCGCCGCCCAGCTGTGGCACATCTACGTGTTCGCCCTCATGCTCGGCATGGTCATGGCCCTGGAGAACCCGGCCCGGCAGTCCTTCGTCTCCGAGATGGTCGGCACCGGCATGCTGCCCAACGCGCTGTCGCTGTCGGCGGCCACCTTCAACAGCGCCCGCATCGTGGGCCCGGCGATCGCCGGTGCCCTCATCGCCGTGGTCGACACCGGCCCGGTACTGGCAATCACCGCGCTGACCTACGTGCCGCCGATGGTGTGCCTGCTCCTGATGAACCGGCACGAACTCGGCTTCTCCGAGCCCGCCAAGGACACCCGCATCCGCGAGGCCGTCTCCTACACCTTCCGCCGCTCGGACCTGGTACTGCCGCTGGTGCTCATGTTCGTCGTCGGCGGCCTGGGCTTCAACTTCCCGATCACCCTGGCGCTGCTGTCCAAGACCGTCTTCCATACCGGCGCGGCCACCTTCGGCCTGCTCACCACCATGCTCGCGGTCGGCGCACTGGCCGGAGCTCTGGTCAGCTCTCGCCGCCGCGCCCGCCCCACGGCCCACATCGTCCTGGCCGCCGCCGCGATCTTCGGCGTCCTGGAAGCACTGGTCGGATTCGCCCCGGCCTTCTGGGTCGCCGCCGTCCTGCTGGTCCCGACCGGCTTCTCCATGACCTTCCTGGCCCAGGCGGTCAACCAGCGCATCCAACTCGGCGTCGACGCCGCCCACCGGGGCCGGGTCATGGCGCTGTACATCCTGGTGTTCCTGGGCTCCACCCCGATCTTCGCCCCCATCATCGGCTGGCTGTCGGAGGTCATCGGCCCCCGCTCGGGTCTGTGGATCGGCGGCCTGGCGGGTGTGTTCATGGCGGCGACGGCCTTCGCGGTGCGGTGCCGCAAACGCGACGTCCACGTCAGCGTCGAACTACGCCCCCGCCCCCGGATGCGCCTGATCGAAACCGTCGAGAAAGCCGCCTGACCCACGGCGCCGAGCATTCAACTCGAGCTACGCGATGTCCGCACCGCGTGACCGGGCCGCAGCCAGATCACGATCAGGATGACCGCGACGGCAGGACCAAGCCCCCATGCCAGTGGGGCGATCACGCCCATGATGGCGGTGGAATTGACCAGGAGTCCAAGGGCGCCGCCCCCGCTGAGAACGCCTGTCACCGCGAATATCACGGCAATGCCGCGTTCGAGTCCTCGCATACGGAACGCCGGAGCCAGGAACAGACAGGCCAGCGAGAAGAACACACCCCACCCGAGAATCTCGAAGGCGAACATCAGCGACGGCCAGCCGTAGGGCTGGAACCACTCCAGCCCTTCCGTCTGTCCCAGTCCGGGGCTCTGCCGGACCAACGTCAGCGCCACGAACCGATTGGCGCCGACGACGACGGCGAGCATGACGATGAACATCAACGAGATGAGCGTGAACACCTGTCGATCCGCAGGGACGGCGAGATGGATGGCGCCCCACAGCGGCACCATCACCAGAACCACCAGCATCATGATCACGTGGAAAGTGGTCGAGAACGGCTCTTGGGGCGGAAACGGCAACCCCTTCGACATCATCACGGTCAGAGCCGTCAGGTACGCCAGCACCAATGCGGTGAAGCCACCACCTGCCCATATCCCTACCCGCGTGACCGATGCCGTCGTCTTCATGGCTCCCTCACCGATTCTTTTAATGGAGAACTTGGTTCACCGTAATGGCGAATAGCATTCGCCATTATAGGCTTAGCAGCGCACGCACTACGTCAGGGGACGACCAATATGGGCGAACAGCACCGAGCGCCTGCACCGACGGGCATCGAACTGGCCTGGCGAAGCTCCAGTCACGCGGCTCACCCGGGCGCACCGAGCGGTGGCCGCAGGCCCGGCCCACGATCAGGCCTCACGCTGGGACGGATCGTCACGGCCGCCGTTGACATCGCCGACCGGGAAGGGCTCGCCGCCGTATCACTGGCTCGCGTCGCGGCCGCCCTGGGCACCGCGACGACTTCGCTGTACCGGCACGTCCGATCCAAAGACGACCTCGTCGTGGTGATGCGCGACGCCGCCGCCGCGCCACCACCCGATCTGCCGCCGACCGACCTCCGACGGTGGCGAGAGTCGCTGGCCGACATCGCCTGGCGGATATACGACCTCTACCGGCAACACCCGTGGGTCCTGCAGGTGCCCACCTCTGGCCCGCCGAACACACCGAACGAACTCCTGTGGGGCGAGCACATGCTCAAGGCCCTGTCACAGTCCACCCTGACCGCCCACGACCAGCTCCGCGCCGTCACGCTGATCTCCGGCTACGTCCGCGAGCAGGCGCGACTCACCCTGGATCCGATCATCGCGGACGGCGGCGATGCCGCGGCAGGCGATTACTTCGCTTTCCTCGGCAGGGTTCTGACGCCGAAGCGGTATCCCATGTTCTGCCGCCTGTTCGCGGACCCGGCGAACACCGGCTCCATCGAGTACACCGCCGCGGACTTCCAGTTCGGTTTGGACCGGATTCTGGCCGGACTGGCCGAACTCGACCGGGACGGCCGCGCCCGGTAAGCCAGCGTGTCGCACAACGCGCGGGCTAGCCGCCGACGGCTACGTCAGGCCAGCGGTCTACGGCTGGCTGGAGCGCGGGGCCGTGTCGCTGCCGAACAGGACGTCCTCCCAGGCGGGCAGCCGGTTGCGCGGTTTGCTCGAGGCACCCGCGGCCACCGCGACCTTCGGTTCGTCGCCCGACTCGTCCTCGTCCACGACCTCGTTGCGGCGCGGACGCAGTACCGCCAGCGACGGAACCGCTGGCGTGTCCTTGACCTCGGCGGGCTCGGAGCCCGGCAGACCCAGGCCGCTGGCGGCCTGGCGGTCCGGACGCGACGGTTCGCCCAGCGGGCGTTCCAGTGCCGCGCGGAGTGCGTCGCGGCGCAGCGGGTCCGGGCGGTCGGAGGCGGGTTCGGGCTGCTTGGCCGCCGGAGTCTGTTGCGTGTCGCGGCGGGTCACGCCGTACAGCGGGTCGCGGGACGGCCGCGCCGACGGCGACGGGGTCCGGGCGCTGGCGACCTCGGAGTCCGAGGAACGCACCGTGGCCGGAGCCGGAGTCGACAGGAACTGGGCCATCTCGTCGTGCGGGGTCACGCTCTGGCGGCCCCGGTCGAGTTCCCAGGTCGCCTGGGCGGTGGACTTTCCGCTGGTCCACGTCGCGGAGACCCGCCAGGTGCCGTCCTCACGGCGCCACGCGTCCCACGACACCGAGGCGGTGTCGACACCGTGCTGGCCGAGCTTGACGTCCACGACGTCGGACATGCGCTCGCCCCGGTCGGAGTTGGCCAGGCGGGCGCGGCGGGCGGCCTGCGCGAGCATGGCACGTTCCTGCAACACCGGGCCGGCGTAGCGCAGCACCTTGTCGACCGCGACACCCGCGCCGCGCGCGATGTCCTCGGCCGATTCTCCACAACGGATACGAGTCTGGATGTCCCGAGGTGACAGCGAGACCTGCGGCACGCGACGATCCACAATGGGATGAGAGGCGGGTTCGGCTTCGGTCCGCTCGCCCTGGACCGCGGTGCGCAGCCTGTCGTCCAGGGGCAGTCCCATGAGTCGGCCGAGCTCGTCGGCGACTACAAGAGCCTGCCCGTCCTCTGACAGGGCGACGAAGCGTACCGGTCGCATTGACCACCACCCCTTGTCAATCTCGGCTTCCCGCTTGTGCAAGCGGCCGGCTAACTCCCTTGAGGTCACGCGAACTCTTCGCGGCGACATCACTCGACAGTACGCTCCACCGTACAGGTTATCCACTCGATCTCGCCGCATTCATAACCACAAGATCGCAAATATCTCCCTACTTTGCCCATCTGGCGGCGTTTCTGCCGGTGAACGCGCGGTAGATTGGGCGCGTGTCCGACCGTCCTACCCCTCCCGCGGCCAACCTGCCGATGACTCCCCTGGCCATCGGCGGCACCGTCCTGTGGCTCGTCATCGCCGGAATTCTTTCACTGTTCTCCGAGGATTTGGCGGCGACGGGACGGTCGTGGTGGATCGACTGCGCACTGTGGGGGGCGGTGCTGGGCGTGCCCGGCACCGTCGTCATGGTGCTTCACGATCGGAACCAGAAACGTCGCCAGCGGGACTAGCGTCGTTCGGTTCCTCGTCCTTCCCTGAATCGTCCTGAGTGGCCTGTGGCTGCTCGGCCTCGGTGACCTCGGCCTCCGCCGGTGTCTCGACGTCGGCCGGGGCCGCGACCTCGGTGACGGCGAGCGGTTCGGCGATCGGTTCGGTGACGCCGCCCTCGGGCGTGTCGGCGACCTGGTCGGCCTCGGTCATCGGCTCGACGACCGCGACTTCGGGCTCAGCTTCGGCCACGGGCTCGGCTGCCGGTTGGGCCTCGGCTACGGGCTCGGTCTCGACCGGCTGCGGTGCCTCGACCGCCGGTGCTTCGACGGCATCGATTTCCGTGGTCTCCGGCGTGTCGGCCGGGGCCTCGGCGACCTCGACGGCCGTCGGTTCCGGGGCGGGCTCGGTCACCGTCGTCTCCGGTTCGGCCTCGGCCGTCTCCGTGACTTCGACTTCGACTTCAGCTGTCTCGGTCTCGGCTTCGACCTCGGCGGTCGCGTCCGCTTCGTCAGCCTCGTCGGCTTCCTCGACCTCGGCGACCGGCGCTTCCGGCTCCTCGTCGTCGGCGGTCGTGTCGACCTGTTCGATGAGCGCGTCGTCGTAGGCGGTGTCGGTCAGCTCGACGTCCCGCGGGCCGGTCGCGTCGATCTGAGTGAGCACTTCGGAGTGTGCGCCGCAACCGTGGTCGGAGGACACGACGGTGGCGTCGTCGGAGGCGTACATGTTGCCGCAGACCCCGAACACCTGCCGCAGCGAACCCGCCAGCGGCAGATAGAAACCGCAGCTGCCGCACCGCGCCTCGGGCGGGGCCGACACCGAGATCTCGGCGCTCGGGCCGTGGTCGCCCTCGTACCAGCGCTCGGCGCAGTCGATGCGGCCCTCGCGGCTCATGACCCGGGCCCGGCCGACGCCGAGCTCGAAGGCGATGTCCTCGACGGCGTCGTCATCGCTGTAGGTGTACGCGGGGGTGAGCCGGGCGTCGGATTCGTCGGTGGGCAGCAGGTCGCCGACCCCGACGTCCCCGGCGCGCAGCCGTTCGGCCCACGGCACCCATTCCGGGCTCTTCAGGGCGTCCGGGCCGGGCAGCAGCGCGGTCTCGTTGACGGTGACGGTGCGCGAACGCGGTGCCCGCGCCACGACCACCGCCCAGCGCCAGCCCCGGTAACCCGCGAGTGTGGTCTCGAAGAAATGCGTCACCACCCGTTCGGCCTCGGGTTCGGCGTGCAGGTACTCGCCGACCCCCTCGCCGGTCTCTTCGGCCGCGGCCCGGGCGAGTTCGACGGCCTCGGCACACAGTCGGTCTAGGCGCGCGGGCCTGGACATGGTGGGAATCTGTGACACCCGGCAAGGATACGACGCGGTGACCGCGCGGGGCCAACAGGTGCCGTCACAGTCGCGCATGGCCGTCACGGGGCCCGTGTCGAAAACCAGTAGCGTCGACGCATCATTCATCGACTGTCAGGTCTTGGGGTAATGAAGCTGCTCATCGTCACCGCGGTGGACGCCGAACGCGACGCCGTCCTGCGGGGCCTGTCCGGCACCGTCCACGATGTCTACACCGTTGGCGTCGGCCCGGCGGCAGCGGCCGCTGGAACCGCCCGCTTGCTGGCTCTGGCCGAGGCGGCGGGGACCCGTTACGACGGGGTCGTCAACGCCGGGATCGCCGGTGGGCTGGCCGGACGCGCCGACATCGGCGACGTGGTGGTCGGCACCGCGAGCATCTCGGCCGAACTCGGCGTGCGCACCGACGACGGTTTCACCCCGTTGGGGAAGCTGGGCTTCGGCAGCGCGGTCGCCGAGTGTTCGCTGCGGCTGGCCGCCGGGGTCACCGGCGCCCGCGGCGAGATCCTGACGCTGGCGACGATCACCGGCTCGGCGCAGCGGGTCGACGAGCTCGCCGAGTCCTATCCCCACGCGCTGGCCGAGGCGATGGAGGGCTTCGGCGCCGCGACCGCTGCCGCCCGCGTCCGGCTGCCGTTCACCGAGATCCGCGCGATCTCCAACGCCGTGGGCGACCGGGACGCGTCCGGCTGGAACTGGCAGGCGGCCTTCGACGCCCTGACGAAGGCGGCGGGGGAACTGCGATGAAGCTGGCCTTCTCCCCCTGCCCCAACGACACCTTCATCTTCCACGCCTGGGTGCACGGCCTGGTGGAGGGCGCCCCGGTCCCCGAGGTCACCTACGCCGATGTGGACGTCACCAACACCCGGGCGCTGACGGGCGAGTTCGACGTGGTCAAGGTCTCGTTCGCGGCGCTGCCGTGGCTGCGCGACGGCTACGAGCTGCTGCCGTGCGGCGGCGCGCTCGGCCGGGGCTGCGGGCCGCTGGTGCTGACCCGCCAGCCGTCGAGCCCCGAGAAGCTCGCGGGCGCGACCGTCGCCGTCCCCGGTGAACGCACCACCGCCTACCTGCTGTTCCGGTTGTGGTCGCAGGGTTTCGCGCCCGCGAACATCCGGGTGGTCCCGTTCGCCGAGATCATGCCCGGCGTCGCGTCCGGCCGTTTCGACGCGGGCCTGGTCATCCATGAGGCCCGGTTCACGTACCAGGACCACGGTCTGTCCATGCTGGAGGATCTCGGGGACTGGTGGGAGCGCGAGACCGGACACCCGATCCCGCTGGGCGCCATCCTGGCCCGCAAGGGCCTGGACACCGACGCGATAGCGGGCTGGATCCGCGCCAGCCTCGCCCACGCCTGGGCCAACCCGCTCGACAGCGCCGCCTACGTCGCCGAGCACGCCCAAGAGCTGTCGGCGGACGTCACCCGGCAGCACATCGAGCTGTACGTCAACGAGTTCAGCGCCGACCTCGGCGAGGCGGGGCGAGCCGCCGTCGAGACCCTGCTGGGGCGGGCCGCGTCGGCCGGGCTGGTGCCCGGCTGAGCCACACCCGGGCGGGCGCCGCGCCGATACCACCCAATGCATAATCATCCTTCGATGTCTTGAGGAAGGGTGTCCATGCGGCCCAACCAGTTGCTCGGCGGTCGCTACCGGCTGGACAAACGCATCGGTACCGGCGGCATGGGTGAGGTGTGGCGGGCCGAGGACGTCACGCTGGAGCGGCCGGTCGCCGTCAAGGTGCTGCACCCGGCGATGGCCGACGACGCCGACCTGCGGCAGCGGTTCCTGCGGGAGGCGCGCGCCATCGCCGCGCTCAACGCTCCCGGGGTCGTCGCGCTGTACGACTCGGGCGAGGACACCGAACCCGACGGCTCGGTGCTGCCGTACCTGGTGATGGAGTTCGTGGTGGGCCGTCCGCTGTCGGCATACGTGCCCGCCGCCGAGGCACTGCCGCCGCCGGAGGTGATGCGGCTGGTCTCGCAGGTCGCGCTCGGGCTGGACGCGGCGCACCGCGTCGGCATCATTCACCGGGATGTCAAGGCCGCCAACATTCTCGTCAACCGGCACCGGGACGCGACCCTGCTCGACTTCGGGCTGGCGCGCCGCGCCGGTGAGACCGCGCTGACCACCACCGGCTCGGTGATGGGCACGATCGAGTACGCGTCGCCGGAACAGCTGCGCGACGAGCCGCTGACCCCCGCCTCGGACGTCTACTCGCTCGGTGTCGTCGCCTACGAATGTCTCGCCGGGATGCGGCCGTTCGACGGGCAGACGGTCGCCGCGGTCATCGCCGGACACCTGGACCGGGAACCGCCGCGACTGCCGCCAACCGTGCCGCCGCCGATCGAGCGGGTGGTGATGCGGGCGCTGGCCAAGGACCCGCGCGACCGGTTCCGCACCGCTGGTGACTTCGCCCGGGCCTGCCTCGAAGCCGCCGGGACCGCGAGCGCGCCGCCCACCCCGCCGACGCGTCCGCACCTCGCGGCGACCCGCGAGGTGCCACGCGAACCGTCCGAACCGGACACCGTCGCGGCCGAGGCCGCGCCCCGTCAGCGGCGGCGAGGCCGCGCGTTGCTGGTGACCGGCGTGATCGCGGTGGTCGCGATCCTCGCGGCGGCGCTTGTGGTGATATTCACCATGAACCCGCCGGACGACTCCGGTGGCGGCAAACCCTCCGACGACAACAGCACCTCGTCGTCGGAGAAGCCCGGACCGCAGAAACCCAGGACGTCGGTGCTGGTCAGTTCCGCCAACACCAAGTGCCTGCTGCTGAACAAACTGGACGGCTCACAAGCGGCCATCGAGGCCACGATGGGGTTGTGCGAGGGTAACAAGTACGAGGTGTACACCTACGACACCGTCGGCGCGAAGGCCGTCTCGATCGGCTTCGACAGTCAGTTCGGCGGCGGTGAGGTCCACTCGTGCCTGGGTGTGAAGGCCGCCGCGAAACGACTGGTCGCCGACGCGAAATGCAAGCCGGGCACCGCCTGGAAGTTCACCTATCTGCGCACCGAAAGCGGGGTCGACTTCTGGCAGATCCGCAGCGCAACCGACGAGAAGATATGCCTGCAAGCCGGGGCCGCCGTGGGCGACGCGGCCTCGGCAAAACCCTGTCACGACAGGGCCAACCAGAAATGGCGCACCGAATCCGCGGGCTGAGGCGGCACCCATAACGTGGTGGCGCCTCCCGGAAGCCGACCGTTAGGCTTAGGTACACATCGCTCGGATGTCCGAGCGGTGTCCAACATGTGTTCCTGCGTTTCGAGTATGAGGTCAAGGCTGTGCCCACCGGTCGTGTCAAGTGGTACAACGCCGAAAAGGGATTCGGCTTCGTCTCCCGGGACGACGGCGGCAACGATGTGTTCCTGCATCGCGACGCTCTCCCCGAGGGCGTCACCGAACTGAAGGCCGGTCAGAAGCTCGAATACGGCATCGTGGACACCCGCCGGGGTGTGCAGGCGATGTCGGTAACCCTTGTAGACACTCCCAAGCGGGTGGCCAAGGCCGAACCCCAGACCCCGAAGCGCTCCCCCGAAGAGGTACACGGCCTCATCGAGGACATGATCAAGGTCCTCGAGGACCAGGTCATGCCGACGCTGCGTCGCGGTCGTCACCCCGACCGCAAGCACACCGCGAAGATCGCCGAGGTCGTCCACGCAGTGGCGCGCGAACTGGAAGGCTGAACCGAACCGGTTCGACGGGGCCTCACAGCACGGGTTTCAGGGCGGCGAACGCCCGATCGATCAGTTCCTCCCGAGCGCCGGGATCCCCGCCGCGCACCACTTCCCGCGAGACCGCGTCGAGCGCCGCCGCCGCGGCGCCGGTCAACAGGTCGATGTCGAAGTCACTGAGCCCGCCGGGCTGCCGGTCACGCAGCTCGGCGGCGATCTCGTCGCGCAGTTGTTCGCGTTTGTGCTGGAACCGGGCCCGCAGCGCCGGAGTGGTCTCGATCAGGTCCAGCTTCTCGGCCACCGCCCCGGCGGAATGAATCCGCTCGGACCAGCCGCGCAGCACCTGGTGCAGGCTGTCCCACGGCGCTTCCCCGGTCGGCCGGTCACGTAGGTCGGCGCGAACCTCCTCCCCCAGCAGGTCGAGGTCGCCAAAGATGGCGTCCTCCTTGGCCGGGAAGTAGCGAAAGAAGCTGCGTTTGGACAGACCGGCGGCGGCGGTGATGTCGTCGACGGTCGTGCGCTCGAAACCCTGCCGCACGAACAGCTCCACCGCCAGTCGGCTCAGTTCGGCCCGTACCGCGAGCCGGGTCCGTTCCCGCAGGCCCCGTACCGGCCGTTCCTCAGTCATGCGCCACAGTTTACTTCTCGACACTTCATGCTATACATGTCACTGAGTGACAGATTTTTACTGTAGACAGAACCTTGAGGAGACGGCGTGGACGGCAAGACGGTTCTCATCACCGGAAGCACCGGCGGCATCGGCAAGGAGACAGCCCGCGGCCTGGCCACCCTGGGCGCCACCACCTTCCTGCTCGGCCGCGACCCCACCCGGGCCGAGGCGGCCGCACGCGAACTGCGCGCCGACACCGGAAACCCCCGGATCACCGCGCTGACCGCCGACGTCTCGCGCCCGACCGACCTGCGCCGCCTCGCCACCGAGCTGGCGGATCGCGTCGAGCGCCTCGACGTCCTGGTCAACAACGCCGGAACCTCCCGACCCCGACGGGAGGTCACCGCCGACGGCGTCGAGGCCATGTTCGCCACCAACGTGCTGGCGCCGTTCATGCTCGGCGGCGAACTGCTGCCCCTGCTGCGGGGTGGCGGCAGGATCGTGAACCTGACCGGCGGGATTCCCAAGGGCCGCATCGACCCTGGCAATCTGCTGGCCGAGCGAAAGTTCGTGGGTTTCACGTTCTCTCAGTACAACCACACCAAGCTCGCGGTGATGGCGATGAGCCTCGGCTTCGCCGACCGGGTCGCCGAGCACGGGGTGACCGTCAACGTGGCCTACCCCGGCCACGCCTCCACGCCCGGCAACCGCGACCTGCCGATGTCGGCGTTCCCGGTGGTCTACCGCCCGGCAGCCCCGCTGCTGCGCTGGTTCGGCCCCAGGCTGCTGGGCGGGGATGCCGTCGCGAAAGCCTCACGATCCAGTGTGTACCTGGCCAGCAGCCCCGAGGTCGAGGGCGTCACGGGCGCCTACTTCGACAAGCACTGCCGACGCGCCAAGTGGCCCCCCAGTGTGCTCGACCAGGCCAACCAGGACACGGTGTGGCGGCTGTGCGAACGGTTGCGGGGCTGAGCTTCTGGGAACCCGTCCCGCGACTTCTGGGAACTCGCGCCGCGATTTCTACGCATCCGTCTCCCGGTGCGGCCGCAATCCGTCGCAGATGATCCGCACCAGCCGATGCACCTGCTCGGCCCCACCCGCGGCCGAGGCGGAGGCACTGGTCAGCACCAACAGGTCCGTCAGATCGATGTCCCCCCGCACGACCCCCGCAGCTGTCGCCCGGTCCAGCAGGCGCTCGGTGACCGACCGGATCGACCCGTGCCAACGATCGAACAGCGCGGTTCGCCGCTCGGGCTGTCGCTCCGAAGCGGACAGGGCGAGGGTCCGCTTGGCGGCGGTGTGGGTCGCCAGGCTCTCCAGCCAGGTGAACAGCGCCTGACTGGCCGAAGCCGAGGTCAACAGTTCCTCGCCGTGGTCGCACAGCGCCGTCACCTCGTCCTCGTAGACGGCGATGAGCAGGTCGGCGCGGGTCGGGAAATGCCGGTAGAGGGTGGCGTTGCCGACCCCGGCCCGGCGCGCGATCTGATCCAGCGCGACCTCCGGTCCATACTCCTCGACCAGCTCCTTCGCCGCCGACAACAGCAGTTCGGTGTTTCGCGCGGCGTCGGCTCTCGGGGCCATTCAACGCTCCCAGGTCATAAACGGGGACATCCCCGTATATTGTAGGGACATCGAAGTGGGGACCTCCCCGGTTAACCACCCCGCTTCCCCGACCCGGCTCTGAAACGAGGACCGACATGACCATCACCGCCGACGACCGCGCGGCCATCAGCGAACTGCTCGCCATGCACGGCCACCTGATCGACGCTGGCGAACTCGACCGACTCGACGAGGTGCTCACCCCCGACGCGATCTACGACGTCACCGACCTCGGCGCGGCACCCCTGGTAGGGGTGGCGGCCTGCCGCGAAGCGGCGCTGGCCCTCGGCGAGGGCAACCCTCTCGGACATCACGTCACCAACATCGTGATCACCGAATCCACCCCCGGACGGGTCTTCGCCCGCTCCAAGGGAATCGGAGTCAACACCGACGGCACCACCGGCACGGTGACCTACGAGGACACGATCACCCGAAGCCCGGCGGGCTGGCGGATCAGCCATCGCAAGGTCATCGCACGTCGAGCACCCCTGGGCGGCTGACACCTCAACCCACCGGCCCAGCACGGGCCAGCCCGACGACAGGACCGAACCGCTTCAGCGGGCTGGGCAGCGGGGCGATGACCTCCACGGTTATGTCCATGCCGGACAGTTCGCAGGTGCGGATGGTGGTGTCGTTCGCGGCGGCCAGCTCGGCGGCTCGACCGCAGGCCGAGGTGGCGCCCTGTCCGGCTCGCATGGCCCCGGCCAAGGCGGCGGCGTCCGCACCGATCTGGGCCCGATGGCGGGCCTCGATAGCCGCCGCCATGAGGAGGGCGACCATAGCGAGGACGAGGACGCACAGCCCGATGCCAAGGGCGATAACGGATGCACCGCCGCGTTGGGGATCGCGCTGGCGGGCGGGCGTGGTCTCGCGCCGTCGAATCGTCATGGGGCCTCCCGATCTTCGCGGGCGGCGGTGGCGCGGCCGATGACCGTCATCGTGGGCAACAGTGAGCCCAGTGGACGGATCTCGGCGGTGACCTTGGCGGACACCGTGTCGCCGGTCGCGTCGATGGCGAGCTGCGCTGTTGGCGGGAGGTGGCGGGTCGCCGCCTCGGAGCCGTCCTCCCCACGAGCCGCCGCCAGCGCCGCCTCCCGAGCGGCATCAGCACAGCGGGTTTGGGTGGCGACGGCACTGACCGCGAAGAGCCCGGTGAGCAACAGCAGGATGATGGCGGGAAACGCGGCGGCCAGCTCGGCGGTGGCGAAGCCACCCTGGCTGCACCCTCGGACGGCTCGGACGGCTCGGACGGCTCGGACGGCTCGGACGGCTCGGACGGCTCGGACGATCATGACAGTGCCCTGGCGATGATGTCGTTGAGCGCCTTGTAGACCGCGTCGGACGTGAGCACTTTGAGCATGAGCCCGGCGAAGGCGACGGCCGCGATCGTGCCGACGGCGTATTCGGCGGTGCTCATACCAGCTTGCTCACGCAAGCGGGCTCGCAAACGCTCGCGAGCTTCAGCGAGGACAGCCGCCAAGCGAGCGGTCGCGGGCTTGGCTTGCGGCTCAAGCGATCGAGGCTGCGGACGGTGGCATGGTCGGGCAAGTGCGGCAGCCGCGCGAGCGGGTGAGGACTTGGCGAACGGTTCCGACAAGCGAGGCTGCGGACGGCAACACGTTCGGGCCAGGGCCGCAGCCACGTGGACGGGCGCGGGCTTGGCTTGCGGTTCAAGCGATCGAACCTGTTGGGGGCGGGGTGTTCGAGCCCTCGTCGCAGCAACGCGAGCGGGCGCGGGCTTGGCCAACGGTTGCGACAAGCGAGGCTGCGGACTGCGACACGTCCGGACCAGGGCCGCAGCCACGTGGGCGGGCGCGGGCTTGGCTTGCGGCTCAGGCGATCCAGAGCGCGAGCCGCACAGAGCTTGGGTCAGATTTGCGGTCGCGTGAGCGGTTGTGGGTTTGGCTTGGGGTTCAGGGGATCGAGAGCGTGGGCGGTGGCGTGGGTTGAGGATGGACGTTGTCATCGTTTGTCCCTTCTGGTCAGTAGGTGTTGAGGATTCCGTCGAGGCTGGAGATCACCACCGGTAGGAGTCCGGCGGCGATGAAGGCGGGCAAGAAGCACAGGCACAGCGGGAGCACCATCCACACTCCAGCTCGGTGGGCATGGGACAGTGCCGCTTGCTCACGGTCGAAGCGCAGCTCCTTGGCCAGCAGATGGAGGCTGTCGGCCAAGCGGGCTCCGGTGTCGGCGCTGCGGCCAATGGTCTGGACGAGGCGGTGACCGTCGGCCAGACTGTCGAATTCGGTCAGTGCTTCGGCGAGGGTGGCCCCGAGGGTGAGGCTGCGGGCGGCGCGACGGAAGCGGTTGGCGAGGGCCGGGTTGACGGCTTCGGCGCAGGTCGACAGAGCGCGGTCGAGCGGGGCGCCGCTGTGGAGGCAGGCGGCGAAGACGTCGAGCGCGAATGGCAGGTCGGCTCGGTCGCGTTCGCGGGCTCGGCGGGTGGCGGCGGGTTCCATGCGGCGTAGGGCCAGATGGACAACGATGGTGGTGACGGCGCCGACGAGTAGTCCATAGTGGTTGCCGATGGTGAGGGCTGTCAGGATTCCGGTGGCGATGGCGATCCAGATTCGACGGTCGCGGGTTGGGACAGCCGATGGGTTCGCGGGGCGGGTCAGGGCGCGCAGGCGGGTTCGTGGCTTCATGGCGTTTCACCCGCGGTGGCCGCGACGAGGATGCGGCGGGACCAGGCAAGGCCCGCCAATTGCAGAGTTACCGCGACGGCCGCGCATCCGGCTCCCACGGGGGTGTGCAGCAACGTTTCCAGCGGGCGGGTTCCCAGCGCTTGTCCCAGAGCGAGTCCGGCGACGGGGAGGGCGGCCAACAGCCGAGCGCTGGCGAGGATTCCGGCGGTGTTGGTGGTCAGGGTCGTGGCGATGCGGGCTTCGGCCCGCAGGTCTTCGGCGAGCTGGTCGAGTAGGCGGGAGGTGGGGGCGCCCGCGGTTTCGGTGATGTGGACGGTGGCGTCCAGGCGGTCCCGGATGCGGCGGCAGACGGGGTCGTCGGTGGCGGCGAGGTGGGTGCGGGTTGCCGCTATCGCGGGGGCGGCGTTGGCTCCGGCTCGTAGGTCGGCGGCCAGTGAGGCGACGGCTTGGCGGGCGGTGGCTCGGTGCTGGCGTGTCGCGGCGGCGGCTCGCCAGCGGGCGGCGGCCAGGATGGCGACGGCGCAGTAGATCGCGGTGATGGCGGCGGCCGTCGGTCCGGCGACGGTGGCGGTGGGCAGGGCGGCGGTGAGGGCGAGCGCGGTGGCGAGCTTTCGGGGTGCGGTGTCAAGGCGGGCGAGCAGGTGGGTGCGCCAAGTTTGGACGAGGGCGGGCCACTGTGGATGGGTGCCGAGGAGGCGTCGCAGTCGGGTGGGAGCGGAGGTCATGGTCGGCTCCGGGTGGGTGCGGATGGGTTGGCCAGGAGCTGGTGGAGGGCTTGGATGCCGGGTTGGTCGCCGTGGGTGTGGTTCCAGGCGGGGGTGACGGTGAGGCGGGCGTTGGGTTCGTCGTGGCTGAGCAGGGCGATCTCGCCGACGATGCGGCGTCCGGCTTTTCGGTCCATGTGGACGATGACTCGCAGGGCGGCGGCCACCAGGGCGTGTAGGCCCGCTCGGGGAAGGCCGTGCGGGAGGGCCAGGGCGGCGAGGCGGGCGGGGACGTCGGTGGCGGTGTTGGCGTGCAGGGTTCCGGCGCAGCCGTCGTGGCCGGTGTTGAGGGCGGTGAGCAGTTCGATGACCTCGGCGCCCCGGCATTCGCCGACGACGATGCGGTCGGGGCGCATGCGCAGGGCTTGGCGGACCAGGTGGCGCAGGCTCACCGCTCCGGCGCCTTCGATGTTGGTGTGGCGGGATTGCAGGCTGAGGGCGTGCGGATGGGCGGGGGCGAGTTCGGTGGCGTCTTCGACGATGACGATGCGTTCGCTCGGGTCGACGGTGCCCAGGAGGCTGGCCAGCAAGGTGGTCTTGCCGCTGCCGGTTCCGCCGCTGATGATGAACGCGGTCTTGGCGGCAACGAGGGCCGACAGGAGGGCGGCGCTGGTGGGGGTGAGGGTTCCGGCGGTGGTGAGTTCGTCCATGGTGAGGGCTTTGGCGCGGTGGGTGCGCAGGCTCAGGTGGGGGCCGTTGACGGCTATGGGTGGCAGGACGGCGTGCAGCCGGGTGCCGTCGGGGAGGCGGACGTCGGCGTAGGGGTGGGCGTCGTCGAGGCGTCGGCCCCCGGCGGCGGCCAGCCGGACGGCCAGCCGTCGGACGGTGGCCTCGTCGGCGAAGTGGACGGGCGTTGGTTCGAGGCCGTGGCCCCGATCGGCCCAGACCTGGTGGGGTCCGTTGACAAGGACATCGGTGACGTGGGGGTCGTCGAGGAGGGGTTGCAGCGGGCCGGCCCCGGTGAGTTCGGCGTCGACGCGGACGGTTTCGGCGAGGACTGCGGGACCGGCGAGCGGTGCGGGCGCGGTTTGCCGCACGGCGTGGGCGACGGTGGCGGGTGTGATCGGCGCGGCGGAGCCGGAGAGGCTGCGACGCACGGCGGCCACGAGACGGGAGGTCATGACCGAACCCCGCTTGGCAGCAACGCGGAACTGGCGTGGCTGATCGGTGTGGCCGAGCTGATGGGAGCGCGGTGCCTGGCGGAGTTGGGTCGCGAGGGCGTTGCCATGTTCGCGCTTGGCCGACAGCGGGGCGCACATTCGGCGATCAACTCGGCGAAGGCTGCGCTGTTCCGGTCGCATGCGGGGACGCGACGTGAGGACGGCCGGGCTCCAGACGGAAGCGCCGCGGACGGGGCACGGTTGATCGGCGCGGCCGAGCCGATGGAGCGGGGGGTCATGAGGGGGCTCCGGCCAGTTGGGGGGTGGCGGGTTCGTCGGGTTGGGGGTCGGGGAGTTCGGTGAGGAGGGCCTTGGCGGCGGTGACGAGGGTGCCGTGGCGGGCCCGGGTGGGGAGGGCTCCGGTTTCGGCCGCGGCGGCCAGGCGGGGGTCGCGGCGGATTTCGGTGGCCACGGGGACACCGACGGCGTTGACTATGTCGGTTGTGGACAGACGGGCGGGTGTGGTGGTGGCGAGGATGAGGCGGGCTCGGTCGGTCTGGGGGGCGTGGACGGCGATGGCCTGGCGGGCGGCGGCGATGGCGCGGACTTCGGCGGGCACGACCAGACCGAGCAGGGTGCTGCCGGAAATGAGGTCGGGCAGCCAGGGCTCGCCGTAGCGGGGGGCGTCGATGACGACCAGGTCGTGGGAACGGGTGGCGGCGTCGAGGACGGCGGTGACCGTGGCGGGGTCGAGGTGGACGGAGCGGTTGCGGCTGAACGAGAGTAGGCCCAGGTGGGAGTCGTGGGGCAGGCTCGGGCGAAGCCGGTCGGGGTCGTAGGGGCCAGGCATGCCGGTGAGGTCGGGCCAGCGCAGGCCGTCGCGGTTCTCCCAGCCGAGCAGGACGTCGAGGCCGCCGCCTCGGGGGTCGGCGTCGATGAGCAGGGTGGTACGGCCGGAGTCGGCGGCGGCGATCGCCAGACCGGCGGCGAGAGTGCTGGCGCCGACGCCGCCCCGGGCGCCGGTGATGGTCGCGACGGGTGCCCGGTGGGGTCGGGTGGTGGCGGGGGCCAGTTGGCGGGCCAGCCATGCCCCGGCTTCGGGGAGGCTGGCGACCTGGGTGGCACCCATGGCCAGGGCCAGCGGCCATGCCTGGTCGTAGGGCAGTTCGGGGCCGGTCAGCAGGATGATCTCGCCGCGGTGGGGCAGTCGGGCGTCGGCGCAGGCCTGGGCGAGATCGGCGGCGATGACCACGACGGTGGCGCGGTTCCAGTGGCGGCGGGCGGCGTCGGGGGTGGGGGCGTGGTGGGCTTCGGTGCCCGCGGCGGTGGCCAGTTTGCGCAGTGCGGCGCGGGTGAGTTCGTCGCCGGTGATGAACAGTGGACGGGCGTCGGCGGTGTTGTCCATTGTGCGGCTCCTGGTGTGTGGCGGGCGAGG
Organism: Stackebrandtia nassauensis DSM 44728; assembly: GCF_000024545.1. Classification (GTDB taxonomy): domain Bacteria; phylum Actinomycetota; class Actinomycetes; order Mycobacteriales; family Micromonosporaceae; genus Stackebrandtia; species Stackebrandtia nassauensis. The sequence continues at coordinate 6,232,954 of NC_013947.1, forward strand.
AATTCCAATGTCGCCGGGGCGGGGGTGGGCGGGCAAGCTGGGCGAACAGTGCTTGTGGATAACTTCGGGATTGTGGATAACCCTGGGGAAACGGTGGATTCGCGCACGATCCGGCAGCGAGATGGTATGGTCGCGCAGCGTCAGCGGGCCGTATTGGAGTTTTCTCATAAAGGGCCCGCGGCCAGGGCGGCGAGTAAGTCCACAGAGCCCTAGAACCGTTGCGTCCGAAGAAGACCAGATCGCGGCGCCCACTCCCGAAACGGCGGGCATTGTCCTAAGAGACTCGCTGCCGCATGATCACATAACCGGTACTCTGGCGCAATGGAGTTGCTGACCAGTCCTGAAGTCTGGGTGTCGTTTTTCACGTTGCTCATACTCGAACTGATCCTCGGAGTCGACAACGTCGTCTTCATTTCCATATTGACCGGACGGCTTCCCGAGGAGCAGCGCCCCCGGGCCCGGTTCTGGGGGCTGCTCATGGCGCTCCTCACCCGGCTCGCGCTGCTGGCGACGCTGTCGTGGATGGTCGGCGCCACCGCGAACCTGTTCAAGCTGTTCGGCATGGGTTTCTCGTGGCGGGACATCATTCTCATCGTCGGCGGGTTGTTCCTGCTGGTGAAGTCGGTGCACGAGATCCACGTCCGGCTGGAGGGGCCGGAGCCCGAGCAGGGGGGCAACGGAGGCGGCGGCAAGACCGCCGGTTTCACCTCGGTGATCATCCAGATCGCGCTGCTGGACATCGTGTTCTCGCTGGACTCGGTCATCACCGCCGTGGGCATGGTCGACGAACTGGTCGTCATGGCCGCCGCCATCGTCGTGGCCATCGCGCTGACGCTGGTGTTCGCCAAACCGATCTGGGGCTTCATCGACCGGCACCCCACCGTCAAGATGCTGGCCCTGTCGTTCCTGGTCCTCATCGGCGCGGCGCTGATCGCCGACGGTTTCGAGCAGCACATCCCCAAGGGCTATGTGTACGGCCCGATCGCGTTCTCGCTGCTGGTCGAGCTGCTGAACATCCGCGCGAAGAAGGCCGCCGCCAAACCGGTCGAACTGCGCGAGCCGCACGCCAAAGACCACTGAGCCGATGCGCGTGACTCTCGCGGCCGTGTCGGCCGGTGGTGTCATCGGCGCGCTGGCCCGGTTCGGTCTGACCCAGGCGTTTCCGGCCCGCGACGACGGTTTTCCGTGGGGGATCTGGTTCATCAACGTCATCGGCTGTCTGCTCATCGGCGTGCTGATGGCGTGGCTGTCGACGAAGGCCGCGCCGAACTGGGTGCGGCCGCTGCTGGGCGTCGGCGTGCTGGGCGGCTTCACCACCTTCTCCGCCTACAGCGTGGACGCGGTGCGGCTGGTCGACGCCGGACGTCCGCTGCTGGCACTGACCTATGTGCTCACAACTGTGCTTGGCGCGCTGGTGGCGGTGTTCGCCGGGTCGCGACTCACCCGAAGGATCCTGAGCTCATGATCGAGGTGCTCGCGATCGCCGTCGGCGCCGCGATCGGCGCGCCGCTGCGCTATCTCACCGACCGCGCGGTGGCCGCCCGGCACGATCCGGTCTTCCCGTGGGGGACGCTGATCGTCAACGTCACCGGGTCGTTCGCGCTCGGTGTCCTGGCCGGGCTGAGTGTGGACGGACCGCTGGCAGCGCTGTTCGGAACTGGCCTGTGTGGAGCCCTGACCACCTATTCGACGTTCTCCCACGAGACGCTGCGGCTGGCCGAGAACGGGCGCGAGGGCCGCGGCGCTGGCCAATGTGGTCACATCCGTGACCCTCGGCCTGGGCGCCGCGGCCCTCGGCTTCCTGCTGTGTCGCTGAGACTCGGCCCTCAGAGCCGTATGTCTCCTTTAGAGTCCGCTGATCTCCTTGATCCAGCCCGCGTTGTGCGGGATGGAGGTGTAGGCGCCCCACTGGGTGTTGGCGGGCTTGTGGCCGATGGCGCACACGCCGACCAGCTTGAACGCGCCGTCGGCGGGGCTCTTCACGAAGCCGGGTCCACCGGAGTCGCCGCCCGCGACTCCCGCGTCGCCCTTCATGCACACGACGTTGGCGGTCTCGCAGTACTCGGTGGTGGTCTTACCCACGGAGTGCTTGAGGTTCTCCGGCAGCGGTCCGCTCCAGTCCTCGTTCTCCGAGCCCCAGCCGAAGATGTCGGATTCCTGGCCGAGTTCCACGTCGGCCTCGGTGGCCATCGGGGCGTACTCGTTCTCGAAGGCCGGGATGTGCAGCAGCGCGATGTCGTTGTCGGGCCAGTTGTAGTCGGGGTGCATCTCGACCTTGTCGACGGTGCGCTCCTCGCCACCGCTGGAACGTTGCAGCGAGCCGATGCGGACGCTGAACTCGCCGCCGCCCTCGACGCAGTGGGCCGCGGTGATGATCCACTCGGCACCGATCTGGCTGGCCGAGCAGGTGAAGCTGCCGCCGTTGTGCAGGGCGGCGATCCACGGCTTGTTCTCCTCGACCGGTGCGCCGCCGACCATGCGGTCGTCGTCGTCCAGCCGGACGTCCATCGGCTTGACCTGTTCGGGCGCGCTCTCGGCCTGTGCGGGCAGGACCGCCATGGTGGTTCCGAAACCGATCGCCGCGACGGCGGCGATCGGCAGGGCTATCTTGAGCAGCCGCTTCCGGGATGTGGTTTTCATGCGTTCTTTCTCCTGAAGGGTGTATTTCCTTTGCCGGGCAGGGATTGATGCCCCGATATAACGGGTATGCATGAATCTAGATATTTCTCTCAGAGAAACGGATCCGTGTCAAGGCGCGAACTGGGGCGGGTTGTTCAGAGTGTTCGATTTCTGTCGCTTATGCCGCAATTGCGATAAATGCCGACTTTCGTAAAAGTCGTCGCATTCTTAATGCCGCTTTCTTTTGTCAGATTTCCGATTCCGGCGCGTCGCGACCAACCGGTCACGCACAGCTGAGAAGATGGGCTGTCCCGAAATATCCCAATTACCCATATATAGAGAGATATGTCGAACTTCTTTGATCCTTCCGGAGCGGAATTCTCCGTTTCGATGCGCGGCTATGACCGCGGTCAGGTCGAGACCTACGCCCGCCGGATGTCCGCGGCGGTGAAGAACGCCGAAGCCAGCCGCACCGAAGCCGAGACCAAGCTGTCGGAGGTGCGCACCTCGTTGCGCCGCACCGAGGACCGGCTGGGCAGCCTGGAGCGCCGGATGGCCGACACCGCCGCCCAGATCGCCGAGAACGAACAACCCACCCTGGCCGGGCTCGGTGCCCGGGTCGAGAAAGATCTGCGCGCCTCCGAACGCGACGCGGACGAACAGCGCGAGGAGGCCCGTCGTCAGGCCCTCGCCATCCGCGAGGACGCCAAGGCCGAGGCCGCCCGCACCTCCGAGGTGGCCCGCGCCGAGGCCACCGCCGTGACCACCTCCGCCCGCCGCGAGGCCGAGGAGCTGGCCGCCGCGGCCCGCACCGAGTCCACCGAGGTGCGCGAATCGGCCCGGCGCGACGTGGAACTGCTGCGTGCCGACACCATCCGCGACGTGGAACAGAAGCGCGCCAGCGCTTCGCAGGAGGCCGCCGAGCTCAAGGCGAGCGCCGAACGCGAGATCGCCGTCAACCGCGCCACAGTGGACCGCGAGTCGACGCAGCTGCGGGCCGCCGCCGCCCGGGACTCCGACGAGCAGCGGGCCGCCGCGGCGACGCTGCTGGCCGAGGCCGCCGAGACCCGGCAGTCCAAGTTGCAGGAACTGTCGCTGGCCGAGGCGGAGCGTCGCGAGCAGGCCGAACGCGAGCACTCCAAGCGGCACTCCGACGCGGTGACCCAGGCACAGCGCATCGTCGCCGAGGCCGAGCAGCGTTGGGCGCTGGCCGACCAGCGGGCCCGCGAGACCCGGCAGAAGGCCGAGGACCGGGAGTCCGAGGCCGACCGCAAGTCCGAGGAACTGGCCGCCCAGACCGAGGCGGCGGTGGCCCAGATCCTGTCCGAGGCCCGCGCCGAGGCCGACCGGCTGCGCACCGAGGCCGAGACCGCGGCCGAGGAGATGCTCAAGCCGCTGCGCGACGAGGTCGCCGAGCTGAAGCGGCGCGAGTTGTCGGTGAGCTCGAACCTGGACGACCTGCGCCGCCAGCTGGGCACGGTCGCGGGCGAGCAGGCCGCCGCGGTGCTCGACAACCTGGCCGTGAACGCGTCGCTGCCGATCAACGCCCCGCGTTCCGGCTACGAGGTCGAGACGCCCACCCAGCAGATCCCGGCCATCAGCTAGAACCCGTCCTTCTTTAAGGGGTGGAGCGAGCGCATCGCTCCACCCCTTTATTTCATTCTCTTAACAATTCCAAGTATGTCGATCCGCACCCGACCAGGGCTGCCGTACGGTGACCGGTAACCACTCATGCGTCCCAGGCCAGTGAGGTGCCGTTCATGTACGAATCGTTGATCCCCCAGCCGACCTCGGTCGAAGCCCACCCCGGCGGTCCGTTCACTCTCGACGGTGACACCCGCATCGTCGCCACCGAAGCCGCCGCCGAGGCGGGCTGGCTGCTGCACGACTACCTGCGGGCCGGAACCGGCCTGACCGTCCCGGTCACCGACCGGGCCGACGGCGGCGCCATCACCCTCGAACTGTCCGGCGACCGTCCCGCTGACGGCACCACCGCCGCCGAGGCCTACCGGCTCGACGTCGACGCGGACGGGGTCCGGCTGTCCGCCGCCCACCCCGCCGGACTGTCACGGGCGGTGCAGACGCTGCGGCAGCTGCTGCCCGCCGAGACGCTGCGCAGCGCGCCGGTGGGCACCACCCCGGTGACCCTGGCCGCGGTGTCGATTCAGGACGAACCGCGGTTCGCCTGGCGCGGCGTGATGCTGGACGTGGCGCGGCACTTCCAGCCCAAGGAGTTCGTGCTGCGCATGATCGACCTGGCGGCGCTGCACCGGCTCAACGTCGTCCAGCTGCACCTGACCGACGACCAGGGCTGGCGGCTGGAGGTCCCCGGCCGTCCCAAGCTCACCGAGATCGGTTCCTGGCGCCCCGAGACCGTGATCGGGCACGCCCTCGACGACACCAAGGGCTACGACGGCACCCCGCACGGCGGCTACTACACCGCCGCCGACCTGCGCGAGATCGTCGCCTACGCCGCCCGCCGCCACATCACCGTGGTGCCCGAGATCGACCTGCCCGGCCACGTGCGCTCGGTGCTGGCCGGTTATCCCGAACTGGGCAACACCGGCGAGCCCACCACCGTGGCCACCACCTTCGGCATCTTCTCCGAGGTCCTGGCGCCCACCGAGGCGGCGCTCGACTTCGCCCGCGAGGTCTTCGACACCGTCGTCGACATCTTCCCGTCTCCGTACATCCACATCGGCGGCGACGAATGCCCCCGCACCGAATGGCGCGACAGCCCGGCGGCGCGGGACAAGGCGAAGGAACTGGGACTGAGCAGCGTCGACCTGTTGCAGTCCTGGTTCACGAAGAACTTCGCCGAGCACCTGGCCGGACACGGCCGCCAGATCATCGGCTGGGACGAGATCCTGGACGGTGGCGCGCCCGACGACGCGGTCATCGCGGTGTGGCGGGACTTCTCGATCGCCGCGAAGGCGGCGGCCAAGGGCCACAAGGTGATCGTGGCCCCGGTACAGGCGACCTATCTGGACTACTACGAGTCCACCGACGCCGAGGAGCCGCTGCGGATCTTCAAGAACATCTCCGTCGACACGATCGCGGAGTTCGAGCCGGTTCCCGAGGGCACCTCCGACGAGCTCATCTTCGGCGTCCAGGCTCAACTGTGGAGCGAGTACCTGCCGGTGCCCTCGGCGGTGGAGTACGCCGCCTTCCCGCGGCTGTCGGCCATCGCCGACGTCGCGTGGTCGACACCCGAGGCGCGCACCGCCTCGCCGGTGACCGGACGGCTGGAGGAGCACCTCAAGCGCCTGGACGCGCTGGGCGTCAACTACCGGCCGCCGTCGGGCCCGAGGCCGTGGCAGAAGGGTGGCACGGGAGCGCGGGCACGCTGGGACCTGGACGACACCTCGAGGGACGAGACCCCGGACCTGCCGGAGTTCTAGGGCCAGTCATACGACCCTGGACATGGAAGTGGCCGGACACCCTCCCGTATGTGTCCGGCCACTGTAGTGAGCTGGGAACTACTCCCAGGTCACCGGTGAGATTAGATCGGCAGCGGCGGCACCGGAGCGTCCACCGGCAGCTCAGGCAGCGGCGGCGCACCCGGAATCGCGGGCGGTGCGGCCGGGCAGTCACCCGGTGCCGGAGCACCCGGGACCGGCAGTTCCGGCAGCGGCGGCGCACCCGGGACCGGAAGCTCCGGCAGGCCAGGCGCCTTCTCCCCCGCTGCGGGCGGAGCCGCCGGGTCCTCGGCGGCGGGCGGCACCGGTGCGTCGGGCGCCGGAGGCGCGGGCGCGTCCGGAGCGGCCGGGCACTCGCCCGGAGCCGGAGGCGCGGGTGCGTCCGGCGCCGGAGCGGCGGGCGGCCCGTCGGGCGCCGGCGGTTCCGCGTAGGCGGCCGAGCTGACGCCGAGGACGGCGAATCCGGCCGCCCCGGCGATGGCGAGTGCGACGATGGTGCGTGAAGTCCTGTTCATGACAACTCCCTCGTTGTCCGAGTCGTGAACCCTGAGACTCGGTATCATTTTTCTCGTCCAACTTCGGAGGGTAGTTACTCAGTAACTAACTGCATTCTGCTTTCACATAATTCGCACACATTTTTCAAGCCGGTCGGCCATAGCCCGAAACCGGCAGTTCGTCGATCCCGGAAACGCGGACGTTCTGCCCCTCACTCGGTGCGTGAATGATCTTTCCCTGACCGACGTACATGCCGACATGGTGAATATCGCCGTAGTAGAAGACGAGATCTCCCGGCTGTAGTTCGCCCCGGCCCACGTGCGGGATCGAGCGGTACTGGGCGGCGGCGTTGTGCGGCAGCGACACCCCGGCCGAGCCCCAGGCGGCACTGGTCAGGCCCGAGCAGTCGTAACCGTGCGGACCGACCCCGCCCCACTGGTACGGCGAGCCGAGCGCGCCGTGGACGAACCGCACCGCCGTTGCCGCGGCTCCGGCGTCACCGCCGGGAATCGGCGGCGCCTTCAGGCCGGGATTGTCGCGGTAGCCCTGGCCCATCGCGATGTCGCGCAGGTCCCGCAGCCGGTCCCGGTCCCGGGTGATCGCGCGCTGCTTCTTGGACTTCTTGGCCTTCAGCTTGCCGCGTTCCCGTTCCAGGTCGTCGATCTCCAGTTCCTCGGATTCGAGGATCTTGGTGGTCGCGGCCAGTTCGTCGACGAGGTCGTCCTGTTCCAGGCTCATGAACTCCAGCAGCGACAGCCGCTCGATGAGGGTGTCGGGGCTGCCGGAGATGATGGGCGTGACGGTGACGGCCGGTCCGGCCCGGTACAGCGAGGCGGCGATGTCGCCGACCTCGGTGGCCGTCTGTTCGGCCCGGCTGCGCAGCGGTTTGAGTTCCTTGCCGGTCTCGGCGTGCTGCTTTTCGAGGTCCTTGAGCTCCTGGTTCAGCTCGTTGTAGTCCTCGACGATGATCTCCAGCTCGGCGGAGGCCTTGTCGACCTTCTTCTCCAGCTGCTTGATCGAGGGTTCGGCGAAAGCCGGTTGCGGTGCCGCGAGGGTCGCGGCCAGCGCCGCCGCCGCGAGTGCGACGGTGAGGCGAACAACGGTGGATCTTGAGCTTGACGACGTAGTCCTGGCACGAATGGCCATCGACCGCGCTCCTGTGGGTCCCCGGGGGTGGCGACACTAATACAAGGGGTCAGCAGTAAGTGAGCGTATCACCACACCCCGGGAAGCATTGCGCCGGGCGCGATCTGGGGTTACTACGGACGTCCGTAACTGTGGACCGGCATGTCGTTCATGTTGGCCACCTTGACGACGTCCCCGGACTGGGGCGCGTGGACGACCTTGCCGTCCCCGACGTACAGGGCCACATGGTGCAGGTCGCTGTAGTAGAACACCAGGTCACCGGGGGCCAGGTCACTGCGGGAAACGCTCGCCGTCTCCTCGCGCTGCACCGATGCCTTGTGGTACAGGGATACTCCGGCCTGCTGCCAGGCTGCCAGGGTCAGACCCGAGCAGTCGAAGGAGTCAGGGCCGGCCTGCCCGTAACCGTAGGGGTCACCCAGCTGGTCATAGGCGTACTGCACGACCTCACCGGCCCGGCCCGAGGGCGGGGGCGGTCCGCTGCCGCCGGTGTCGCCACCGCCGCCGAGCTTCTCGCGCAGTTCCTTGAGCTCGCCGATCTGGCCGTCGAGCTTCTTCTTTTTCTTCTTCAGGTCCGACTTGGTCTTCTTCTGCTCGTCCTTGAGGTCCTCGAGGTCCTGCTTCTTCTCCAGCAGGTCCTTGAGCGTGGACGAGTTAGCGGAGATCTCGGCACCCTGGGAGGCGTTGATGGCGCCCAGAACGCTGATGCGCTTCATCGCCTCCTGCGGGTTCTCGGCGAGCGCCGAACCGGCGACGACGAGCTGGCTTCCGCCGGTGTACTCCTCATAGGCGATGTCGGAGAGGATCTTGCGTGACTCTTCTGCCTCTTTCTCGTACTTGGGCAGCTGTTTCTTGATCTTCTTGATCTTCTTTTCGGTCTTTTTGAGATCTTCCCTGGCGCCGTTGTACTTCTCCGCCAGTTTCTCCATCTCGTTGCCCTTTTTGTCGAGTTCGTCCTCGACTTCCTCAAGGGTGTCTGGCTCGGCGGAGGCGGTCGCCGGGGTGATCACCACACACAACACTGCGGCTGCCACAGCGGCGATCACGGCGTAACGCTTTTTCACCTGGAGTCGGGCTCCTTCTTCCTGCTACCGCCTACCGGGTTAGCTGACGGGTTCGGGCGGGAAGAAGCGCTTGTCAGAAGCGGCGCCCTACCATCGGCACGTGGCCGACGGATTCACCCCGGGGAGGTGGGTCCCCGGTTCACCGTCAAGGTGACTCGGCGGTGTCGTCCGGTGTCGCCGGAGTGGCGGACTGAGGGTCCGGATACGACAGGGCCCAAGCCTAAGGGGAGCCGGACGACCCGGCAAGGTTTGAGAGGCTGTTATTTGTCTTCAGTGGCACGATTTTTCGGTGATTTAACGCCGTGACATCGTGGACTAACACAGTGATGCGCGTTATTGGATGAAATTACCCCGTGGGGGTATAGTGGCGGTGGAGGTTGGACATGGACGAGAAGACCGAGTACTGGTACAGCACGGATCGTGACGCACTGCTCAAGCGGCTGCGTCGCGTCGAGGGACAGGTACGGGGCATCCAGCGAATGGTCGATGAGGACGAATACTGTATCGACATCCTTACCCAGATCTCCGCCGCCAACAAGGCACTGCGCGCCGTCGCGCTTCACCTGCTGGAAGGCCATCTGGGGCACTGCGTCGCCGACGCGACCGCCGCCGGCGGCGAGACGGCCGAGGCCAAGGTCAAGGAAGCCACCGAGGCCATCGGGCGCCTCATGAAATCCTAAGGAGCGAATGTGACCACCCAGACCTACACGGTGACCGGCATGACCTGCCAGCACTGCGTGAACGCGGTGACCGAGGAACTGTCGGGCATCGAGGGTGTGACCGGCGTGGACGTCGACCTGACCAGCGGCAGGGTGACCGTGACTTCTCAGTCGGCTGTGGACGACAAGTCGGTCGCCGAGGCGGTCGACGAGGCCGGTTACGAACTGGCGGCCGCCTGAGCATGCGGTTGCCGAAACCGCCGCCGGGGCTGAAACCGTTGCTGCCCTTGGTGGTCGGCGCGGTGGTCGTGGCACTGCTCGCCGGAGTCGTGATCGGACGGTTGCTGCCCGCCAGCGCCGGGGCGCCCGTCGAGACGCAGGCGGAGTCCTCGGCCTCGGCCGACGGCGGACACACGCACGGCGGCGGCTCCACAGAGGAGTCCGAGCCCGCCGACCTGGAGGGGCTGTCGCTGTCGGCGTCCGGATTCACGTTGGTGCCCAAGGACACCGAGGTGGGCCAATCCGGCGAGGCGAAGCCGTGGGCGTTCACCATCACCGACGTCGAGGGCGAACCCATCACGAAGTTCGCCACCCTGCACGACAAGAAGATGCACCTGTTCGCGGTGCGCCGCGACTTCACCGGGTACCAGCATCTGCATCCGGTCATGGATCCCGACTCCGGACTGTGGAGCACCGACATCACCTTCGACACGCCGGGCGGCTGGCGGGTCATCGCCGACTTCGCCGTCGGCGGCGGCAAGGACGTCACGCCGGCCACGCTGGGCACCGACGTGACCGTGCCCGGTGACTACGAACCCGCCGCGCTGCCGGAACCCAAGACCACGGCGAAGACCGACAGCTTCGACGTCACGCTGGACTTCAAGCCCGAACTGGGCGCCAGCGCCCCGGCGCTGATCGAGGTGACCAAGGACGGGAAGGCCGCGGACCTGGAACGGTACCTGGGCGCACACGGGCACCTGGTTCTGTTGCGGCAGGACGACATGGGCTTCGCGCACGTCCACCCCGACTCCAAGCGCGTCGACGGCGAGCTGCGGTTCTGGGCCACCGTGCCGTCCAAGGGCGACTACCGCGCCTTCCTGGACTTCAAAGTGGACGGAAAGGTGCGCACCGCCGCGTTCACCATCACGGTGTGAGCAGGTCGGCCAGGTACGGCCGGATATTCCACTGTGAAGTGAGCTGCCGGAACTCCTCGGCGTGCCGTGGATCCGGTGTCGCGGTCGAGCGGGTGGCGCGCAGCAGCGTGTTGCGGGGCGTGTGCGCCGAATCGATGAACTCGATGACGTCCACCCTGTACCCGTGGGCGCGCAGCAGCGTCGCGCGCAGCGCGTCGGTGAGCACGTCGGCGAACCGTTCCCGCAGGATGCCGTCGGCGGTGAGCTGACCGTACGGGGACGGGGCGGCGGCCTTGCGCAGCTGCGCGGCCAGATCGTGGTGGCAACACGGCGCGGCGACGATGTGCTTGGCGCCCAAGGAGACCCCGCGCGCGAGCGCGTCGTCGGTCGCGGTGTCGCAGGCGTGCAGCGCCAGCACCATGTCCACATCGTCCAGCGGGGTCTCGGCGGCGGTTCCGGCGATGAACCGGACCCGCTCGCCGACGCCCAGCTTCTGGGCCAGCTCGGTGTTGCGGTGCCGCTGGTCCTCGCGCACGTCGACGCCGGTCACCCGGGGGTCGGCTCCGGCGAGGTTCAGGTAGCGGTGCGTGGCGAAGGTCAGGTAGGCGTTGCCGCAGCCCAGATCGACGACGTGTTCCACGGCGGCGCCGTCGCCCAACAGCGACGCCACGGCCCGCAGGAACGCGTCCACCTGCCGCCGTTTCGCCGCGCCCGCGCCCAGTTCCCGAAACAGCGGGTCGTCGGGGGCGATGAGGTGCGGCGGGGTGCGGTCGTGGGCCAGGTCCCGGTCCCGGGACGCGGCGGCCCGGTGCACCTGCGCGTCACCGCGTTTGGTGACCCGCAGCTGGACGGTGGCCTCGGTGGTCTCGACCAGCCAGTTGCCGTAGGGCTCGGCCAGCACGTCGTCGACGCGCTTGTCGGCCTCGTCTCCGTCGACATTGGTCACCAGGGGCCGCTGGCCGTCGTGCTGCGAGATCTGGAGCTTCACGCCGCCCTTGACCGCCACCGGCCGCAGCTCGGTTTTGACGTGCGCGGGCCGTTCGTTGCGGCGGCGGCCCGAGGCCACGGCGCGCACCAGCTTGTGCCGCTCGGCCAGCAGGCCGCGGATCTCGGCCAACGCCTGCTCCAACGATTCGGTCACGCTGCCTCCCGCAGGTGGACGGTGGCGTTGTGCAGCTTGGTGACCGTGAGCGCGGCGGTGTCGCGCAGCAGTGTGTCGGGGACGATCGCGGTGCCCGCCAGCGCCGTCAACAGGCTGGGCAGCCCGGGCAGGCAGAAGCCGTCGTCGGCGAGGATCGACTCGGCCAGGCCGCCGCGTTTGCCCAGCACCTCGCGGGTGTGCTGCCAGGTCTCGTCCAGTTCCTCCACCGAGGGCACCCCGAAGCCGTGCCCGACCGGGGCGGCGTGCCGCAGCTTGATGACGCCGCTGTCACCGAAGGCCAGCGCCACGACACAGCGTTCGGCCAGCTGCCCCTGGACGGCGGCGGGCAGCCGGGTGACGACGCTGCACTTGTCCCGGCACTCGGCCGCGCACACGCCCAGCGCGTGGGCGACGTTGCTGTGCTGCCGGTCCAGATAGGTGCGCCAGCCCTGTCCGGGTGCCTTGTCGATGCGCAGGATCCGGGCGGTGGCGCCCTTGTCGGTGCGGTTGTGGCCGCAGGTGACGTCCTGCTGCCCGAAGACGCTGTCGGCACCGTCCACGTTGTCGTCGATGCGCATCGGGTCGGCGGCGTGCCCCCACACCGCCTCCCACACCAGCAGCGGCAGGTACTCGGCGATGATGTGGACGGTCGCGACCAGGCTGGCCATCTCGTTGCGCAGGTGGCGGGCCCGCACCACCTCCAGCAGCAGGTCGTAGGCCGGACGCAGACTGGACAGCGCGCCCCGGTTGACCTCGCGCGGTTCCTGCGGCATCCGGCAGGCGCGGGCCCGGTCGACCAGCGCGGTGTACTCCGGGCCGCCCGCCTCGGCGTCGGCCATGTCGAAGTCTTCGGCGTCCAGATCCAGCAGCCGCTGCCCGAACAGGCAGATGCGGCGCAGCCGGTTGAGCTCGGACTCCGGCAGCCGAAGCATCGGCAGCAGCTCCCGTACGTCGCCGAAGGCGTAGCGGTGGCACAGCGTCTCCACGACGTCAACTCCGGAATTCATGTTCGACAGCTTTTCATCTTTTGACCGACGGCGTAAGCTTGCCCGGCTGATGCCGATTGGGGAAATGTTTCCCGACGTGACACTCACCAATACAGACACACTCGCGAGGTGGCGTACCCGTGCCTGACGACGACCGGACGGTCGAACTGTCTGATGATTTCGAGATCCTGCCCGACAACACCTCCGACGACACCGACGTCGGCTGGGGTGAACCGCGTTCCCGTTCGGCCCGGCGTCGCCTGGCCGATCAGCGACTGCTGGACGAGCGGCCGCCGCACTGGGACTGACGGACTCCGGCATGCGCACCACGCGTACCGGAATGTTTGGGTTTTGTCCCGATTAAGGGGATTTGCCGGTAATTTCGGCCGTATGAGCGAGCCCAATTACCGCTACGGACAGGCCAGTCCCCGGCAACCGGTCGACCCGACGCAGCGCATGCCTTCGGCTTCGGCCCCCGAACCCAAGCCCCAGCCCCGCATCAACGCGGGAAAGCTGTGGGCCGGGGGTGTCGGGGCCGCGGTGGTGGTGGCGCTGGTGGTGCTGGTCGGCATCCTGCTGGTGCGCGGCGTGCTCAAGATCCCGGTGCTGGCCGCGCAGGGCGAGGGCGCCTACGGCACGGCCTCCACGACGACGTACGCCGTGACCGCCGGAGCGCTGGCCCTGGCGGCCACGGCATTGCTGCACGTGCTGTTGATCGCGATGCCGCGTCCGATGCAGTTCTTCTACTGGATCTGCGCGCTGGTCACCGCCGTGGCCGTGTTGTTGCCGTTCACCTTGGTCGCCGAGCTGAACGCGCAGGTCGCCACGGCCGGGATCAACCTGGTCGCCGGGATCTGCCTGATGTCGGTGCTCGGTTCGATCGGCGCCTCGTCGGTCAACTACGACCGCGAACCGCGTTACTGATCCTTCTGCGCCATCTGCTGCCGGTACTCCTCGGCGGTGGCGGCGCCCGCGCCGGGAGGACCGCTTTCCATCATCTTCTGGAAGTCGGCGGTCGTGTTCGAATGCGGGAACGGCTGCTCCGGCACCGGCAGGCCCAGCCGCTCGCACAGCGGTTCCCAGCCCTCCGAGGCGTTCCACTCCAGCAGCCGGTCGGCGGGCGCGGTGTCACGGACGTGCTGGATGTACCTGTCGTAGCAGCGCTGGGCGCCCTCGGCGTCGTCGGCCGTGACGTCGGAGTCCTCGCCGACGAACCGCTTCCACAGCGCGTCGGTCATCTCGAGGAACTTCTCCGGCGAACCCTCGAATCCCGGACGGTCGACGCCTTCCTCGGCGGCCTTGCGGGACATGTCCAGCGACTTCAGGACGGTGTTGGACATGCTGCGGTACCAGGTGGCGGCGTCGGTGCGGGTCGACAGCAGGATCAGCGCGTCCGGGAACGCCTCCGCCAGCTCCGGCCAGAAGATGGAGGCGGGCCAGTCCACGGCGGCGGTGTAGCCGTCGAAGAACTTGTGCCAGTCGGGGGTCTTGCCATTGAGGGCGTCGATCCAGGTGTCGACGTGGTCGAAGTGTTCGATGACCTGGTGCATGTGGTAACACTTCCCTCCAAGCAGGACGGGAAGTGCTTCCGATTGCGACCAGGTGGCGGTGCGCGGTAGCCCCGCGCCAACTACTTTCAGCATGGCGCAACGGTATCCGCGCGAATCGCTCCCTTCAACGTCCACTGAGTTCATTCTCAGCGGTTTCTCAGCCCTTCACGGCGCCCGCGGTGAGGCCGTGCACGATGTAGCGCTGGAGGTAGGTGAAGACCGCCACGGTGGGGATAGCGGTCAGAACGGTTCCGGCGCAGAACATCCCGAAGTTGGCCTCCCGGTTGTTGTCACCGACCATGGCCGCCAGCCCCACCGCGAGTGTCTGCGACTCGGGATCGGTGAGGAACACGCTGGCGATGATGTACTCGTTGACGATGCCGACGAAGGCCAGCAGCCCGGAGATGGCCAGGATCGGGGTCACCAGCGGCAGGATGATCCGGAAGAATACCTGCGCGTGGGTGGCTCCGTCCACGATCGCCGATTCGTCCAGTTCCTTGGGCACCGTGTCGAAGAAGCCCTTCATCAGCCAGGTGTTGACGCCCATCGCGCCGCCCAGGTAGACCAGGATCAGGCCGGTGGAGGTGTTGAAGCCGAGCACCGGCCAGCGGTCGCCGATCACCGAGAAGATCAGGTAGATGGCCACGATCGCCAGGAACTGCGGGAACATCTGGATCAGCAGCAGGGCCAGCAGACTGACGCGGCGGCCCCTGAACCGGAACCGGCTGAACGCGTACGCGGCCAGCGCCGAGATGAACACCGACGCGGCGGCCGCGACGAACGCGATGAGCAGCGTGTTGCCGTACCAGCTGGCGAACTCGGTCTGGGTGAACAGGTTGGTGAGGTTGTCGAACGAGAAGCCGTTCTCCGGCAGCAGGGTCGTGGACGACAGCGTGCCCACCGGGTTGAAGGCCGAGGACACGACGAACACGATCGGCACCAGCGAGAACACGGCGACGGCGATCGCGACGACGTGCCGCCAGCCGAAGATCCGCAGCCAGGAACTCATCGGTACACCTCTTCCTGTCGCCGGGTGGTCCTGAAGCTCACCGCCGAGATCACGGCGACGATGACGAAGATGAACGCGCTGATGGCGGCCGCGTAACCGTAGTCGGCACCCTGACCGCCGAAGGCCAGCCGGAAGGTATAGGTGATGAGCAGGTCGGTGCCGCCCGCGCTGGAGGAGTCCGAGGTGAACGGGCCGCCGCCGGTGGTCAGCTGGATGACGTTGAAGTTGTTGAAGTTGAACGCGAACGACGAGATCAACAGCGGCGTCAGCGCCACCAGCAGCAGCGGCAGCGTCACCTTGCGGAACGCCTGCGGCGCCGAGGCGCCGTCGATCTTGGCCGCGTCGAGGGTGTCGCGCGGGATCGCTTGCAGCGCACCGGTACTGATCAGGAACATGTACGGGAAGCCGAGCCACAGGTTGACCAGCAGCACGGCCAGCCGCGCCGAACCGGTGTGCCCGAACCAGGCGATGTCCAGACCGGACAGCTGGTTGATGAGCCCGTAGTCGGCGTTGAACATGTCCCGCCACACCAGCAGCATCCCGAAGGCGGGCATGGCGTAGGGCAGGATCACGATGGCGCGGTAGATCTTGCGGCCCCGCAGCCGGTCGTGGTTGAGGGCCATGGCGCAGGCCAGGCCCAGCACGAACACGAGCAGCACGGTCCCGGCCGCGAAGATCAGGTTCCACACCAGTACCGACACGAACGGGCCGCGCAGCCGGTCGTCGGTGAGGACGCGGGTGAAGTTGGACGCCCCGACGTTGACTTCCCAGCCCTGGGCCAGTTTCTCGCCCTTGTCGTCCACGAAGCTGCCGACCGCGTCGTCGGCGGTCCAGCGGTGCCCGGTCTTGGCGTCGACGATGCAGTCGCAGTCGGCCTCGTACTTTCGGGTCGCGACGCCCTCGTAGGCCTCGTTGAGTCCCTTGGTGCGGATGCCGCCGTCGTCGACGGGTACGGCGAACTTCGCGATCTCGGCGTCGCGTTCACCGATCTCCTCGCCGGTCAGCGGGGTGTAGCCCTCGGCTTCGAGGATCTTGCCGCTCGAGGTCGCCTCCACATCGGATTCGGCGAGCGGTTTGAGTCCGGTCTCGTCTCCGGCGTAGAACTTCCCGTCCGCGTCGGTCAACAGGAACACCAGGTCCCCGGAGCCGTCGTAGGCGACGGTGAGCGCGTAGGTCGGCGCGTCCTCGCGCTGTTTGACCGAGGTCGCCTCCAGGTAGTCGATGACCTCTTCCTTGGTGCCGCGATGGCCGTCGCCGAGGTTCGTCGTGGAGGTGGAGATCGTGATGATGACCGGCAGCAGCTGGAACGCGATGAGCAGCAGCGTTCCGGGCACCAGGTACTTGGCGGGCACCCGCCTGGGCGACAGGTACAGGTAGAACAGCAGCGCCGTGACGGCGACGACGATGCCGAGCCCGATCCATTCCCCGGCACCGATCAGCGGCAGCGCCGCCCACACCCCCAGGCCCGCCACCACGCACATGACGGCGATCTTGGTGACGAGCCCGGGCAGGCTGGTGGTCGAGTTCATCGGTTATCCGATGGCCTCGGTGATGGTCTTGGCCGCGGACTTGACGGCCTTTTCGGGGTCCTCGCCCTTCAGCACCGCCGCCTGGGCCTTGCCGAACGGGTCCCACACGGCGGACATCGCGGGAATGGCGGGCAGGATCGTGCCGCCCTCACCGGCCTTCTCGAAACCGGCGATGTCCTTGTTGTCGGCGCTGACCTCGGCGCGGACGTCGGTCAGCGCGGGCATCCGGGGATCGGCCTCGAACAGGTCCTTGTTGAGTTTCTCGGTGGCGGCGTAGTTGGTGACGAACTCCTGGGCGTGGGTCTTGTTGTCGCCCTTGCTGGCCACGTAGAACGCCTGCACGCCGACGAACGGGGTGGCCTTCTTCCCGCCCTTGAAGCCGGGGATCTCGGTGACCTCGTAGTCCAGTTTGGCTTTCTTCACCTGGGACAGCGCCCACGGTCCCGACACCAGGTACGGGGTCTTGCCCTCGACGAACTTGGGAATCGAGTTGTCGGCGCTCATCGAGGTCTTCATGACCCCGTCCTCGCCGAGCTTCGCGAGTTTGGCGAAGGCGTCGACGGCCTCGGGTTTGGACAGTCCCAGGTCCCCCGGGTCGTACTGGCCCTTGTCGTCCTGGCCGAACAGGTAACCACCGGCGGAGGCGTAGAACGGGTAGGCGTGGTACGGGTTGCCGACGTCACTGACCTCGATGGACAGGATGTCGTCGGTCTTGCCGTCCTTCTTGAGTTTCTTGCCGGTGGCAGTCAGGTCCTCAATGGTCTTCGGCTGTTCGGGCGCCAGCTTGGTGTTGCGGATCAGGGCCAGGTTCTCCACGGCGTACGGGTTGCCGTAGACGTCGCCGTCGTAGGTGACGGCTTCCAGGGCCGTCGGGTCCAGGGCCTTCTTCTGCTCGGAGCTCAGCTGCACCGGGTCGATCGCCTTGTTCTGCACCAGGTTGCCGATCCAGTCGTGGGCGGCGACCAGGATGTCGGGGCCCTTGCCCTGTTCGGACGCGGTGATGAAGTCCTCCTGCAGTTCCTCGGCGTGGACCTCCACCGAGACTTCGATGCCGTTGTCCTCACCGAACTGCTTGGCGTAGGGCTTGAGCACCTCGCCGCGGACCTCGTCGGCCCAGATCACGAGTTTGGCCTTGTCGGCTTCGGCACTACAGGCGCTCAGACTCACGGCCGCGATCGCGGCCGCCAGGAGCACGCTGGGGATCTTGCGCATGGTGGCTTCTCCTTCACGGGAGCCGGTTGTGGGTGGCGGGGGTCACCACATGGGGGTCGGATCCCGCGACTTTAGCAAGAACTTTCAGTACATGGAAGAGTTTGCATTGATATTGTTTTCGATTTTCAGATCGGTTACAGTCTCGATATGCGCGCACGACTGTCCGATATCGCCCGGCACGCGGGGGTCAGCGAGGCCACCGTCTCCCGGGTGCTCAACGACCGTCCCGGGGTCGGCTCCGCCACCAAGCAGGCGGTACTGACCGCATTGGACGTTCTCGGGTATGAGCGCCCGGCCGCGCTGCGCCAGCACAGCGCCGGGCTGATCGGACTTGTCGTACCGGAACTGGAGAACCCGATCTTCCCGCTGTTCGCGCAGGTCATCAGCACCCAGCTGGCGAACAACGGCTACACCCCGGTCCTGTGCACCCAAAGCCCCGGCGGCGTCACCGAGGACGAGTACGTCGAGATGCTGCGCGAGCGCCGGGTGGCGGGCATCGTGTTCGTGTCGGGGCTGCACGCCGACACCACCGCCGACGTTGGCCGGTACCAGAAACTCGCCGACGGCGGGCTGCCGCTGGTCTTCGTCAACGGGTACATGGACCAGCTGCCGTCGCCGTGCTTCTCGTGCGACGACGGCGTCGCGGCCAAGCTGGGCGTCGAGCACCTGCTGTCGCTGGGACACCGCCGGATCGGGCTGGTCTCCGGACCCGAACGCTTCATCCCGGTGCAGCGCAAGCGGGCCGGGTACCTGGCGGCCATCGAGGGCCGGGCCGAACCGCTGGTGGAGCTGACCATGTTCGGCGTCGAGGGCGGGGCCGCCGCGGCCGCCCGGCTGCTGGACTCGGGCGCCACCGGGATCCTGTGCGGCTCGGATCTGATGGCGCTGGGCGCGATCCGCGAGGCCCGGGCCCGGGGACTGTCGGTTCCCGGGGACGTGTCGATCGTCGGCTACGACGACTCGCCGCTGATCGCGCACACCGACCCACCACTGACGACACTGCGGCAACCGGTGCGCCCCATGGCCTTGGCCGCGGTGCGCGCGCTGCTGGACGAGATCGCCGGACACGCCGCACCGTCCACAGAGTACCTTTTCCGCCCCGAACTGGTCGTGCGCGCCTCCACCGGCACGGCCGTCACCACATAGGAGGACCCCCATGAGCCAATGGTGGCGAGACGCCGTCATCTACCAGGTGTACCCGCGCAGCTTCGCCGACTCCAACGGCGACGGTATGGGCGACATGCCGGGCATCCGCGAGAAACTCCCCTATCTGGCGAAGCTGGGGGTGGACGCGGTGTGGCTGTCGCCGTTCTACACCTCACCGATGCACGACGGCGGTTACGACGTCGCCGACTTCCGCGACGTGGACCCGATGTTCGGCGGCCTCGCCGATTTCGATCGGATGGTCACCGAGGCGCATCGCCTGGGCCTGCGGGTCATCGTCGACATCGTCCCCAACCACTGCTCCACCGAACACGAGTGGTTCAAGGCCGCGCTGGCGGCGGGCCCGGGTTCGCCGGAGCGGGAACGGTTCCACTTCCGCGACTCGCCCGACGGGCCGCCCAACAACTGGCCGTCGATCTTCGGCGGTCCGGCGTGGACCCAGGTTCCCGACGGCCAGTGGTACCTGCACCTGTTCGACTCCAGCCAGCCCGACTTCAACTGGGACAACCCGGAGATCCACGCCGAGTTCCTCGACGTGCTGAAGTTCTGGCTGGACCGGGGCGTGGACGGGTTCCGCATCGACGTCGCGCACGGCATGGTCAAGGAACCGGGACTGCCGGACCTGCCGGAGGACAAGGCCACCGAACTGCTGGGCGGCAGCCGAACCCCGTACCTGGACGTCGACGGGGTGCACGAGATCTACCGCGCCTGGCGGCAGGTCCTCAACTCCTATGAGGGTGACCGGATGGCCGTCGCCGAGGCGTGGGTGGAGACCCCGGAGCGCCGGGCCCGCTACGTGCGCGGCGACGAGCTGCACCAGGCGTTCAACTTCGACCTGCTGAAATCCGACTTCTCCGCGACCGAGTACCGCAAGGTCATCGACGCCGAGATGTCGATGGCCAACAGCGTGGGCGCCGTGCCCACCTGGGTGCTGTCCAATCACGACCGCTACCGGCACGTGACCCGGTTCGGCGACGGCCCGCTGGGGCTGGCCCGGGCCCGGGCCGCGACGCTCACCATGCTGGCGCTGCCCGGTTCGTCCTACCTGTACCAGGGCGAGGAACTCGGCCTCCCCGAGGTGCTCGACCTGCCCGAGGACGTGCTCCAGGACCCGGTCTGGGAACGTAGCGGCCACACCGACCGGGGCCGCGACGGCTGCCGGGTTCCGTTGCCGTGGAAGCGAAGCGGCCCGTCCTTCGGCTTCGGTCCCGGCGACAGCTGGCTGCCGCAGCCTGGCGACTGGGGCAGCCTGTCGGCCGAGGCCCAGGACGGCACCGAGGGCTCCACACTGGAGTTCTACCGCGAGGCGCTGCGACTGCGTCGCGAACACCGGCCGCAGGCGTTGATCTGGAGCGAGGGTGCCAACGGTGACGTACTGGCGTTCTCCAACGGCGCGCTGCGCTGCGTCACCAACTTCGGCGACAGCCCGATCCGGCTCGACGGCGAGGTGCTGCTGAGCAGTTCCCCCCTCGTGGACGGACAGCTGCCGGGCAACGCCGCCGCCTGGATCCGCTAGCCCCGCGAGGCTTGGCGCTGCGGCCGGACTGCCGCGACGTAGTCGCGGTACCCGGCCGCAGCGTCATGGGTGTGCGCTGTCGAATGGCGACAGAGAGGCTGGGGCTCGGCGGAGCAGCGCGGGGTGCGGCTCGGCGGCTCGGCGGCTCGGCGGCTCGGCGGCTCGGCGGCTCGGCGGCTCGGCGGCTCGGCGGCTCGGCGGCTCGGCGGCCGATGGTCGCTGTGCGGGACGGTTAAGCCGTTCGGCGTCGGCCCAGGCCGCGAACCCGCGTTGCCGAGCGGGACGGGCCGAACAGCCAGGCCGCGAGCACGAGCACGGCGCCCACGATGGTCAACGTCAGGTAAGTGTCGCGCAGTGAGCCGGTGAACGCCTCCAGGATCACCGGTACCGCGGGGCGGTTGGCCGAGGCGGCGCTCACGTCGTCCTGCACGACGAACATGGCCACTGTGGCCACTCCCGCCAGGACCGTCAGCATCGCCCCCGCGATCAGGGCTCCCCGACGGCGGTCGGGCGCGACCACCAGCCCCGCGATCAGCAGCACCACCGCCGCCCACGGCAGCCAGTCGGCCGCCAGCTCGATGAGCTCGGCGTAGTACTGGGCCTGCGGCACCACGTCACCGTCGACGATGACCATCGTCGCGTCCACGGCCGGGATCCGTTCCGCCAGTTCGAACTTCCGCTCCAGCAGTCGCTGTTTCAGCTGCGCCACCACCTCGCCCAGGTCCACCGTCACCGCCTTGCCGACGGTGCTGACGACGCTGTCGTCGCCGGTGGCGCGGATGACGCTCATCGCGGCGGTGTGGGCCCGACGCACCGCGGCGTCCCAGATCTCGACGAACTGGTCACTGGCCAGGAAGGACCGCAGCTCGTCCTCGATCGACTCGCGGGCGGATGCGGCGGCGGCCTCCAGCAGCGGTTCCACGGCGGCCGGAGCCCCCTTGGACTCCAGCCAGCCCGTGGCCTTGTCCACCAGCCTGCCGGTGTCCAGTTTGGCGTCCACCTCGTCCATGACGAGTTTCTCCACCGCGGTGCGCACGACCTTCTCGCGCGCGATCTGGCTGGTCGTGCCGACGAAGTTGTCGGTGTCGAAGAACTGCTGCCGCACGAAGATCGCGGCGGTGGCCGTCACGATCATCAGCACCGCCAGCAGACAGGCCAGACTGGCCGCCGTCCAGCGCACCACCCGCGCGGTGGTCGAGACCCGTTCCCGCTGTTCGTCCACGACGTCCCCCCGTCAGCCGTCCCCGGGGTGAACATACAACGTGGGCCGGTCCCCGTAGAGGGAACCGGCCCACGCGTCGGCGTCGGGTTTAACCGCGCTTGTACTTCTCCCACCAGGTGAAGCCCACCCGGTAGCTGGACGGCGTGTTGTCGGCCCCGTGGGAGGCGAGGCCGTTCTTGCCGTAGTAGTAGTCGTGCACCTGCGGTTGCGCGGCGCTGGCCAGGTCCGGGTCGGCCACCGCCACGGCGTGGATGTGGTACGCGAAGCCCTGGTCGGGGGTGCGCAGCCAGGCCGCGAATCCGACCGTCCGCAGGGCCTTCACCATCTGCCACCGCTGGGTGGACGACAGGCCGCTGACGCTGATGTCGACGACACCGCCACCGTCGTGGGTTCCGGCCGAGCCGGGGTTGGCGGAGGTGTAGGAGCCCTGGGTGAGCTTGATGCTCCACGACAGTTTGCTGTCGGCGGCGGCGAGCATGGACTTCGTCCGGGAGTTGACGCGCTTGCCGCCGTAGGAGTCGCTGTTGCTGCCGACGCTGACCGCGCGCGAGACGGTGAACCGTCCCTCGCCGAGTTTGGTCATCGAGGTCTTGCCGGGCATGCCGTTGGCGTCCAGGCCGGTGTAGCCCAGTTTCTTCTGCCAGGCGGAGTAGGCCGACACGGTGGAGGTGCCGTAGTGGCCGTCGACCTGCGCGGCCTTGAGCAGTCCCTTGGCCTGCAGCGCCTGCTCGACCCGCTGCACGTGGTCCTTGGCGCCGGGAGTCGTGCCGGTGCCGGATTTGCGCGGGTCGACCTGGGCGGCGACCAGCACCAGTTCCATGTCGACGGACGCCAGTCGGGTGTCCTCGGCGAGGGCGCTGTTGGCGACCCACACCGTGGGGACGGCGATCGCGGCGGCGACACCGGTGCCGAGCACCCAGCGCCGGGATCGTTTGGCGCGCATGCCGGTTGATTCGTTCATATAAACGTTCCTCTTGACGGGCCGCTCGCGCGAAGAGCCGGGCTGAGAACCTGGTGACGGGGGATCATCGTCGTTCTCACGTCGCACGAGGGACGGCTTGCGGCCGTCCGCGAAACAGGTTAGAACCCGTGTTGATAATCGATCCATAAGCGACATTGAGCGACCCGGTACTCACCGATCGCACGCGGGCTCAGGCGATGTCGGCCTCGATGTGCGCGACGGCGGTCATCGCGCCGTAGGCCAGCAGCAACACGGTGCAGTGGTCGCTGAGGTGACGGTCGGTGGCCCGCCAGGCGAGGACGTCGGCGTCGGTCAGTTCGGCGGGGGCCAGTCCGGCCAGGATCGCGGCCCGCGCGGCGAACCGGTCGGCCTCGGACAGCCGGTTGAGTTCGCCGAGGCAGATGAGCGACGGGTCGGGCTGGATCCGGCCCCGGTAGGCGGCGATCACCTCGGTGACCGTGTGGGCCGCTTCGGCGGACATCATGCCCGCTCCCCGGGCGGCGTTGGCGGCCAGCGCGCCGTAGGCGATCCCGACCGGCGAGTCGGCTCCCCAGTCCGGGGTCTTGCCGGTGCGTTTCAGCAGCGTCAGGGTGTCGCCGGGGCGCAGCACCGGACGGGAGTTGCGCCATAGTGGAGCACTCGCGGCGGCTTCAATGCCGGGGCTCAGTCCGGGTGCCAGCATCGCCAGCGACATCCGGTCCCGGAAGTGTGCGAACAGGACGGTTCCGATGAGCTCCGGTGCCGGTTTCGGGCGCAGCCGTACCGGCATTCGAGCCGACGGGTCGAAGGCGGTGGCTCGGGCCCAGTCGAACAGCCGCGTCAGCCGCGCCTCGTCGGGTGGTCCCCCAGCCGCGACCTGTTCGGCCAGTTCACCGGCCCCGGCCCGGCGCAGGGCCGCCAGCCAGTCGTCCTCGTCGTGGCCGCAGCGATTGGCCTGCGCGACACCGAGTCCGGCGAGCAGTTTGTGCGGCAGCGGCAGTTCGCCCGCCAGCCGCGACTCCCACAGCAGCGCCCAGCCCGGCGCCAGGATCTCCGGCGTCGGCGAGGCCATCCGGACGGTCGGGCCGATGTCGGCGAACTCGGAGCCGACGTGCCGGTAGACGTCGGCGACGACCCCGCGCGCCCATCGCGGTGCCACCGGGCGGACATGGCGAACCATTGACGACATCGAAACCACCTGCTTCGTCGGTCTTGGGTTTCGATACTCGCCGACGCGAAACAGTTTGTCGTCGGACCACAGCCGACAATCTCCTGTACTGCACCGGAAGTACGCGCCCTCCCGGCGAGGTGGCTAAGCCCCCGCGAACCGGCGGACGTAGCGGCGCTGCCACGGGGTCTCCACCGCGCCCTTCGCGTAGTGCTGACGCACGTAGGCGACCGCTTCGGCGGGCGGCACCCCGTCGAGGATCGCGACGCAGGCCAGTGCCGTGCCGGTGCGGCCCTTGCCGCCGCCGCAGGCGACTTCGACGCGCTCGGTTCCGGTGCGCTCCAGGACTTCGGCGAAGGCCTCGGCCGCCTCGGCCCGGTCGCCGGGCAGCCGGAAGTCGGGCCAGCGCAGCCAGCGGTGTTTCCACTGTGGCCGCGGCGGCGGCTTGCCGAGCAGGTACAGCCCGAAGTCGGGTTCGGGGCCGGTCGGCAGCGGATATCGCAGGCCCCGGCCCCGGATCAGTCGTCCGGACGGTAGTCGCAACACGCCTTTCGCGGCGGTGTCCCAGCTGGTGCTCACGCCTCGCAGCCTATGCGACAGCGCTTGCCGTGCGACGGCGGAGCGTTTGGGCTACCCTGTTAATTCAACAGTCGTTGAAAAAGGAGGAAGTCATGTCGCACAACGAAACCGCGACCGTGTGCGTCGTCGGAGGCGGACCAGCCGGGGCGATGCTGAGCCTGCTGCTGGCGCGCGCCGGGATCAAGGTCACCCTGCTGGAGAAGCACGAGGATTTCCTGCGGGACTTCCGCGGCGACACCGTCCACCCCTCCACCCTCGCCGTCCTGGACCAGCTGGGGCTGTCCGAGCGGTTCCACGCGCTGCCGCACCGCAAGATCTCCGGGATCGACCTGCTCAAGGACGGCAGCCGCAGCGAGGTCGCGAACTTCGGGCGGCTGAAGGTCCGCCACCCGTACATCGCGATGATTCCACAATGGGACTTCCTGGACTTCCTCACCGGCGAGGCCGCGCGGTATCCGAACTTCACGCTGCGCATGAACACCCGGTTCACGGATGTGCTGACCGCCGAGGGCCGGGTGCGGGGCGTGACCTACCGCGGCCCCGACGGCGAGGGCAGCATCCGGGCCGGGCTGGTGGTGGCCGCCGACGGCCGCCACTCCGACGCCCGCGAGGCGCTCGGCCTACGCGCCCGGCAGCGCGGAGTCGCCATCGACGTGGTGCTGTTCCGGATCTCCCGCCGCGACGACGATCCCGACGAACGCATCACCGTGCGGGTCGGCGGCGGCGACATCCTCGGGCTCATCGACCGGGGCGACTACTGGCAGGCGTTCGTCGAGATCCCCAAGGGAACCGGGATCCGCGAACTGCGCGCGGCCGGGATCGAGGCGTTCCGCGAGCAGGTGACCCGGCTGGCGCCGTTCCTGGCCGACCGGGTCGGCGAGATCGCGTCCATGGACTCGCTGAACTTCCTCGACGTGCAGGCCACCCGGCTGCCGCGCTGGCACGTCCCCGGCGCCCTGGTCATCGGCGACGCGGCCCACTGCATGTCCCCTGTGGGTGGTGTCGGCATCAACCTCGCGATACAGGACGCCGTCGCGACCGCCAACCTGCTCACCGAACCGCTGCTGCGGGCCCAGCGGCACGGCACCGCGCCACCCACCCGGGCGCTGGCGGCGGTACGGCGGCGCCGGGCGTTGCCCGCTTCGGTGATCCAGGTACTCCAGGACGCGGCCATCCGCTACGACCCGGCGACCATCGCCGACCGGGGCCGCACCTCGCGCGCCGGATCCAGCCTGGCGCAACGGTTGCTAGGCCGCGTCATCGGCATGGGGCTGCGACCCGAATCCGTCCGCAATGGACGCATTCTGGCGCCGTCCTAGTTATCGCGGTCCCTGTCCGCGGCCTCCGGCTTGAGACGCAGCCGCACCTGCGTGATGGCCCGCTGCTCGATGGCGGTGATCTCGGCGGTGTGCGAGTCGATGTCCACGATGTCCCCGGGTTCGGTGGGGATGCGACCCAGGTGCGCCAAAAGCAGCCCGGCGATGGTGGTGTAGTCGCCGTCGTCGGGCCGTTCGATGTAGATGTCGAGATCGGGAAGGTCGTGCAGCGGAAACGATCCCGGCAGCAGCATCGCACCGTCGGCCTCGCGGGTGATGTCGAGGACGTCCCGGTCGGTCTCGTCGTAGAGTTCGCCGACGATCTCCTCGACCAGGTCCTCCATCGTGATGATGCCGTCGACCGACCCGTACTCGTCCACGACGACGGCGAAGGCCTGGTGCGCGTTTCGCAGGTGCCGCAGGGCATCGGACACCCGCAGGCTCTCCGGCAGCGTCATGAAGTCGCGGCAGTGCTCGGCGACGGTGCCCGAGGCGTCGACCAGATCTCGCATATGGACGATCCCGGTGACGTCGTCGAGCCCGCCCGGCCCCACCACCGGCGCCCGCGAGTGTCCCGACTCGACCAGCGCCCGCAGGCCCGCGTCGGTGGCGGTGTCGGCGGCCAGCGTGGTGACGTCGCGGCGCGGCACGATGATCTCGCGAACCAGCCGCTCGGTGATCTCGAAGGCGCCCGAGATGATCTCGCGCTGCTGCCGGGTGAAGCCGCGCTGGGTCGCGACCAGGTCGCGGATCTCCTCCGGCGACACGTCCTCGCTCTGCTCCCGGGGGTCGACGCCGAACAGCCGCACCACCGCGTCGGTCGACACCCCCAACAGCCACACGGCGGGCCGCGCCAACACGGCCACGATGTCCAGCGGCCGGGCCACCAGCAGCGCCCACGACTCGGCCCGCCGCATCGCGATCCGCTTGGGCGCCAGTTCACCCAGCACCAGTGTGAAGTAGGTCAGCACCAGCGTGACCACGACGATCGCCACCGTCGGCGCCGCGTTGCCCAGAAAGCCCAGCGGTTCGACCAGCGGCTTGGCCAGCGTCACCGCGGCGGCGGCCGAGGCCAGGAAACCCGCCAGCGTGATGCCGATCTGGATGGTGGACAGGAACCGGTTGGGATCGCGCGCCAGCTTGGCCAGCACCCGTCCGCCCCGGCTGGTCCGCTCCAGCCGCTGGATCTGGGAGTCGCGCAAACTCACCAGCGCCATCTCGGATCCGGCGAAAACCGCGTTCAATACGATCAGAACCAGCACCAGCAGAAGCTGGCTGGTATAGCCGCTCACCTTGCGGTCAACCTCCAATGAAGCCGTCGAGTTGACCTAACACTCTATCGGCGGCGCCCGGGGGTTCCGGCCACCGCCGACCCGGCGGGGACGTTCACATCACAAAGTCGCGCGGCGGGTCCTCGCCGACCCGGCCGTCGACGGCCTCCCGGATCAGATCGGCGTGTCCATTGTGACGGGAGTACTCCTCGATCATGTCGATCAGGATGCGGCGCAGGTTCGGCGCGCCGCCGTCGTCGGTGGTGAACCGGCCGAGCCGCCCCATGTCCCCGGTGACCACCCCGTCGGCGATCCGCTCCCGGGACCGGGCCACGGCCGCCCGCCACCCGGCCCGCAACTGCTCCGGGGTGTCGTCGACGGCCGACTTCCAGTCCCAGTCCGGTTCGGCGTCCCAGTCCACGGTGTCCCACGGCGGTGGCGGCCCGGTCTCGCGGCCCTGCCACAACCGGGCGAAGTGGTCGTCCTCGACGAGGGCCAGGTGCTTGAGCAGCCCGCCCAGCGTGATGCTGGACGCGCCGATCCGAAGCCGCAGGCCCTCGGCGTCCAGGTCGCCGCACTTCCAGGCGAACAACCGCCGCTGCCGCTCCAGGGAGCCGATCAGCGCCGCGGTCTCCTCCCCCGCCAGCGGGGGTTCGGTCGGGATCTGTTCGTCGTTGTCGCTCATGGCGGCGAACGTACAACCGGTTCCGGACGTTCTACTTCCGGATTTCCAGGAGTGTTGATTTCCCGCCGGTTAGGGCCATCACGCCCTAAGACACGAGGCGCTGACGCAATAACGTCAAAACCGACGTTCGTCCGCGCCCATCCCATCCGGCTTCGGCTCCGAACCCAGGACGCGGAACACACTGCGACAGGCAGGAGCGTATGGATGTCCTACGGCACCGGCGGTGCCTCACACCGCCAGGAACAGCCGCGATCACCGTTCGCGCCCGTCCCCGACAACCCGATCTCGGACGAGGCGCTGCTGCAACGGGCCGCGCTCGGCGACGAGGACGCCTTCACCGTGCTGTACGACCGGCTCTCGCCCCGGGTCTACGGGCTGTGCCTTCGGGTGCTGCGGGACCCGGCGCAGGCCGAGGAGGTGGCCCAGGACGTCCTGGTCGAGTTGTGGCGCACCGCGGCCCGCTTCGACCCGTCGCAGGGTTCCGCCCTGACCTGGGTGGCCACGCTGACCCACCGACGGGCCGTGGACCGGGTCCGGTCCACACAGGCGTCCCGGGACCGGGAACACCGCAGCGCGGTGTCCAATGTCGAACCCGAATACGACCAGGTCGCCGAGGCGGTGGCGCAGCGGCTCGACATGCGGCAGTTGCGCCGCTGCCTGAAGACCCTCACCGAACTGCAACATCAGGCGGTGACCATGGCCTACTACGGCGGCCACAGTTACCGGCAGGTCGCCAACCTGCTGGGCGCCGCGGTCCCGACGGTGAAGTCCCGAATCCGCGACGGCCTCATCCGGCTGCGCGACTGCCTGGAGGTGTCCCGATGACCGAGCAGGCGCACACCCTCGTCGGGGCCTACGTCCTGGACGCCGTCGACGACACCGAACGCGAACGCGTCGAACGGCATCTGGCCGAGTGCGTGGAATGCGAACGCGAGGTGCGGGAACTGCGCGCCACCACCGCCCGGCTCGCCGAGACCACCGCGACCGCGCCGCCGCTGCGGCTGCGGGGCGAGGTGCTGTCCCGGATCCGGCGCACCCGGCAGGACCCACCACCCGAACGAAGTCCACAGTCGACACTGCGTCCCCGGCGGATCCCGCGCTGGCGTTCGGTCGCCGCGGCAGTGGCGATGACGGTCGTCGTCGCCGTCGTCGGTGTCGGCGTGACCGTCACGATCATGCGGCAACAGGTCGACGCCGAACGCGCCCAGACCGAACAGGTCGAGTCGGTGCTCACCGCCCCCGACGCCGAGGTGTCCACGAAGGAATCCGAGTCGGGTGGCCGGGTCACGGTCGTCAGCTCCACCTCCCGCAACGAGGCGGTGGTGATGGTGTCGGGCCTGCGACCCATCGACGACGACCACTCATACCAGGTGTGGCTGGTGAACGACGCCGGTCAGACCTCGGCAGGTGTCATGGAGGCGGGACGGCGCTCCGCCACCATGCTGGTCTCGGGAATCGCGGGAACCGACCTGGTCGGTGTGACCGAGGAACCCGCGGGCGGCTCTCCCAAGCCGACCCTTCCCCTGGTGGCGGACGTGCCGCTCACCTGAGGCCGTGGACCTCACCGGACCCCACAGCTTCGGGCCCGGTGAGGTCCACAAACCCGGGACCGCGTCGATCGGCCCGGCCGCGGTCGTGTTCCATCATGGCGTGGGGGAGACGATGCGAACGATCGTGGTGCTGTTCACCCGGGACCTGCGGATACGGGACAACCCGGCGTTGGCGCTGGCCTCCCGCCACGCCGACACGGTGGTGCCGTTGTACGTCGCGGACGATTCACCGCCGCTGCCACCGAACCAGCGGCGGTTCCTGGTCGAGTCCCTCACCGATCTGCGGGAGTCGTTGCGGCGGTTGGGCGGTGACCTGCTGGTCCGGCGCGGCGACCCGGTGGAGCAGACGCTGAAGCTGTGCCGACTCCTCGCGACGGACGGCATCGGCATGGCCGAGGACTACGGCCCCGCCGCACGGCGGCTGCGGCAGCGGCTGGCCGAGGCCGCTGAGGCCGAACGCGTCGGACTGCGGCTCTTCCCCGGTGTCACCATTGTGGAACCGGGTGCGGTACGGCCGACCACCGGCGCCGACCACTACAAGGTGTTCACCCCGTACCTGCGCTCCTGGAGCGCGACACCCTGGCGACCCGAACACGAAGCGCCCCAGGCGATCCGACTACCTGCCGACGTCACCGGCGACGACCCCGCCTCGGTGATCGGCCCGGTCGAGGGCGGCTCGTCCGACGTCGTCGACGGCGGCGAGACGGCGGGGCTGCGCCGCTGGGATTCCTGGATCGACCGCGAGCCGGACTACCCGGCGATCCACGACGACCTGGCCGCCGACGACACCACCCGGCTGAGCGGGTACCTGCGGTTCGGTTGCGTGTCACCACTTGTCGTCGCCGCCGACCCCCGCACCCCCGAGGCACTGGTCCGGCAGCTGTGCTGGCGGGACTTCTACCACCAGGTGCTGCACGGTTTCCCGCGACTGGCCACCGACAACTACCGGCCCGGCGCCCGCGACGCCTGGGTGGACGACGAACCGGCGCTGCGGGCCTGGCAGGACGGCGAGACCGGCGTCCCGCTCGTCGACGCCGGAATGCGGCAGCTGCGGACCCAGGGCTGGATGCACAACCGGGCCCGGATGGTCGCCGCGTCCTATCTGACCAAGGATCTCGGCATCGACTGGCGGCACGGCGCGGCCTGGTTCGACCGCTGGCTCGTCGACGCCGACGTGGCCAACAACTACGGCAACTGGCAGTGGACGGCGGGCACCGGCAACGACTCCCGGCCGTACCGCAGGTTCAACCCCGCACGGCAGGCGCAGCGCTACGACCCGCGGCACGAATACCGGGATCGCTGGCTGCGCAACTGAACCGCGCGCGAAACCGGCCCGGCAGCCCATCCTCCAGGAACTGCCGGGCCGGGGGCGGCGATAAAGGTCACTTGTCGTCGGCAGGCGGCATCAGCACGGTGTCGATGATGTACACGGTGGCGTTGGCGGTCTCGACGTTGCCGCAGACCACTTTGGCGTCACCGTTGACGGTGTAGTCCTCTCCGGACCCGGCGGCCTCGATGTCGGCTCCCTGCAGGCTCTCGAACGGGCCAGCGGTGCCCAGTTTGTCGGGCGAGACGGTCTCACCCACGACGTGGTACGTGAGGACCTCGGTCAGTTTCTCCTTGTCCTTCAACAACGCCGCGAGGTCCTTTTCGGGCACCTTCTCGAAGGCGGAGTTGGCGGGCGCGAACACCGTGATGTTCTCCGAGGAGTTCAGGGTGTCGGCCAGGTCGGCGGCGGTGACGGCCTCGACGAGCGTCGACAGCGCCGGGTTGTTGCTGGCCGCCGTGGCGACCGGGTCCTTGGCCATGCCGTCGAAGCTGCCGTCGCCGTCCTTGGGAATGTCGGCGCAGGCGGGACCGAATGCCTGGCCGGTGTCGGATTCGGAATCGGAGTCCTTGGCCTGCGACTGGTCGTCGTTCGCCTTCTTGTCGTCGGCGCCGGAGTCCCCGGAGCAGGCGGTCAGCGTGAACGCGAGTCCGGCGACGGCGGCAAGCGCCGCGATTCGGGTTGACAGTGAGGATTTCACTTCTATGCCTTTCTTTGTGGGCCAAGGGGAACCGTTCCCCGTGGCGGTCATTCGACGTTGACGAGTACGGAGTGCCAGCCGGTGGCGCCGTTGGGAAACGGCGTGACCCGCTTCTCGGGTTGGGTGTCACCGGATTCGTCGGTGGCGCGCACTTCCAGCCGATGGCGGCCGGGGGTGGCGTCCCATGCGAGAACCCACTGCCGCCAGGTGTCGGTACTGATGACCGGCGCCAGTTCGGCTTCGCGCCAGTCGCCGTCGTCCACCCGCACCTCGACGGCGCCGATGCCCCGACGCTGCGCCCAGGCGATGCCCGCGACGGGAGTGCGCCCCGGCTTGACACGTTTGGTCGCGGTGGGAGTGTCGATGCGGGAGAAGGTCTTGATGGGAGCCTCCGCGTCCCAGCCCCGGCGCACCCAGTACGCGTCGAAGTCGTCGAAACTGGACAGTTCGAGTTCGACGAGCCACTTGGTGGCCGACACGTACCCGTACAGGCCGGGCACGAGCATCCGCACCGGAAAACCGTGCCGGATCGGCAGCGGTTCACCGTCCATGCCGACGGCCAGCATCGCGTCGCGGCCGTCAGAGCACACCTTCGTCGGAGTGCCGCAGGTCCAGCCATCCGCGGACCTGCCGACGATCTGGTCGGCACCGGCATCCGGCTTCACCATGTCCAACAGGTCCTTCAACGGAACCCCGAGCCAGCGCGCGGTGCCCGCCAACTCCCCGCCCACCTCGTTGGACACACAGGACAGCGTGATCTCGCGTTCGACCAACGGCAGGTCCAACAGCTCCTGATAGGACAAGCTCAACGGTTCCGCCACCCGGCCGCCGATCCGGAGCCGATACTTCCCCGGATCGATGCGCGGCAGGGTCAGCGCGGTGTCGATGCGATAGAAACCGTCGTTCGCGGTGTCGGTCAGATAAGGCGTGATCCCCTTGACGTCCAAGGCTTTCCCGACCGCCGAGGGGCCGACGGACCTGGCACGCGGCAGTTCGATGGTCGAGCGAATCCGCTCGATGTCATCGGTTCCCCCCACCCGCCATCCGGCCAGGCCCGCCACCCCGGCGACGCCGAATCCGATGAGAACCCCCCGTCGGTCGACGTCGCGGCCCGGAACCGGTGGTCGTGCGGTTTCGGGCCCGTCCAAGGCCACTCGTCGCCGGAACACCAACCGCAACGCGAGCATCGCGGCCAGCACACCGATCAGGGACGGCAGCGCCCACCACGGTGACGAACCGGGTCGGGTCACCGCGGCGACGACGCCCAACAGACCGAACCCCGCCAGTCCCCCGTAACCAATCCACGGACGCCGCGCACACGCCACGCCGATGACAGCGGCGATGATCGCCAGTATCAACCCGATCCCGGCCACGAGCGCGAGCTTGTCGTACACCCCGAACACCGCGATCGCGAATTCCTTGACGGGTTCCGGCGTGAACGTGATGACCGCCGCGCCGACGGCCACCACCGGAGCACTCGCGGGCGTCACGACCGCCGCGGCCAACTCGGCCACACCGATGGCGACGGCCGCACACGCCAGTCCGGCGACGGCGCTTCTTCCTCGGGTGCTCATGACCGGTATTCGTCACCCGGCCCAGCCCGGATGGGCGCGAGCGAGAACTTTCCCAAAAAGAAAAGCACCAGCCTTGCGGCTGGTGCTTTCACCTGCGGTCCCGACGGGATTTGAACCCGCGGCCTCCGCCTTGACAGGGCGGCGAGCACTCCATGCTGCTCCACGGGACCTTGTTCGGTCTTGCGTGCCCCCAACGGGATTCGAACCCGTGCTACCGCCTTGAAAGGGCGGCGTCCTAGGCCACTAGACGATGGGGGCGCTTGGCCATCATGCCATACGGCCACAAGTGGTCGCTTGTCATATTCGATGACTTTCGCCTGCCACCGTCTGCGCGCCGTCGGAGGCTACGAAAGCATACGTGATGGTTTCGGGGTTCGCCAACAGGGGGTCGCACTCATCTGGCGACGGCCAGCGCGGCCACTCCCAGCAGGACGACGACCGCTCCGGCGATGCGCCGTCCCGCTTGGGGTTCGCGCAACAGGAGCCACGCGAAGACGCTGCCGATGACGATGCTGAGTTCGCGGGCCGGGGCGACGAGGCTGACGGGGGCGAAGCGGTAGGCGAACAGGACGAGGATGTAGGCGGCCGGGGCGATGGTGGCGACGATGAACACCGAGGAGCGGTGTTGCGTCCAGACTCGGCGGATCTCGGCGCGTCGGCGCAGCGCGTAGGGGGTGAGGATCGTGCCCCGGACGATGTTGTTGCCCCAGTCGTACAGGATCGGCGAGATGGCTAGCGGGCCCACGGCCCACGCGTCCCACACCGTGTATGAGGCGATGAACACACCGGTCAGCAGACCGTAACCGATTCCGGCGGTGAGTTTGGTTCCCTTCCCGGCCTTGCCGAGGCCGATGACGAGGATGCCCGCCACCACCCCGAGCGCGCCGAGGAAGCCGATCAGGCCGGGGCGTTCGCCCAGGAAGACGATGGCGAAGCCGACCGACAGCGCCGGGCCGGTGCCCCTGGCCAGCGGGTAGACCACCGACAGGTCGCCGTGCTGGTAGCCGCGCTGCAGGATCACCGAATAGCCACTGTGGAGTATTCCGGTGACGAGGATGGCCACCAGCAGCGTCCAGTTCCACCGGGGCGGCTGGATGACGACCAGTACTGCCACGAGCGGCAGGTAGATGACGGCCGAGGCGACGGTGTTGAGCCACACGAACACCGGCCCGCCGTCGGAGGCGCGTTTGGCCGCCAGGTTCCACAGGGCGTGACAGACGGCGGCGGCACCGACCAGGAGCAGGGCGAGGGGGTCCACGTGAAGTCACGCTAGTTCGTTCGCGGCCGGTCGGCGGTGTGATCCTCGTCGGCCGGTACCGTGATCCGCGACGCTCAGTTGAGGAAAGGTCGTGTTGTCATGTCACAGCGGTTCGCGGTGGCCGGTGCCGGGACGATGGGTGCCGGTATCGCCTATGTCGCAGCTGGCAGTGGGTACGAGGTGACCCTTGTGGAGATCGACGAAGCCCGGGGACGGGCAGCTGTGGACGGTATCCGCGACTGGGCGCGAAAGGCGGTGGAGCGGGGACGCAGCACTTCGGAGGAAGCCGCGGCCACGCTTGAGCGACTGCGCCTTGTGACTGAATTCACCGACGTCGATCCCGAACCGGCGGTGTTCGTCGAGGCGGTACCGGAGCGTCCGGAGCTGAAGCACCAGGTGCTCGCCGCCGCCGAACAGCTGCGGCCGGAGTTGCTGGCGTCCAACACCTCCAGCATCTCCATCGACTCACTGGCCGCCCGGTTGGAGGCGCCGGAACGGTTCTGCGGGCTGCACTTCTTCAATCCCGTGTACGCCATGGCATTGCTGGAGATCGTGATCGGCGACAAGACCTCGGACGCCTCCCGCGAGGCGGCCCTGGCGGTGGCGCGGCGGCTCGGCAAGGAACCGGTGGTGGTGCGCGACTCCCCGGGATTCGCGACCTCGCGACTGGGCAACGCGCTCGGACTGGAGGCGATCCGGATGCTGGAATCGGGAGTGGCCTCGGCCGCCGACATCGACAAGGCGATGTCACTGGGCTACCGGCACCCGATGGGCCCGCTCGAACTGAGCGATGTGGTGGGTCTGGACGTCCGGCTGGACATCGCCCGCAGCCTGCAGGCCGCCTACGGCGACCGGTTCGAGCCGCCGCGCACCCTCATCGACCTTGTCGCGCAGGGAAAGCTGGGCAAGAAGAGCGGCCAGGGCTTCTACACCTGGGTCGACGGGAAGAAGGTCGAGGGATGAGCTTTTCGACCCTGCTGGTCGAGGAACGCTCCGACCGGCTCGTGGTGCGGCTGAACCGCGCCGCCAAACGCAACGCCATCGACCAGGACATGGTGGACGAACTGCACGCGGTGTGTGCCTCCCTTGAGGACCGGCCACGGCTGGCGCTGTTCACCGGCGGGGCGGACGGCATCTTCGCGGCCGGAGCCGACATCGCGCAACTGCGCGACCGCACCAGCCTGGACGCGTTGCGCGCCATCAACTCCGCCCTGTTCCGCCGCATCCGGGCCCTCCCGCTCCCGACGGTGGCGGCCATCGACGGCCCGGCGCTGGGCGGCGGCGCCGAACTGGCCTACGCGTGCGACATTCGCGTCTGCACCGACCGCGCCGTCTTCGGCCAACCCGAGGTGCGGCTGGGCATCATGGCGGGGGCGGGCGCCACCTGGCGGCTGCCCGAACTGGTGGGCGAGAGCCTGGCCAAGGAACTGCTGTTCACCGGCCGCCGCATGGACGCCACCGAGGCGCTCGGCGCCCGGCTGGTGAGCCGCGTCGTCGCCCCCGAAGCGCTGTTCGACACCGCCCACGAGCTGCTGGACCAGATCGCCAAGGCCTCACCGTTGGCGCTGCGACTCACCAAGCTGGCGGTGGACGCCGAAGGCGCCCACCCCGCCGTGGACCTGGCGGCGCAGTCGCTGCTGTTCGACGACGAGGACAAGCACCGCCGCATGACCAAGTTCCTCGACCGCTAGACCCGTCGGTTACAGGTACATGCCTGTCGGGGGTGCGTCCTCGGGGGCTTCCTCGATGGCCTTCTGGTCGAAGAAGCGGCGGCCGCCGAACTTCAGTTGCAGGCGGTCGTCGAGTTCGTCGGCCAGCCGGGTCATCGACTCGACCGCCAGCATCAGGTGCCGTGGCTGGAAATCGCGGCCGTACACCGGCACCGAAGCCCACATAGTACCGTCCGCATAGTACAGACGGCCGATGGGGAGCCGTCGGGTCAGTTCGGACAGTTCCCGGTACAGCCGCTCGTTGGGGGCCACCTCGGTCAGCAGCGGCGAGTAGACGTCGACGATCGCCGGACGGTCCATCGGCTTGATGAACACCATCGCCGAACCGGCCCGCAGGCTGATCTCGCCGTTGTCGTCGATGGCCAGATGCGCGGGCGTGGTGTCCTGCATCGCGGCGACCACGGTCGCGACCACCTCGGCCAGCGAACCCGCGTCCGAGGGCACCGTCGGGGCCGTGCTCGGGTCGGTCAGCTCCCCCTCGGTGGGGGGCGGCATCCGGCGGGCGGGCGGCAGCATCAGCTCGGTGCCCTCGATCCCGGCGCTGTCGCGGTAGTCGTAGGTCAGGAACGCCGGATGCGGAGCGCCGTACACGTCGCGCATGGTGCGGGCCACGATGTTGGCCAGCTCCTCCGATTCCGCCGCCGTGGAACTGAGCGCGAACCGGTCGGCGCTGTCGTCGATGACCCCGGGCGGCTGCCAGCCCAGCGCCACCAGCTGGCCGACGGCGCGCCGCCCCAGCTGCGCCGTGCCCGGCAGCGTGGCGTTGCTGGTCGCGTCCGCGCGAATCTGCCCGGCGGCCGGTACGGTGACCGACACGTCGTACACCGCGTTGCCGGTGCCGGACGTCGTCGGGTCCAGGATGAGCGCCAAATCGGCACCCACGGGCAGCCCGGACAGCACCGCGGCGAGGGCTGCGGTGAAGTCGCGCCACGCCGTGGCGACCTTCGCGGTCAGATCCGGTGCGTTGTCCTCCATGTCGAAGGACATTACTTACCGCCGTGGGACACGTGTCGCCGCGTAGGCGCATTATGGGGAAGAGGAGGCTGTATGTCACGCGCCGAGAAACCACATGGCGAGCCGCGAGTCGGTGAGCCGCAAGCCAAAGCCGCAGGACTGGGCGGCATCGTGGCCGGACTGCGTTACGCCTGGGGCAAGCCGGGGGTGGCGCGGGGTTCGCGGGCGTTGCTGCGCATCAACCAGGTGGACGGCTTCGACTGTCCCGGCTGCGCCTGGCCGGAACCCGACGACCGCAGCCGGGCCGAGTTCTGCGAGAACGGCGCCAAGGCGGTGGCCGAGGAGACCACCCGCCACCACGTCGACCCGCAGTTCTTCGCCACCCATCCGATCTCGGAACTGGCCGCCTGGGACGACCACCGGCTGGGCCGCAGCGGCCGGGTCACGCACCCGATGGTCCGCCGTCCCGGCAGCGACCACTACGAGGCGATCTCCTGGGACGACGCGCTGGCGCTGCTGGCCCGGGGCCTGCGCGAACTCGACAGCCCCGACGAGGCGCTGTTCTACACCAGCGGCCGCACCTCCAACGAGGCCGCGTTCCTCTACCAGCTGCTGGCGCGCGCCTACGGCACCAACAACCTGCCCGACTGCTCCAACATGTGCCACGAGTCCTCCGGGGTGGCGCTGGCGGGCACCATCGGGATCGGCAAGGGCTCGGTGACCCTTGAGGACATCCATCGCGCCGAGCTGATCGTCGTCGTGGGCCAGAACCCGGGCACCAACCATCCGCGCATGCTGACGGCGCTGGAGAAGGCCAAACGGGGCGGCGCCAGGATCATCGCCGTCAACCCGCTGCCGGAGGCGGGGCTGCTGAACTTCAAGAACCCGCAGACGCTGCGCGGCCTAGCCGGGGGCGGCACCCAGCTGACCGACCAGTTCCTGCGGATCCGGGGCGGCGGCGACCAGGCCCTGTTCGCGGCCATCGGTTCGCTGCTGCGCGAGTGGAAGGCCGAGGACCGGGCCTTCATCGACGAGCACACCTCCGGCTACGCCGCCTACGCCGAAACCCCGCTGGACTGGAAGGCGGTCGAGACGACCACCGGCCTCACCCGCGAGGAGATAACCGAAGCCGCCCGCGCCTTCGCCGACTCGGGCGCCACGATCGTGTGCTGGGCGATGGGCCTGACCCAGCACCGCGACGCGGTGGCCACGATCCGCGAGATCGTCAACGTCCAGCTGCTGCGCGGCATGATCGGCAAACCGGGCGCCGGGCTGTGCCCGGTGCGCGGGCACAGCAACGTCCAGGGCGACCGGACGATGGGCATCACCGAGATCCCGCCGCCGTGGACCGACGCGCTGGAACGCGAGTTCGGCATCCAGGTGCCCCGCGAGCCCGGCTTCCACACCGTGGACGCGATCCGGGCGATGCGCGACGGCCGGGCCAGGATCTTCGTCGGCCTGGGCGGCAACTTCGCCGCCGCCGGTCCCGACACCGCGGTGGTCGAGAAGGCGCTGCGCGGCTGCGATCTGACCGTCCACATCTCCACCACCCTCAACCGCTCCCATGTGGTGTGCGGACGGACCGCGCTGATCCTGCCGACGCTGGGCCGCACCGAACACGACCACCAGACCGCCGGACCGCAGTCGGTCACCGTCGAGGACTCGATGAGCCGGGTGCACGCCTCCCGGGGACGACTGGCCCCGGCCTCGCCGTTCCTGCTCAGCGAGGTGGCGATCCTGTGCCGCCTGGGCCGGGAACTGCTGGGCGACACCATCCCCTGGAAGTCCTTCATGGACGACTATCGGGCGGTGCGGGAACGCATCGCGCGGGTGGTCCCGGGCTTCGACGACTACGAGCGCCGGGTGCGCGGCAGCGGCTTCACCCTGCCGCATCCACCCCGCGACGCCCGGCGCTTCGACACCCCGGACGGCAAGGCGCGGTTCACGGCCAACGAACTGTCCACCATCGAGGTTCCCGAGGGACGGCTGCTGCTGCAATCGCTGCGCAGCCACGACCAGTACAACACCACGATCTACGGCCTCGACGACCGTTACCGGGGCGTCAAGAACGGCCGCCGGGTCGTGTTCGCGCACGCCGACGACCTGACCGCGCTGGGCGTCGCCGACGGCTCGCACGTCGACCTGGTCAGCGAGTGGCAGGACGGCAGCACCCGCCGCGTCCGCGACTTCCGGGTGGTGGCCTATCCGATCGCGCGCGGCTGCGCGGCCACCTACTTCCCGGAGGCGAACCCGCTGGTTCCCTTGGACGCCACCGCGACCGGCTCGCACACGCCCACGTCCAAGGCCATCGTGGTGCGGCTGGAACCGGCACAGTGAAAGCGGGCCCCCTTCGGGCCCGCTCTAAGAAGAGTTCCCGCGTCGCTCAGGCGCCGGTCGGCGGCTGTGGCGGCTGCTCGGTCGGCGGCGTGTAGTACTGCTGCCCGCCACCGGTCTGCTGCTGGTACTGCTGCTGTTGCTGCGTGTCCGCGCCCTCCTGGCTGTACTGCTGGGACGTGTACGCCTGCTGCCCGAACTCGGGGCTGGACTGCCGGTTCGACATCTGCGTCTTCAGGTTCCCGGCCTCGGCCTCGGCGCTGTTGAGGATCCGCTCCCAGCGCGACCGCATCGGCGCGATCAGACCGCCACCGACACCCACGACGACGACCCCCGCGATCATCGCCAGGACGGTGATCAGCACCGGCATGGTCACGGTCGTGGCCACCCCGATCTGGTTGAGCGCGGCAACGGCGGCGATCGCGATGATCATCACCTGCGCGACCCGCGCCAACGGGCGTCCATAGGAGACCGACGACATGGCGCTGGAGACCAGGTCGAAGACCATGTTGGCGATCGCGAACGCGACGACCATGATGATCAGCGCGACGAACACCTGCGGCAGGAACGCGATCACGGAGTTGATCATCGTGCTGACCGGGTTGGTGCCGAACCAGCCGAAGCCCAGTTGCAGCGTGAACAGCCAGACCGCCGCGTAGACAAGCAGCCCGACCATCTCGCTCATGGTGTACTTGCCGGTGAAGCGGCGCAGCCCGCCGCGCTCCGCCGCTCGATCCAGTCCGACGCGGGCCAGCAGTTTCGTGACCACCTTGCGCAGGACCTTGGCGACGATCCAGCCGATGATGATCGTCGCCACAAAGACCAGCGCCGTGGGCAGGAAGCCCGCGATCTGGTTCATCAAAGTCTGGAAACTCTGTGAAATATCCATGCCGGGGACGCTAGTAGCGATTCGTCCGTTTCGCGGCATTTTTCCGAATATTATGCGAGGCCGCCCCCGCCCGACTCACTGCCCGTCGTAGACGGTGGGCCAGGTCTGCCAATTGCGATAGGCCCGACTGGCCGTCGGCCCACGCTGCCCCTGATACCGCGACCCGTACTCGGCGAACCCGTAGGGATGCTCGGCCGGCGACGACAGCTTGAACAGGCACATCTGCCCGATCTTCATACCGGGCCACAGCGAGATCGGCAGGTTCGCCACATTCGACAGTTCCAGGGTGATGTGCCCACTGAACCCCGGATCGATGAACCCGGCGGTCGAGTGCGTCAGCAACCCCAGCCGCCCCAGCGAACTGCGCCCCTCCAACCGCGCCGCCAGATCGTCGGGCAACGTGATGACCTCCAACGTCGAGGCGAGCACGAACTCCCCGGGGTGCAGCACGAACGACTCACCCTCGTCCACCTCCGACAGCGAGGTCAACTCGTCCTGCTGCTTCGACGGATCGATGTGGGTGTACTTCTGGTTGTTGAACACCCGGAACCACCGGTCCAAGCGTACGTCCACACTCGACGGCTGAATGAGCTCCGGAGCGAACGGCTCCACCCCCAGCCGCCCGTCCTTCATCGAAGCGACAATGTCCCGGTCCGACAGCAACATGCCCGAGAGCCTACCCAGGGCCAGATCACGGTAATCACCCCCGGACCCGCATCGCCCAACCCGCTCCGATTGGTTAAAGTAGGACCCCACGCGAATGTAGTTCAATGGCAGAACATCAGCTTCCCAAGCTGAATACGCGGGTTCGATTCCCGTCATTCGCTCCACGGAGAACGCCGAGGCCGAAACGGCCTCGGCGTTCGTGTTGTCGTCGGGTGTATCGGCTGCGCACCGGTACCGGGTTGGCGCGGCTCAGGCCGAGTAGCCCTTCGGCGGGATCAGCGTGGACAGCTGGTGGAAGGTCAGCCAGTAGATCTGGTAACCGCTGAACGAGGCGGAGTCGCCGATCAGCACCGTGTTCTGGTCCGAGTTGTAGCCGATGACCGAGAAGTAGTGGTAGATGGTCTGGTCGGGTGGGTAGCCGGGCGGCTGGTTGCCGGGCGGCGCGACGATGTTCGCCACGATCGCGAAGCCGTTGTCGATGTCGGCGGTGACGTCCGCCCACAGTTTGTCGACCTGCCCCTGCGTGGGCGGGTCGTTCGGCATCTCGATGGTGTAGTAGGTGCCGGTGTCGATGCGGTTGTTCATGACCGTCGTGACCTGGCTGATGTGGTCGGTGCCGCCCTCGTGGGTGCCCAGTTCGGCGGCGAGGGTGGCTTGGTTGGGGACCTCGACGCGGGCCGACAGGGCTATGCGGGTGGCGGCGGGGCCGCACCAGTAGCCGGTCTCCTGGACCTGGTAGTCGACTTCGAGGACCTTCTCGACCTTGGTGTCGACGCGTTCGGTGCGCAGCACCGGGAACTTGCTGTTGCGTCCACTGACGACCTTGGTGGCGACCTGGACGCCGTTGGAGCCGGCCGGGGCCGGTTTGACCGGCGAGACGCCGTTGGTGGTCGGGGTGCTGGCCAGCGCGGTACCGGCGGTCATCAGACCACCCGCGACGGTCAGACCGATCGCGCCGGTGAGCATGGTTCTTCTCTTCATGGGGCTTTCCTTCACTCGGGGGTGAGGTCAGCCTGCCATGATCATCTGCCAGGTAAAAGGGCGTGAAAGCGTTTTCAGGCGGCGGTTGTACCGGTTTTGTGGGTGAGGTGTGGATTGTGGCCGGAAAGTGCCTTGCCCAGGTGTCGCGCACCCTCCTCATTGGCGTAGAAGCCGAAGGGTTCCACGGGCGCGTAGCCCAGCGACGCGTACAGTGCCAGCGCCTCCGGCTGTTCGGTGCCGGTCTCCAGGATCATCCGGGCGCGACCGGCCGCGGCGGCGTTCTCCTCCAGCAGCGCCACCATGGAGCGGGCCAACCCCAGGCCACGGGCGGTGTCGACGACGTACAGGCGCTTCATCTCGGCGTCGGACTCGCCGTGGGAGCGCCAGGCGCCGCTGGCCACCGGTTCGCCGTCCAGGTAGGCCACGAAGAAGGCACCGTTGGGAGGTACGAAATCGGCGGCGGCCAGGACGGTCTCGTCCCCGCCGCCGTATCGGCGGTGGTATTCGCGTTGCACCGCCGTGTTGAGGTGCCGGACAACCTCACTGTCATATGATTCCAGCCGAAACTCGGGTCGCACCGATCCAGCATGCCATCGTTTCGGGGGCTCGTCATGGTCGTTTCGCTCACGGGTCCTTACCGCACTTCAGCCCGTGAACAGGGCGGAAGTCAACATTACCTATCCGTTCGGCCAAAGAAATAGCGCCGAAACGCCGGGGCACAATCTGATGCAATGCGGCCGCTGTCAAGGCATGCTGTGGATGGCAGGTGCTATTCACATACTTTCTTTCAGGCGCGACAACGATGGCTAAGAACGGTGCTCCCTGGCTGGTGCGTGCTGACGCGCGCACCAGTCTCGGCGCTGCCATCGTTCTTCTCGTCCTTATCGTCATCGTCGATCTGGCGGCCGGGCCCGGCCCGGATGTGCCGTCGCTGTTGGTGCTGCCGCCCTTCATCGCCGCCGCCTTCGCGGGCTGGCGGCCGGTCGCGGCGCTGGGTGCGGTGTGCCTGGCCCTGGGCGCGATCCTGATCCTGACCGGCGATCAGGAGCTGTCCGAGATCCCGATGCCGCTGTTGATGGACCTGGCCACCCTGGTGGTGTCGGCGGGCAGCGCGGTGGTCGTGTCGGTTGTCCGGCAACGACAGCAGCGCCGTTGGTCGGCGCTGTCGCGGCTGGCCTCGGTGGCGCAGCAGGCGGTGCTGCGTCCCATCGGGCCCATCGTGGGGCAGCTGGAGCTGGCCGGACGGTACGTGTCGGCCAGCGATCACGCCGACATCGGCGGTGACCTGTACGAGGCGATCGACACGCCCTACGGTGCCCGGCTGATCATCGGGGACGTGCGCGGCAAGGGGCTGCCCGCGGTGCGGCTGGCCTCGACGGTGCTGGGTTCGTTCCGGCACGTCGCCTACGAGCGCTCGGACCTGCGCACCGTGGTGTCCGATCTGGACCGTGCGGTGGCCCGGGGCGCCGGGGACGAGGACTTCGTCACCGCGGCGTTCCTGGAGATGCGCGGCGGCATCCTCACGATACTCAACTGTGGACATCCGCCGCCGCTGTTGTTGCGGCAGGGAAAGCTTGAGCCGCTTGAGCCTCCGGCCGCCGCGCCGCCGCTGGGGTTCATGCCGGTGGCCAAACCGCTGACGGTGCGGATGGAGCCGGGCGACCGGCTGCTGCTGTACACCGACGGCCTGGCCGAGGCCCGCCGGGACGGGGTGTTCTTCCCGTTGTCGGAACGCGCCTGGGCGCCGTTGGGCCACGGTTCCATCGTCGACGCGCTCGCCTCGCTGGAGAGCGCACTGCGCTCCTGGGTGGGCGGGCCGCTGGGCGACGACATCGCGCTGATGCTGGTGGAGTACATCGGTTCCGACTCCGACGCGGGCACCAGCTGGCACGACGACACCTCCGAAACCCTTGCCGTCTAAGAGGACCAAGGGCGACGGCCATGACCGAGGCCGCCGCCCGCGAAAGGTCAGGCGCTTGGGGGGATCCGCTGAGTCTCGGGATCG
This sequence comes from Stackebrandtia nassauensis DSM 44728, assembly GCF_000024545.1. Classification (GTDB taxonomy): domain Bacteria; phylum Actinomycetota; class Actinomycetes; order Mycobacteriales; family Micromonosporaceae; genus Stackebrandtia; species Stackebrandtia nassauensis. The sequence goes on from NC_013947.1 coordinate 6,276,742, forward strand.
TCAGCGGCGCGATGCCCCTGGTCATTGCGCGGGAATCGGTGTCGTCCTACGTAGGACCGCCGGGTCAGGGCCCAGCTCATCAGGAGCTTGACGAACATCGTTATCGCCCTCCTCTTCTTCTGGCCGGGGGTGGCGATCGGCGGGGGCCACGCCTCACCACGCCTAGACGGTGGCCGCCGCCGATCACTTCCCCCTCACCAGAAACAACGAACGGGCCCACAGATGGTGACGGTCATCAATGTGTCAGCTATCCGACAAATGGCCGCAACTCCCGCCCCATACGTCCCAGGTTCCGGGTCCCGGGTTGCCGAAGTTACCGGTCGGTAATAAGCTTGTGTTACTAAGCAGTAGGAGGCTGGGAATGACCCACTACAAGAGCAACCTGCGTGACCTCGAGTTCAACCTCTTCGAGGTGTTCGACACCGCGAGCACCATGGGCAAGGGGCTGTACTCCGACATCGACGAGGACACCGCCAGGGACATCCTGCGAGAGGTCTCGCGCATCGCGGAGAAGGATCTCGCGGAGCCGTTCGAGGATTCCGACCGCAATCCGCCGGTATTCGACCCGGCCACCAACAGCGTCACCTTGCCGGAGGGCTTCAAGAAGGCCTACCGCACGATGATGGAGTCGGAGTACTGGCGCCTGGACGTGCCACCGGCGCTGGGAGGCACCAACGCGCCGCGCACCCTGTGGTGGGCCTTCGCCGACATGGTCCTGGGGTCCAACCCGGCGCTGTGGATGTACGCCGCGGGCCCGAGCTTCGCGCACACGCTGGAGCGCGAGGGCACCGAGGAGCAGAAGAAGTGGGCGAAGCTGTTCGCCGACAAGCAGTGGGGCGCCACCATGGTCCTCACCGAGCCGGACGCCGGTTCCGACGTGGGCGCTGGCCGCGCCAAGGCCTACCAGCAGCCGGACGGTTCCTGGCACATCGAGGGCGTCAAACGGTTCATAACCTCGGGCGAACACGACCTGACCGACAACATCATCCACTATGTCCTGGCCCGTCCGGTCGGTGTGGACGGTGTCGGCGGACCGGGTACCAAGGGCCTGAGCCTGTTCGTGGTGCCGAAGTTCCACTTCGACGCGGAGACCGGCGAACTCGGCGACCGCAACGGTGTCTACGCCACCAACGTCGAGCACAAGATGGGGCTCAAGGTCTCCACCACGTGTGAGCTGACCTTCGGCGAGAAGCATCCCGCCAAGGGCTGGCTGATGGGCGAGAAGCACGAGGGCATCCGGCAGATGTTCCTCATCATCGAGTACGCCCGGATGATGGTCGGCTCCAAGGCGATCGCGACCCTGTCGACGGGTTACCTCAACGCGCTGGAGTACGCCAAGTCCCGCGTGCAGGGGGCGGACCTGCTGCGGTCCACCGACAAGTCCGCGCCGCGGGTGACCATCACCAACCACCCGGACGTACGGCGCTCGCTGCTGATGCAGAAGTCCTACGCCGAGGGCCTGCGGGCGCTGGTGTGTTACACCGCGTCCTGGCAGGACAAGCAGCGCATCGCCGAGGACGCCGGCGACGCCGAGACCGAGAAGCTGGCCGCACGGGTCTCCGACCTGCTGCTGCCCATCATCAAGGGCTGCGGCTCCGAACGGGCCTACGAACTGCTCAGCTCGGAATCGCTGCAGACCTTCGGTGGTTCCGGCTTCCTGCAGGACTACCCGATCGAGCAGTACGTCCGCGACTCCAAGATCGACACCCTCTACGAGGGCACCACCGCGATCCAGAGTCTCGACTTCCTGTTCCGCAAGATCGTCAAGGACGGCGGCGTCGCGCTGGGCACCGTCGCCACCGAGATCGGGCAGTGGCTGGGCGCCGACGGCCCCGAATCGCTCAAGGGCATCCGGGCCTCGCTCGGTGAGGCGCTGGAGAACGCGCAGGCCATGCTCGGCTCGCTGGGCACCGCGCTGGGCGCCTCGCAGCAGGGCCAGCCGCGCGAGCTGTACAAGGCCGGGCTGCACTCCCGGCGGCTGCTGCTGGCCATGGGCGACGTCGTCATCGGATGGCTGCTGGGCCGCCAGGCCGAGGTCGCGCAGGCGAAGCTGGACGCCGGTGCCGAGGGCGCCGACGCCGACTTCTACACCGGCAAGGTCGCCGCGGCGAAGTTCTTCGCCGCCGAGGTGCTGCCCCGGCTGCACTCCGACCGCAAGATCGTCGAAGCCGCCGACCTGTCGGTGATGGACGTTCCGGAAGCGGCCTTCTAAGCACCACAACGATGTCGGGCCCGGTCACCTTCACGGTGACCGGGCCCGAGTCGTATCGGACGGCTAACGACTAATACTGCCGATAGTCCTCGCGGATCGCGTAGCGGTGCATGGGTCCGGAATCGTTGGCGCCGTGGTAACCGGCGGGGCGAACCCGGTCTCCGGCCACCCTGTCGTTGCCGGGGCACAGCGGTTCACAGCTCGGATCGCCGCCGCCCTGGCACTCCGGGTCAGCCGGGTTGCAACTGGGCGAGCCGCCGCCCTGGCACTCCGGGTCAGCCGGGTCGCAGCTGGGCGAGCCGCCGCCCTGGCACTCCGGGTCAGCCGGGTCGCAGCTGGGCGTGTCGGTGTCGTCGCCCTCATCACCCTCGTCGCCCTCATCACCTTCGTCGCCACCGCCGACTTCGCTCGGCTTGGAACCGGTTCCACCGGGACCGTGGGTGAAGGCCTTCTTGGTGTTGAACTTCTCGACCTGCACGGCTTGGTCCATGAACTGCGCCCACACGTCACCGGAGATTCCGGCGCCGTAGGCGGGCTGGTTGTTGACGTCCTTGACGCTGCCGTTCTCGTTCTGTTTGTCACCCACCCAGGCGGCCGCGGCCAGTTCGGGAACGTAACCGCTGAAGGAGATCGACGAGTTCTCGTCACAGTCGTCGCCGCAGTCGCGCTCCCAGGTGCCGGACTTGGCGGCGAAGGTCTGGTTGTTACTGGGGAACTTGTTGCCCGGCATGTTCTTGGGACTGACACCCGTGAGGATGTCGGTGACGTCGCGGGCGACGGGGGTGTCCAGCGCCCCGTCCTTGGCCAGGTCCCTGATCGGCTCCACCACTTCGCCGTCGGCGTTGGTGATCTTCTTGATGAAGTGGGTCTCGTGGTAGACGCCCTCGGAGGCCAGCGTCGCGTTGACCGCCGCCATGTCCACAACAGACACCGGGTACTGGCCGAACCCGACCTCGTTGTCCGCGAACCTACGCGGGTTCGGATCGTCCAGCAGTTTCTGAACCTTCTTGCTGTCCAGGTTGAAGGTCTCCGGCTCGAACTCGTCCTCGCCATCACCCTTCTTGACCAGAACCTGCATCTTCTCGACGCCCATTTTCTGAGCCAGTTTGACGATCGTGTTGGCGCCCAGCTCGTTCGCGATCGAGTACATCGGAGTGTTCAGGGACTGACGGGTCGCGTCCTTGAGCGAGATGTTGGGTTCGCTGTTGTCGTTCTCGCCGGCGTTGTTGACCTCACGCTTGGTTTCCGTGAATTCCCTGGGCGATGAACCGTCCCAACGCGACTCCGGCCCCCAGCCGGCGTCGATCGCCGCCGCCACGGTGATCTCCTTGAACGAGGAGCCTGGCGGGTGGAGGGCCTTGGCCTTGTCGTGGTCGGTGCCCTTGTCACTGCCGCCGTAGTACGCCACCACTTCCCCGTTCGTCGGGTTGATGGCCACCAGTGCGGCTCTCAGGTTCTCCTTCTGGTCCTTCATGGCCGAGCCCTTGGACGTGCTGGCGACGTTCTCGGCGATCTTCTGCAGTTCCGGGTTGATGGTGGTCTCGATCTTGTAACCGTCGGACCGGATGTCGCGTTCGTCGAGACCGTAGTTGTCCTCGGCCTCCTCGAGGATCTGGCCGTGGGACACGAAGCCGGTGGGTTCATCGGCTCCGGCGCTGGCCGTCAGACCCTTGATCTTCTCGGTCTTGGGCAGCCCGGCCTCGAGGTACTTCTCCTGCTCGGACTTGTCCAGCCAGCCTTTGGAGACCATGCCCTTCAGGGCGTACTTCCAGCGTTCCTTCAAGCCCTTGTCGGTACCGGCCTTGACCGGGTCGAAGCTGCCGTCGGGCGCCTTCACCTGCGCGAAGATGACCGCGGCCTGTGAGGGGGTGAGCTCCTTGACCGTCTGCTTCTTGCCGAACCAGGCCTTGACGGCCGCGCCGAGACCGTAGGAGCCGCGTCCCATGTAGACCAGGTTGAGATAGTGCTCGATGATCTCGTCCTTGGAGTACTCGTCGTCCATCTTCATGGCCATGACGGCTTCCTTGGCCTTGGTGTAGTAGCCGGTGCCGTCACCGCGGATCTGCGACACCGTTCCCACGTACTGCTGCGTCAATGTGGACGCACCCTGTCGGCTACCACCGGTGACGTTGTTGACGAGCGCCCGCATGACGCCCCAGAAGTCGATGCCGTCGTGTTCGTAGAACTTGCGGTCCTCCATCGCCAGCAGCGCGTACTTGACGTGGGGCGGAACGTCGTTCTTCTTCTCGGCCTTCTTGTTGCCCTCGTGGACGTTGACGAGCGAGCGGTTGCCCTGTTCGGTCCCGATTCGGCCCATCTCCTTGCCGCCCGCGTAGGTGATCTCCGTGTTGCGGTCCAGCTCCGCCTCGATGATCTCCTTGGGCAGTGGAACGTTCTGGAAGAACAGCGTTCCCGCGACGGTCCCGATGCCGAGGAACATGACCATGACACAGGCCAGCGCGATGAGACGACGGCGGCGCTTCTTCTTTTTCTTGGCCTTCTTCATGTCCTCCGATTCCTCTTCGGACAATCCGTTGGGCCGTTTGCCGCCTACCCGGGCGCTTCCCCGCGCCCGGCCCGGCCCGGTGCTGTCGGAACCGGGCACCCGGGCCCGGCCGGACGTCGCCGGTTCGTCGTGGGGAGAGGGGTTGCGGACCGTGTACGGGTCCGACCCGCCCTGCTGGTACGGGTCCGGCTGGGCGTAGTCGCCGTACCCGCCGCCACCGCTGACCGGCCCGCGCTGCTGCGGGGCGTAGTCGTCGTATCCGTCGCCAAAGCCCCGGCTACGGCCCGCGCCGTCCCAGCCGTGTTCCTCGGAGCCACTGCCATAGCCCCGCGATCCATAGTCGCTCATTGTTGTTAGGTATCCGTCCGTATGGGTCGAGACATGTCGCGAGAGGTGTGTCCCACTTCGCCGGGCGAAGCCGGGGAGGTCACACTCGCCGCGGGCTCAGGGGTGGGATTGTCCCTGCCAAGGGCAAACCTGTTTATCAGGTGGTTCCAACCGCAGCCACGGCACACCTCGACGACGTATACGTCGAAGTGGCGGACACTGCGCGCCAGCATCGCCAGTTCGGCTCGGCCGCGCGCCTGTCCTGCGGAGGAACGCAGTTCGTCGCCAAAAATATAGTGCACCAGCCACAGATATTCGCGGCGACAGATCGGACAGCGCTGTGAGGTCTCCTCGCCATGGAACTTCGAGGCGCTGACCAGGTACGGAGACGCGTCGCACACCTCCGCGACATCGACACGGCCCGACTGGACATCGCGCAGCAAACGACGTCGCTGCAGCGAGTAATCCACGTCGGCGGTTGTCAAATGCACGGATCCAGCGTACTTGGCTTGCGCGCCAACGCGATTGACACTGTCCGGCTTATCCGCATTTCTCCGGGTTTTATTGGCCGTTTTGGCCAGCCGGATGAGCCCCCACCTCGACGAACAGTGGGGGAAATTTAAGGTTCGCTATAGGTGAGGTAACGTGTCGATGTATCGGTTCGATACATCGATGTGTCATAGATCATAACGAGGAGGAATCGTGCTGGAGCTGGCGGTGCTGGGTCTGCTGCATGACTCCCCCATGCACGGCTACGAACTCCGCAAGCGACTGACCACGCTGCTGGGGGCCTTTCGCGCCACCTTCAGCTACGGCTCGCTGTACCCGACGCTGCGCAAGATGCGCGAGCGCGGCTGGATCGTGGAGGACGCCCCGGCTCCGGCGGGCGAGGCCCCGCCCCTGACCGGCCGCCGCGGCCGCATCTCCTACCGCCTCACCCCGGAGGGCAAGGAACGGTTCGCCGAACTCATAGCCACCGCCTGCCCCGAAGCCTTCGAGGACACCGGTTTCGGCGTTCACTTCGCCTTCTTCTCGCGCTGTGAGCCCGCCGTGCGACTGCGGGTCCTCGAGGGACGCCGCCGCCGGGTCGAGGAGCGCCGGGAGACCCTGCGCGACACCGTCGACCGCGCCACCGAACGTCTGGACGCCTATTCGCTCGAACTACAGCGTCACGGCCTGGAAGCCTGCGAACGCGAAGTCCGCTGGCTCAACGAGATCATCGCCTCCGAGCAGGCCGGACGGCCACCGTCCGTCTCGTTCGGGGACGACACCAACGAAACACCTGATTCATCGAAATAGCTGTATCTACCTACTAATAGGAGGCATCCGAGAATGGGTACCATCCGCGTCGCCGTTGTCGGTGTGGGCAACTGTGCTTCGTCACTCGTGCAGGGCGTCGAGTACTACCGCGCCGCCGACCCGTCGGACCGGGTTCCCGGCCTGATGCACGTACAGTTCGGCGACTACCACGTCGGCGACATCGAGTTCGTCGCCGCCTTCGACGTGGACGCCAAGAAGGTCGGCCGTGACCTGTCCGAGGCCATGGTCGCCAGCGAGAACAACACCATCCAGTTCTGCGAGGTGCCGCCCACCGGCGTCACCGTCCAGCGCGGCCCGACGCTGGACGGACTGGGCCAGTACTACAACGAGATCGTCGACGAGGCCGACGGCGAGCCGGTCGACGTCGCCCAGACACTGCGGGACGCCCGCGCCGAGGTCGTCATCTGCTACCTGCCGGTCGGCTCCGAGGAGGCGGCCCGCTTCTACGCCCAGGCCGCGATCGACGCCGGTTGCGCGTTCGTCAACGCCCTGCCGGTGTTCATCGCCTCCCGCCCCGACTGGGCCGAGAAGTTCACCGCCGCGGGCCTGCCCATCGTCGGCGACGACATCAAGTCCCAGGTGGGAGCGACCATCGTCCACCGGGCGCTGGCCAAGCTGTTCGAGGACCGCGGCGTCGAGCTGCTGCGTACCTACCAGCTCAACTTCGGCGGCAACATGGACTTCATGAACATGCTGGAGCGCTCCCGCCTGATGTCCAAAAAGATCTCCAAGACCCAGTCGGTCACTTCCCAGGTGCCGCACGAGATGCAGGGCAGCGACGTCCACATCGGTCCGTCGGACCACGTCCCGTGGCTCACCGACCGCAAGTGGGCGTACATCCGCCTGGAGGGCCGCTCCTTCGGCGACACGCCGCTCAACGCCGAGCTCAAGCTGGAGGTCTGGGACTCGCCCAACTCGGCCGGGGTCATCATCGACGCGCTGCGCGCCGCCAAGATCGCCCTGGACCGGGGCGTGGCCGGGCCGGTGGACTCCGCGTCGGCGTACTTCATGAAGTCACCGCGCAAGCAGTACAGCGACCACGACGCCCACCAGGCGGTCGAGGATTTCATCGCGGGCCGGATAGATCGGTGACGGTCGGCCCCGACAAGGCCGTATGCTGCGCATAACAACCCCTCGACGGTCGCTTCGCGAGAACCGTGAAGCGACCGTCACTACTTTTTGGACGGTATTCGCGGAATCTCCCACCGGGCACCCATTTCAGCGGTGAAGTGATCAGAGGCCCGGGCCCACGGCATGGTCAGCTGGGAGGCGCCCGACGCTCCCGAGAACCTGTTCCACAGCTTCACCGTCGAGATCTGGCTCGACGAGGGCAGCCACACGGGTGATACCGCCCACAGGACCGGCTCACAAAGCTGGAAGTTCTACGGTTCGCCACGCGACTGACAACCCCGTCCGCAGCCGTGCCGCGAGACCCGCGGCACGGCTCGGCGTACGCCGCGAACCTCGTTGCGTGCGTTTCAACGCTGCCGGTATGCTCTTGCGGGTCGACGGACGCGCCGTGTCGCTGAACCGTCGCTGGAGGATTCGCCTAGTCCGGTCTATGGCGCCCGCCTGCTAAGCGGGTTTGCGGTTTATCCCGCATCGAGGGTTCAAATCCCTCATCCTCCGCAATTACCGGCCCCTGGATCACGATCCGGGGGTTTCTCATTCGTCCTGATAGAGACAGAACGGATGCCCGGCCGGATCCAACATGACCCGCACGTTGTCCTGCGGCTGGAAATCGGCCTCGACGGCGCCCAGTTCCCGCGCGTGCGCCACCGCGGCGTTCAGATCGGTGACCTCGAAGTCGAGGTGCATCATCATCTGCTGCTCCCCTTCGCGGGTCGGCCACGCCGGGGCCACGTAGTCGTCGGCCTGCTGGATCCCGAGATAGCCGACGCCGTCGAACGGCAGCAGCGCGGCGCCGTCCTCCGATTGTGAGGCGATCTCCCAGCCGAGCAACTCGGCGTAGAACCGGGCCAGCGCGTGTGCGTCCGGGGCCTCGATCACGATGCCCCAGTAGTCGTGGCGCTTCTTGCGGGGGATGTCCGGGTCGAATTTCGCTCGTCCACGCATGGCCTCAGTGTGGCACCGGGGACCGACTTCGCGGGCGATTCCGGTCACCCACAACCATTTCGGGCCAATCCTCGCGTCGGTTCCGGTTTCGGACGAGCTTGGTACTGTGTGGACGCTGTTTCGGGGCCATGGTGGCCGACCCGATTTTTCGACCCAATGTTTGCATTGCCCGGCCCGTGGGTATGCTTATCGGGTTTCACCGGCTGTCTATCGTCTATTTAGGGGGACTGTGCCGATGTGGAAGAAGCTGATCATTCTGGCAGGCGTCATTGGCGTCGCCGCCATCGTCGCCAAGAAGGTCAAGGCGATGAATGAGGAGCGCGCCCTCTGGCACGAGGCAACCACCTCCGCCGAGGACGTCAACTAATTCACGCCGCGTAACTTCGGTTAAGATTTGAGATCTGTGCCGCCCGGGCCACAAGCCTTGTGGCGGCATTACCGGTGCATTGAACCGCACCGGACCCGGGGCCTTAGCTCAATTGGCAGAGCGTCGCTTTTGCAAGGCGAAGGTTAGGAGTTCGATTCTCCTAGGCTCCACAACCGAACACCGGTGACAGTTGTCCTGTCGCCGGTGTTCTTCGTGTTAGCGGTAGGCGCGCAGGAAGACGTCGACCCCGTCGGTGATGATCGCCTCGATCTCCGTCTTCGCGACCGTGCCCGTCGGGTCCTGGTCGGTCTCGTCGAGGACCAGGCGCATGGTGAGGGCGAAGAAGTGCTGCACGGCGCGGCGCGGGTCGCTGATCGTGAGTCGGCCGTCGGCCGCGAGTTGGGCGAACCGCTCCTCCAGGACCTTTTCGGGTTCCTCGTGCGAACGTTCCGGAAGTTGGGGTGCCGCCGCCGTTTTGGCGATCAGGTGCCGGAAGGTGGCGTAGGTCGAGGACGGGATCACGTCGGTCGTCAGTCGTTGGACGAAGGCGAGCAGTGCCTCGCGCAGGTCGCGTTGGTCGGTGAGTTCCTGTTGGACCGCGGCGCGGATGGTCACCAGCAGGGCGTCGTCGACACGGCCGAGGACGCTGCGGTACAGGGACCGCTTGTCTCCGAAGTGGTCGTAGACGGTGCGTTTGGACACCGAGGCTCGCGCGGCGATGGCGTCGACGCTGGTGAGCTCGTAGCCGGAGCTCACGAACAGTTCCTCGGCCGCGTCGAGAATGGACGTTCGCTTGGCCTCGGTCTGTCGGCGTCGGCTCGGTGTCTGCCAGGTCGATGTCGGGTTCGCCACCGTCTCATCGTAGCCTAGCTACACTGCACGGTGTAGTGTGACGCCGGAAGCGCATCACCACGGTGAGGAGAATTCATGCAGGGGAACGGAACCGTCGACATCGACGCTCGACGGAGTACGAGGTGGACCGGGCGGCTCGTCGGTCTGGTCGTCACGCTGGCGCTGGTGAACTTCATGGTCGACTCGGCGATCACCGCGCCGCTGGTCGTACTGCCGGACATGCTCGACTACTTCGACACCGACCAGGCGGCGTGGCTCAACGCCAGCGCGATGCTGGCGGGAGTGATGTGGGCACCGCTGCTGGGCAAGAGCGCCGACGTCCACGGCAAGCGACGGGTGCTGGTGCTGACGTTGCTCATCAGCGGCGCGGGCGCCGTCCTTTGCGCTGTCGCGCCGAACATCTGGGTCTTCGTGCCCGGGCGGCTGTTGCAGGGTGCGGCCCTGGCCGCCATGTTCCTGGCCGTGGCCATCGTTCGCGAGGTGTTCCCGGCGCGGGCCGCGATGATCGTCGTGGGCGTCGTGACCTCCGGGACCGCGGTGCTCAACATCGCCTCACGGTTCCTCGTCGAGCGGCTGGCGGCGGACTTCGGCTTCCACATCCTGTTCCTGATCTCGGCGGGAGTGGCGGCCGCGATGGCGATCTGCGTGTTCGTCGTCGTTCCCGAATCCCGGATCACGACGCCGGGACGGATCGACTTCGGTGGCGCGGTGCTGCTGGGCGGCGGCCTGGCCGGAACGCTCAGCTACATCAGCCTCGGATCGACGTTCGGTTGGCTCGCCCCCGGACCGCTGGCGCTGCTCGTCGTCGGGGCCGCGGCGCTGACGCGCTGGTTCCTGACGTCGAGCCGCAAACCCGAACCGCTGATCGACGTGCGGAACCTGGGCCGACCGCTGGTGCTCACGCTGCTGGTCATCTTCCTCGCCGCCGGTTCGTACCAGAGCATGCTGCAACTCGTCTCGCTCATCGGCGGTGTGTCGACCGGCCAGGATCTGGGCTACGGGCTGGCCGACCAGGGGTCGGTGGCGCTGCTGCTCGCCCTGCCCGCGATCGGCGTCACGCTCGGCGGGCCGGTGTCCGGCGTGTTGGCGACGCGCGTCGGTCCGGCGGCGACGCTGGCCGGGGCCGTGCTGCTGGGAACCGTTGGGACGCTGGGGATGTTCCTCGGGGCGTCGCAGCTGGCCGCCGCGCTGGCGTCGGCGTTCCTGTTGGGGCTGACGGTCGGGGCGCTGGGGACGGCCGGTTTCAACATGGCGGGCAGTCTGGCGCCCGCCGACAAGCAGGGGGTCGTGTCCAGTCTGGTCATGGTCGTGGTCTCGGTCGGCGCGGTGGTCCTGGACTTCGTCGGCACGGCGGTGCTCACCTCCACCGCGACGGTCGTCGACGACGAGACGGCGAACACGGCCCTGGGGGTGTTCAGCTACATCGCGATCGCCACCGTCGCGTTCGCGCTCGCCGCGGTGCTGGCGGTGAAGTTGGCGCGGGGATCGCGACCGGTCGCCGCCGAGTCGAGGAGTTGAGAGAGGACATGGAGGAATTGACAATGGACACGACGTCGACGAGGGGCACGGTTCTGGTCTCCGGCGCGAGCATCGCCGGTCCGGCGGTGGCGTACTGGCTGCGCCACTACGGTTTCGCGGTGACGGTGGTCGAGAAGGCCGGTGCGGTACGGGGCGGCGGGTATCCGATCGACGTGCGGGGCACCGCGCTGGAAGTGGTGCGCCGCATGGGAATCCTTCCGGAGCTGCGACGGGCGCACGTCGAGTCGCGTCGACTGACCTTCGTGGAGGGCGACGGCGACACCGTCGCGTCGCTGGATCCGCAGGCGGTCACCGGCGGGGTCGACGGCCGCGACGTGGAAGTGCGCCGGGGAGATCTGGCCACAGTGCTGTACCGGGCGGTGGCCGAGGACGTCGAGTTCGTGTTCGACGACTCCATCGACACGCTCACCGAGGACGCGCACGGCGTGGACGTCACCTTCCGCAGTGGAATGAAGCGCGGCTTCGACCTGGTCATCGGGGCCGACGGCCTGCACTCGCGGACCCGGGAACTCGTGTTCGGTCCCGAGCAGCGGTTCCACCACTACCTGGGCTACTGCTTCGCCGGGTTCACGATGCCGAACCGTTCCGGACTGTCACACGAGGGCGTGATCTGGAACGACCCCGGACGGGGCGCGGTCCAGTACGCGGTGCGCGACAGCGACGAGCTGCACGGTCTGCTCGTCTTCGCGCGGCCACAACCGCCTTACGAGGCGTTCCGGGATCCGCGGGCGCAGCAAGACCTCGTCGCCGAGACCTTCGCCGACGTCGGCTGGGAGGTCCCGGACATGGTGGCGGCCATGCGACGCGCGGACGATCTGTTCTTCGACGTCGTCAGCCAGATCCGCCAGCCGCGCTGGAGCAGCGGACGGGTGGCGCTCGTCGGTGACGCCGCGTCGGCACCGTCGTTCCTGACCGGGCAGGGCTCGAGCCTCGCGCTCGTCGGCGCCTACATGCTCGCCGGATCGCTTGCCACGCATCGGGATCACGCCGCGGCGTTCGCCGCGTACGAGCGCGACACCCGAGGGTTCGTCGAGCTGAACCAGGCGCAGATCGGCGAGGGTGGCGCGGCGCTGTTCCCGGTCACCGCCGAGGCTTTGGCGCACCGGAATCAGCGGCTGCGCGGCCTGGCCAACCCGCCGTCGCGAGCGGCGAGCACCGGACGGCCCGCGCACACCGCGCTGGAGTTGCCAGCCTTCGCGGCGTAGGTGTCGAAATCGGCCGGTCCCGTTCGACGTACAGGTGAGACTGCCGACAGGGAAGGACGATCACGATGAAGACCTCCGAAGCGCGAACCGGGCTGTGGCCGCTGGTGCACGCGGAACGGGCCGCGCTGGCCAAGGACCTCGCGGGCTTGACGGAAGCGGACTGGGACACGCCGTCGCGGTGCGAGGAGCTGACGGTTCGGGAGGTGCTGGCGCACCTGACCGCGGCGGCGAACCTCACCCCGCTGCGGTGGCTGGCCGGGGTGGTGCGGTGCCGGTTCGACTTCGACAAGCAGGTGGCCATGCGACTGGCCGAGCACCTGGGTTCGTCCGGGGCGGAGACGCTGGCGCGGTTCGACCGGGTCGTTGCCAGTACCCGCAAACCGCCGTTGCCGGTCGTGGCGATGCTGGGCGAGGTCGTGGTGCACGGCGAGGACATTCGCGGACCGCTGGGCATCCACAGCGACCGTCCGATGGAGACGCTCACTCGGGTCGCCGAGTTCTACGCGGGTTCCGACCTGATGTTGCCGAGCCGGAAGCACACGCGCGGTCTGCGGCTGGTCGCCACGGACGGACCGTTCGACAGCGGTTCCGGTCCGCGCGTCACCGGGGGCACGCTGGCGCTGGTCATGGCGATGACCGGGCGGACGGCCTATCTCGACGAGCTCGACGGGGACGGTGTCGAGGTGCTGCGGCAGCGGTACGCGGCCGGGTAACTCACCGGCCAGGGCGGCGGCGGTGCCGTCGACGAGCATCCGCAGGCCGTGGTCGAAGGCGGCGTCGGACAGCAGGCCGCCGCTGTCGCGCAGCGCGGTCAGCAGGGTGGTGGGCGCGTCGGGTGAGGTGGTGTCGAGTCGGCTCGCGGCCGCAGGCCGGTCGGACGGGTGGTTCTGTTCCTGGAGCACGAATCCGTTGACGTACTGGGTGACGGCGGTGATGGTGCGCAGTGCCAGCACCGGCGCGAATCCGGCTTCGACCATGGCGGCCAGTTCCGCGTCGAACTGACGCACGGCGGCGGGGCTGAGGCTGGTGGCGGTGGTGACGATGCGGGCGCCGTCGCGGCAGGCCCGCAGACTGTCGCGATAGGAGCGGGCGCGCCGGGTGAGCCAGTCCTGCCAGGGTTCGCCGGGACCGGGCGGGCCGGGGTGCGCGGCGAGGATGATCGCCTCGGCGATGCCGTCCAGCAGTTCCTGTTTGGTGCGGATGTGCCAGTACAGGGCGGGTGAGCGGACGCCGAGGTCGGCGGCCAGCCGTCGCACCGTCAGACCGTCGAGGCCGACCTCGCCGACGAGTCGGGTGGCGGCGGCGATGAGGGTCTCCCGGGTCAGGGCGGGGCGGTCGTCGGTACTCACGGGTGGAACCTTAGCAGTGCTAAGCTCTCCTTAGCGCCGCTAAGGAGGCTGTCATGTTCACCCTGAACTCCCCCGACGGAACCGAGGTCCTGGCCGCCGTTGACGGCCGCGGGCCGGTCATCCTGTTCCTGCACGCCGGAATGGACAGTGAGACCGCGTGGGCCCGGCCCGCGCGACGGCTCGCGGATCGGTTCCGGACGCTGCGCGTCCGGCGACGTCGCTACCGGCTCGACCTGACCGACGAGGTCGCGCGGTCTCTCGCCAGCGAGGTCGACGACGTGGCGGCCCTGGCCCGGGCGATGGACGCGCCGGTCCTGCTCGTCGGTCATTCCTCGGGCGCGGTGGTCGCGCTGGAGGCCATGGTCGCCGCGCCGTCGTCGTTCGCCGGGGCGGTGCTGTACGAGCCGCCAATCGTGACCGGGCCGCCGTTGGGCGGCGAGGCGCTGGTCCGGGCGCGGGCCGCGGTCGCCGCCGGGAAACCGGGAGCCGCGATCGCCGGGTTCGTCCGGGACGTGGTGGGAATGCCCGGCTGGATCGCGCGAGCGGCCGGGATGTACGCGGCCGTGTCGCCGCGGATGCGGGCACTGGTGCCGCGCCAGGTCGAGGAACTGGCGGCGATCGACGAGCTGGGGAACCGGCTGGATGCCTACGCCCGCATCGATTCGCCGGTACTGCTGCTGGGCGGCGAACGCAGTCCGGCCAATCTCGCCCACCGCCTCGACGCGCTGGCGGCGGTGCTCCCCCACGCGGAGCGGCGGACGCTGCGCAAGTTGGGGCACGACGGCAACCGGCGCTCGCCCGGGATGCTCGCCGGTGTCATCGCCGAGTTCGCCGATCGGGTGCTGAACCACGATTGACACGCTCAGCGCGTCAATGGCGCCTGAGCAGGTGTTGGACACGGCCGGGATCGATCGCCAGCATCGTCTACATGAAACGACTGCGAACTCTGGGACGAACCGGCGCCGCAATGGCCGGGTACTACTTCCTCACCGGAACCGGCACCGCGCTATGGGGCGCGACGCTGCCCGCGACCGACGCGCGGCTCGATCTGGGCTCGGGCCGGTTGGGAACGGTCCTGCTGGTGCTGGGCCTGGGCGCGGCGGTCGCCATGCCCGGTGCCGGATGGCTGGCCGACAGGTGGGACCGGCAGCGACTGCTTCGGTTGGCGGCCTTGGGAAGCGCCGTGGCCCTGGCGGGTCCGGCGCTGGCGGGTTCGTTCGGCTGGCTCGTCGCGGCGGCGGCGGTTCTGGGACTTGCCATGGGCGCCCTGAACGTCGCGCTGACGCTCCAGGTCGTACACATCGAACGCCGCTTCGCGGTCGGGGTCATGTCGACGATGCACGGCATGTGGACACTCGGCGCCGTCCTGGGTGGACTGGTGACCACGTTCGCGTTGCGGGCCGGGGCGGACGTGCGGCTGTTCCTCGGCGTGGCCGGGATCGTCCTGGCGGTCGTGTTCCTGGTCCCCGGGAAACTGTTGGGGCGCTTCGACACCGTCGCCGCCACCGAGACCGGCCCCAGCGGTTCCGGCGGTCCCGGATTCGGGTTGCTGCTGGCGCTGGGGGTCATCGGGGCGGCGGCGTTCCTCACCGAGGGTGCCGCGACCGACTGGGCCGGGATCCACGTGCGCCGGGTGCTCGGCGCCGAACCGGCCACGGCCTCGCTGGTCTACACGATCTTCTTCGCGGCGATGACCGTGATGCGCTTCGCCGGGGACGGGCTGCGAGGACGGCTTGGCCCGGCGCTGACGCTCCGGCTGGCCTGCCTGACGGCGTCCGCCGGTTACGGGCTGGTGCTGCTGGCCCCGGCGACGGGCTCGGTGCGGGTCGCCACGGCCGCCGCCGGGTGGGTGTTCGCCGGTGCCGGGATGGCGCTGGTGTGGCCGGTGGTGTCCAGCGCCATGGGGGCCGGGGCATTCAGCGGTCGGCGGCTGTCGACGGTGACGACCATCAGCTACACCGGCGGCCTGATCGGCCCGGCGGTGATGGGTTTCATCGCCTCGGCGAGCTCACTGCCGACGGCGCTGACGATCCCGTTCGTCCTGGCCGTAGCCGTCGCGGTGATCGCCCCGGCGGTGGTCACCGCCACGATTCGCGGCCGCCGTGTCGATTCGGGGGTCTCCCGTTCGACGTATGAGCAGACAGCGTGAAAAACACGAATGAAGGAGTAACGGAAATGACGACTACGACCAGGACGCCGCGAAGCATCGACGAGACGATCACGGCGACGATCACCAAGGATGGCAACAGCGGCTGGGCCTGCGTGGTCCTTCCCGGTTCGGCGCAGCGGTTCGGGACCGGCAAGGCGGTGAAGGTCGCGGGCACGGCCGACGGGCATCCCTTCGAGGCCACGATGCTGCCGATCGGCGGCGGCACCCACATGCTGCCGCTGCGGGCGGCGCTGCGCAAGACCGCCGGGAAGGACGTCGGCGACGAGATCACCATCCGGTTGCGGCAGCGATTCAGCTGAGATCGGGTAGAAAGACAACGTGCCCGACGACATCGAGATCCGGCTGCTGCGCAAGTTCGTCGTGGTGGCCGAGGAGCTGCACTTCAGCCGCGCGGCACAGCGGCTGTACATCGCGCAACAGGCCCTCAGCCGGGACATCCAGCGACTGGAGGACCGGCTCGACACGCGGCTGTTCAACCGCACCACCCGCCGGGTCACCCTGACCCCGGCGGGTGAGCTCTTCCTGGTCCGGGCCCGGCAGCTGCTGTCACTGTTCGACGCGACGGTGCTGGAGTTGCACGGTAAGCCGCTGTCGGTGACCGTCGACGTCGTCGGGACCGGTCTCACGCCCGCGCTGGTGCTGGCCGCCGCCCGGCGACTGGCCCCGGAACTGGAGTTCTTCGCCCGCTTCCACACCGGAACCGAGTCGGCGGCTCCGCTGGTGGCGGCCGAACAGCTGGACGTCACCTTCGGACGGAACCCGGTCGCCGTCGAGGGCTTGAGTCAGCGAACCGTTCGCCGGGAACCGATCGCGGTGCTGCTGCCCGAGGGCCACCGACTCGCCGAACTCGACGCCGTTCCGCTGGAATCGTTGCGGGGCACCGGAGTGTGTGTCCGCGCCGGGGACCACGCAACGCCCGGCTGGGAACACGCGGTGCTGCAACTGCTGGCGCCGTTCGGCGTCGACCCCGCGCTGGGGCACCCGCACGTCCAGGGCGTCGACGAACTCACCCAGCACATCCGCAACCGCGACGCCCCGATCCTCACCATGACGACGCAGCCAGCCGTCCCCGGCGCGGTCCTGCGGCCGCTGTGTGAACCGGTGGCGCTGTTCCCGTGGTCGATGATCTGGCGCACCGACACCGATCACCCCGGCCTGCGGGCCCTGCACGCGGCCGTCGACGAACTGACCGCCGCCGGAGGCTGGCTGGCGAAGCCCGAGGGTTCCTGGTTGCCGCAACCCGAGGCAAACCAGGTCAAACCGTGATAATCACTTCGAAGTGGACACTTGAACGGAGCTAGTATCCATACTAGAAGCGCGCGCTTCGCGATGCCCTCCCGAACCGAAGAGTCTGCCCATGTTTCCCCTCGCGGACAACGATCCCCGTTCCATCGGCCGTTACGAACCCGTCGCTTCCCTCGGCGAGGGCGGGATGGGCCGGGTCTACCTGGCCATCGGCCCCGACGGTCGCCGGGTGGCGGTGAAGCGCATCCTGCCGCACCTGTCGCGCGATCCGGGGTTCCGGCAGCGGTTCACCATGGAGGTGGAGGCGGCGCGCAGGGTGTCGGGTCCCCACACGGTTCCGGTGGTGGACGCCGACACCGAGGCGGACGACCCGTGGTCGGCGACGGAGTTCGTGGCCGGACCGACGCTGATCGAGGCGATCGAGCGGGGTGGGCCGCTACCCGAACCGGTCGTGCGGGAGCTGGGGGCGGCACTGGCATCGGCGCTGAGCGACATCCACGGTGCCGGGTTGATCCACCGGGACATCAAGCCGTCGAACGTGTTGCTGGCCTCGGACGGACCGAAGCTGCTGGACTTCGGTATCTCGCGGGCCCTGGACTATTCGACGAGCGTGGCGCTGACCCAGACCGGCGGGGTGGTGGGTTCGCCGGGCTACATGTCGCCGGAGCAGGCGGAATCCAGGACGCTGACCGAGAAGTCGGACGTGTTCGGTCTGGGCTGTCTGCTGGCCACCGCCGCTGCCGGACGAGCGCCGTTCGAGGGGCCGTCCATTCCGCAGATTCTGTACAAGGTGGTGCACGGGGAGCCGGAGCTCGAAGCCGTGCCCGAGTCGTTGCGGGAGACGATCGAGCGGTGCCTGGCCAAGGACCCCGCGGATCGGCCGTCCGCTATGGAGCTTCGCGAATCACTGGGAGCCGACGGTGAGGCGTCGGCGCGGCCGCTGCCCGTGGTGGCCGAGGCGATCGCGGAACAGGAGGCTCGACTGGCACAGCTGCTGGCGGCCCGGCAGCCTAACGCCACCCTGGTCGACGACGGCGCGACCATGGCCCTGCGACCCGACGACGCGGGCACCCAGGTCGTCCTGCCCGCGCCCGGCCAGGCTCCGCCGCGACCCGCCGCCGCCAAGCCGAAGCGGCGCAAGCCGCTGGCCGCCGCCGTGGCCGTCGCGGCGGCCCTGCTGCTCGCGATTCCGCTGTGGATGATCTTCGGCTCGAACGACGACCCCTCCACCAAGGGCGACAACTCCGCCGACAGCAGTGACGATTCCACGGACGACTCCAGTGACGACACCGAATCGCAACTGGAGATACCGTCCGATGTGTGCGACGCGTTCGACATGGAGGGCCTGCTCGAACTGGTGGGCCCGGAGGCGAAGGTGGAGCGCGAACCGGAGGAGGGCGAGGATTCCGGCGACGATTTCGCCTCGTGCTCGGGGATGGTGACGACGGGACTCACCCCCGAATCACTGTTGATCACCGTCGCGAGAAACGACCGCTCCTCGGGCGGGGACCTGGTCGTGTGCAATCTCGAAGGCTGCGACGGCATCGAGCCGCTCAAGATGCCCGACGGCGAGTCCACCGAACGCCCCTGGACGAAGGGCGGCGTCGTGGAGAACTCGGCCGGGAACCTCGAGATGATGTGGTACCAGGACGATCTGGCCGTGTGGGTGCAGCCCTTCGCCAGTCTGGACGACGGTTCCCAGGCCGAGAAGGAGTTCCTGCTCAACCAAGGCGTCAAGGTCTACGACCTCATCACCGAGGACTGACCCGCCACGTTGGAGTCGTCCGGTCAGCCGCTGCCGCTGCTGCCCGAGCCGCCGGTGTAGCCGCCGACCAGGCTCGTCAGCCGCCGTGCCTCCTCGGTGATCCTGGCGGTCACGCTGTCGGTGCCGGTCATGCCGCTCATGCCGCTGGCCCGCAGCTGCGCCGCCATCGCGCGCAGGTAGGTCGCGGCGGCGACGACGTGATCGTCCACATCGATGTATCGTCCCTGGTCCAGCAGCGTGGCGGCCTGCTTGCCATCGCTCATGATCCGCCCCACCTGGGTGGCGAGCTCGTGCCGGGTGTCCGGCGGCAGATCGGCGGCGCGGCCGACCTGGTCCAGAATCGACTGACAGGAGCGGGCCAGGCCGTTCAGCAGCGAGTACTCGCGTCGGGCGAAACCCGAGACCTGGTCCGGGCTCGGGGCATAGCCGCCCGCGACCTGGCTGACGATCGCGTCCAGGACCTGCGGCGTGTACGTGTGAAGGTCGACGGCCTTCGTCGCCCCCAGCGCCTCCCGGAAACACGGGTGGACGTGGAACTCCGATTCGTAGGGCTGCACCGACAGCTCCGGCCCACCGGCGTAGACGACGTCGCCCCCGCGCCGCACCCCCATGAACCCGACCGAGTACAGGGTGTCGATGACCGCGGGAACCGTCAGGGCGTGGGCGAAGGCGGGGAACTGACCGTGCAGGGTGCTCTCGGTCTGCGCCAGCCGGTCGGCCAGCACGTCGCGCATCACGATGTAGCCCATGTTCTGGAACAGCGGGAAAAGCCGCTCCAGATAGGGATACGCGACCAGGTACTCCTGGGTCAGATCCTTGAGTTTCCACTCCGAGAACTGCCGGGTGGCCTGGACGACGTCCTCCTCGCGGATCCGGTCGTGGCGATTGTGGACGGCCAGGTCGCGGGACAGGTTGAGGTACTGGATGATGTCGCGCGGCCGGGGAAGCACGCGCGGCAGCAGGTACTCGGTCGTCGGCACACCGCACACCTGTCGCGGGAACAGCTCCGTCCACAGTTGCGCAGGCGTCAGATCGGCGGCGACGGAGGCACGGGCCCGCGACAACGCCAGCGACGTCAAGGAGTCGTTCGACCAGCCCAGTCGCAACTCGTCACCCCGGAACTTGTCCCCGTCCGGGAACGACAACGAGTCGTAGATGTCGGCGCGCAGGAAGATCAGGCACCGCAGCGCGCCGCCGTAGAACGCCGTGACATGTTTGGCCGCCAACAACAACCCGATGATCATCGAGTGCGCGTCCGGCTCGGAGGACCACACCTGTTCCAGCTGGTCGATCAGCAGCAGCGGCACCCGCTGCGCGTCGACACCGAGTTCGGTGAAGGCGTCGGCGACGCCGCGCTCCACGATCTCCAGTTGCCGGGTCGCCTGCGCCCCTTCGGATGCCCCACCGGCCAGCTCGACCCCGGCCCGGAAACCGAACGCCTCCAGCGACAGCGAGGTCTGCTGCAATCCCCGCACGGACTGCGAGAGCCGCCCGCCCGAGTCCTGGCTGGGCATCTCACCGTTGGCCTTCAGGAAGCGCCGCAACGACTTGACGGTCTTGTGGCCGCCGAACCGTCGGCCCGGATCGGCGTGCGTGACCAGGTACCGGGCCGCGTGGATCGCGAACATGTACCGCCAGGCCAGCGACTTGGCGGTGTCGCCGGTGAGGCCCTGCAACTCGAAGCGGCGGATCTCGCTGCCCAGCGCGTCGTCCGGTGTTATCAGGATCGCGTCGTTCGCGTCCTGGCGTTCGGCGGCGATCCGCATGCAGATCGCGCTCTTGCCGGATCCCTTGCGGCCGATGATGAGCATCTTGCGGCCGGACACCGCCGCGTCGTAGGCCAGGGTCTCGATGAAACTCGCCCGCAGCAGCCCACCGGCGATGTCACGTTCGGCGTCCTCGTAGCCGAAGCTCAGCCGCCGTAGGGCTGAGTTGTCGATCACGTCGCCAGCGGGGGCCATGTTGGCATTCTAGCTACGTGGACGGTTGTAGCATGACCAGCGTGTTCTCCACCCCCCTGAGTGATGAAGCCGTCCTGGAACCGCTGGAGCCGTGGCAGGCCGAGGAGTTCCTGGCGAATATCGACCGGTGCCGGGACCTGATCGCGCCGTGGGTCGGGCCCTCGTTCGTGGCCGCCGATCTGGCCGACGCGCGCCGGGTGACGCGAAGCTATGCCGACGGCCAGGCCGCCGACGGCAAGCGGCTGTTCGGGATCCGGCTGAACGGCAAACTGGTGGGCGGCACCATGTTCGTCTCCTTCGACACCAAGAGCGGGGTGTGCGAGCTGGGCTGCTGGCTCGAACCCGCCGGACAGGGCCGGGGACTGGTGACGGCGGCGGCGTCCACACTGCTCGACTGGGCCTTCGAGGTGCGCGGGCTGTCGCGGGCCGAGTGGTGGACGGTGGCGGGCAACGAACCCAGCATCAAGGTCGCCAAACGACTGGGCATGAGCCTGGACGCCACGCTGCGCGAATACGATCCCGGACGCGACGGCGGACCCCGACGGGACATGCTGATCTGGTCGATCCTGGCCCGGGAATGGCGGGCCGCGCGCCGGTGATCTGGTGGCCGCACCGGCGATCGCAGTACGGTTACGGCCATGTCGTCCCCACCCCACGACACCGACGCCGACATCGACGGTCCGGCCCCGGATGGCGAGGCCCCGCCGAGCCACCTGAGCGGTTTCACCGTGGAGCAGGGCTTCTCGGTGATCCCGCCCAAGCGGCCCAGAACCGTCACCGCGGCCGCCGCCATGATGTTCGTGTACGCCGGACTCGCGGTGCCGCCCGGACTGGCGCTGTTCGTCACGACGCTCGACGACCTGTCGTCCGGGCCGCTGTTCACCCTGTTCCGGGACGCGGGGCAGCTGCTGTTCGCGGCGGCGGTGGCCGTCGGGTTCGCGGTGGTACCGGTGCTGGTGCTGCGGGGACGCGACCCGGCGCGGGTGAGCGCGTTCGTACTGACCGGGGCGGTCGCGTTCGTCGCGGTGAGCATCGTCGTCCGGGGCTTCGCGGGACGGCTGCTGTCCGTGCCCGGCGGCGAGGACTTCCTGGTGGTGATCATCGCGACCGCGGTCCTGGCGGCGGTCGTCGTCACCACCGTGCTGCTGGCCGGGAACCGGGCCGACGCCTGGTTCTACGAGGCCCGGGGTGAGCGGTTCATCAACCGCGACACCGGGCCGCCGACCCGGCCGCGCGGCGTCGTCGTGGCGACCGTCGCGTTGGGGGTCATCGCGCTGACCGAACTGATCGAGCTGACCATCCAGATCGTCGACGCGTTCTCCACCGACACGAACTACTCCAACCCGACCTCGCAGATCGTCTACATGGTTCCCGACTCGTTGCCGATCCTGGCGGTGACGCTGGTCGCGATGGTGCTGGTGTTCTTCACCTACGAGACCGCGCGCGTGCTCGCCTTCGGACTGTGCGGGGCGATCGGGGTGTACTTCCTCAGCGGGATCTTCGATCTGGCGACCGTGTTGACCTCCGACTTCTATTCCGGAATAGACGGTCTCTACTACGTGCGCCGGTCGCTGCTGCTGTTCCAGGTCGTGGCGTCGGTCTTCGTCGTGACCGGGCTGGCGGGCAAACCGACGGCGGCGTGGTTCCGGCTGTGGCGCGATGTCCGCGCCGAACGTGAGGTCTGGCGCGCCGACGATCTCACGATTCTCGCGGCAGGTTCACCGTCACCGTCAGACCGCCGTCGGGATTCGGACTGGCCGTGACCTCGCCGCGGTGGGCGCGCGCCACCGAGCGGGCGATGGACAGTCCCAGTCCGGCGCCCTTGGCGGTCACCACCCGGTCGCCCCCCAACCGCCGGAACGGTTCGAACAGGGCGGGCACGTCGTAGGACGCGATGTCGGGCCCGGCGTTGACGACCACCACCTCCACCCGGTCGGCGACGGTGCGGCTCTCCACCAGCACCCGGCCGGTGCCGTCGTCGAGGTTGTAGCGGACGGCGTTCTCGACCAGGTTGTGCACCAGACGTTCCAGCAGCATCGCGTCCCCTGTGGTCGGTGCCGCCTCGGCCTTCTCGGTGATGGTGACACCGGCGGTCTCGGCGTGCCCCGACTGCTGCGCCACCACCTGGGACACGATGTCGGCCAGGTCGACGGAAGCGCGCTCGGCCAGCTCGTGCTCGGAACGGGCCAACAGCAGCAGCCCGGCGATGAGCTTCTCGTGACGGGCGTTGATGGCCAGCAGATCGGTGCCCAGTCGCTTCACGTCCGCCGACGCCGATTCCCGGTGCATGGCCAGCTCGACCAGCGCCCGGTTGAGGGTCAGCGGGGTGCGCAGTTCGTGGGAGGCGTTGGCGACGAACCGGCGCTGCCCGGCGAAGGAGCGGTCCAGTCGCTCCACCATGGAGTCGAAACTGTCGGCCAGTTCCTTGACCTCGTCGTCCGGTCCGGTCAGCGCGA
Source organism: Stackebrandtia nassauensis DSM 44728 (assembly GCF_000024545.1). GTDB lineage: Bacteria > Actinomycetota > Actinomycetes > Mycobacteriales > Micromonosporaceae > Stackebrandtia > Stackebrandtia nassauensis. The sequence goes on from NC_013947.1 coordinate 6,300,092, forward strand.
TGCGTTCGTGCAGGCCGCCGTCGGCGCCCGGGGCTCCGGCGATGCGGTGCGCGGTCTCGGTGACCTGGCGCAGCGGGGCCAGCATCCGTCCCGACACCAGCCAGCCGAACCCGGCCGCGGCGCCGCCCACCACCAGCAGCGACACCGAACCGTAGGTCAACAGCGAGGTGGCGGCGGCCTGCCGCAGCTCCCTGCCCCCCTGCAGCGCCCAGTCGGGGATGTCCTCTTGTTTGACCTCGGTGTCAAGGGCCGCCGTCGACTCCTCGCCGTCGGATTCCGGGGTTGGCTTCTGCCCCATGGTGATGAGGTACTTGTTGTTCGCGACCTGCTCCTGGAACAGCATGTAGGTGACACCGAGCAGCAGCAGCCCGGCGATGAAGAACATGACACCGTACACAAGGGTCAGCCGCAGGCGCAGCGTCGGACGTGGCTTACGGATTCTCATGGGATCCGGTACCCCACTCCCGGAACCGTCTCGATGATCTGAGGCTCACCGAGCTTGCGCCGTACCTTGAGGATGGTCAGCCGCACCACGCCCGTGAACGGGTCGACGTGCTCGTCCCATGCCTTCTCCAACAGCTGTTCGGCCGAGACGACCTCGCCGTCACCGCGCACCAACTCCGTCAGCACCGCGAACTCCTTCTTGGACAGTGGGATGTAGCGGCCGTCCCGGAACACCTGGCGGCGGGCCGTGTCGACGGTTATCCCGGCCCGGCGCAGCACCGGCGGCGCGGCCGGGCGGGAGCGGCGGCCCAGGGCGTGCACCCGGGCCGCCAGTTCGGGGAACGCGAACGGTTTGGTCAGGTAGTCGTCGGCCCCCAGCGACAGGCCGTCGACCCGGTCACCGATCTCGGCGGCGGCGGTCAGCATGAGGATCCGGACCTCGGACTCGGAGTCGACGACCTGGCGGCACACCTCGTCGCCGTGCACCCGGGGAATGTCGCGATCCAGCACCAGGACGTCGTAGTCGTTGACCCAGACCCGTTCCAGCGCGGCGGCGCCGTCCAACGCGATGTCGACCGCGTGCGGCTCGGCCCGCAGCCACTCCGCGATCGCCTCGGCGAGCATCGGCTCGTCCTCGACCACCAGTACCCGCATCGAGATTTTCATCCTTTTCGTTGGTTGACCTGCGGCAATGATAGGCCGGGGCCTGTTTCTTTTCTGTTTCCGTGAAAGGAAACGCCTGAGAAACGGCCGTTCGCGTTTCATGTGCGTTCGGATGGGCGGCGACGTGTCGTCCACCGGACGAACAGGAGAAACCTCATGCGAGGACGGATAACCGGCGTGCTGGCGGCGGTGTCGCTGGCTCTGGCGCTCACCTTGACCGGCTGCGGCGGCTCGGACGACACCGGCTCCCAGGGTGAGTCGGCCGCCGACAAGAACCACGAGAAGGCGCTCAAGTACGCCAAGTGCATGCGCGAGCATGGCGTCGACATGGAAGACCCGGAACCCGGCGAGGGCCTCAAGTTCACGGCCAAGGGCGGCGACCCGAAGGTCATGGAGAAGGCACAGAAGGCGTGCGAGAAGTACCAACCCCAGGGCAACAAGGGCGGCAAGGGCGACGCCAAGCAGAAGGAGAAGATGCTCGACTACTCCAAGTGCATGCGCGACAACGGTGTCGAGGACTTCCCGGACCCCACCGACAAGGGCATGATGATCGACAAGGACGTCGCCGAGGATCCGGACTTCGAGGACGCCCAGAAGGCGTGTGAGAAACACATGCCCGGGATGGGTGACTGATGGAAGCGGACATCAGCGTCGAGACCGCCGAGCCGACCCGGTCCCGCCGTCGGCGGGGCCGGGGCCGGGGGAAGAAGATCGTCATCACCACGGTCGTGGTGCTGGCCGCCGCGGCGGCCGGTGTCGCCGCGATCGGTGTCGACAAGGTCATGGGCGCCCTGGGGGTCAGCGGTTTCGGCGGCAAGGCCGCCGCCTCGGACACCGCGCCACCGGCCACCACCGAGGTCGCCAGACAGACGTTGCGCCAGACGCAGGACGCCGACGGCGAACTGGGCTACGGCCCGACGTCCACGGCCGCCAGTCGCAAACCCGGGACGGTCACCTGGCTGCCCGACAGCGGCGACACGATCAAACGCGGTGATCCGCTGTTCGCCGTGGACACCATGCCGACGACCCTGATGTACGGCACGGCACCCGCCTACCGGGACATGAAGGTCGGCGACGAGGGCTCCGACGTCAAGCAGCTGGAGAAGAATCTCGCCAAGCTCGGCTATGACGGTTTCACCGTCGACAAGGAGTTCACCGCCGACACCGCCACCGCCGTGCGGGAATGGCAGGACGACCTGGGGCTCAAGGAGACCGGAACGGTCACCCTGGGACAGGTCGTATTCGCCGACGGCGCGATCCGCATCGACAGTTTCGAGGCCGAGGTCGGCCTGGCCACCGGTCCGGACAAGTCGGTGCTGAGTTACACCGGTACCGACAAGGTCGTGGCCATCGAGCTGGAGGCCGACGATCAGCAGCTGGCCAAGGAGGGCGACAAGGCGACGGTGTCGCTGCCGAACGGTGAGACCGCCGACGGCGAGATCACCGACGTGTCGTCCCTGATCAAACCCCCCTCCGGGCAACAGGAAGAGTCGGAGACGGTCATCCAGGTGCTGGTGTCGCTGGACGACGACTCGGTGGCCAAGGGCCTCAGCCAGGCCGCCGTCACGGCGACGTTCACGGCCTCCGAACGCGAGGACGTGCTGACGGTGCCGGTGGCCGCGCTGGTCGCCCTCGAGGGCGGCGGCTTCGGCGTCGAGGTCGTCGACGGCGACAAGACCGAGCAGGTCGAGGTCGAGACCGGACTGTTCGCGGCGGGTCGCGTCGAGATCTCCGGTTCCGGCATCGACGAGGGCACCGTCGTGGGGGTGCCGGAATGATCCGGCTGACGAAGGTGACCAAGACCTACCCCGGTGACGTCACGGCACTGGACGAGGTGTCGCTGGACGTCGATCCGGGTGAGCTGGTGGCGATCGCGGGCCCGTCGGGTTCGGGGAAGTCCACCATGCTCAATGTCATCGGCACCCTGGATCGTTGCAGCTCAGGGGATGTCCGCATCGCCGGGCACGACGTGTCCGGACTGTCGGACGCCCAGCTGTCGGCGCTGCGGGCCCGTCACATCGGCTTCGTGTTCCAGCACTTCCATCTCGCCTCCGGCGTCATGGCACTGGACAATGTGGCCGACGGGTTGCTCTATAGTGGCCATTCGTTGTCGCGGCGGCGCGAGCTCGCCGAGACGGCACTGCGGCGGGTCGGGCTGGGTCACCGGCTCGACCACGAACCGCATGAGCTGTCGGGTGGCGAGAAGCAGCGGGTCGCGATCGCCAGGGCGGTCGCGGGCAACCCGCCACTGCTGCTGGCCGACGAGCCGACCGGGGCGCTGGACTCGGTGTCGGGCACGCAGGTCATGGAACTGCTGCGCGAACTCAACGACTCCGGCACGACGGTCGTGATCATCACGCACGACCGCGAGATCGCGGCCAGCCTGCCCCGGCAGGTGCGGATGCGCGACGGCCGGATCGAGACGCCGTCGCTGTCGGGCAGGGTGATGACGCCGTGACCGTCGACGAAACCGCGCCACCGCCGAACCGGGACTCCGCGTCCGGCGAGGCGGAACCGGTCGTCGCCGATCCGGACGAAGCCCTCACCCCCGCGCGGCTGCGGCCCCGGGACATCGTGCGGGTCGGCGCGGTGGGTCTGCGCACCCGGCCGTTGCGGGCGTTCCTGTCCGCGCTGGGCATCGCCATCGGCATCGCCGCCATGGTGTGCGTCGTGGGCATCTCGTCCTCGTCGCAGGCCGAACTGGACCGCACCCTGTCGGCACTGGGCACCAACCTGTTGTCGGTCACCCCCGGCAGCACGCTCACCGGGGAGACGTCCGAGTTGCCGCTGGAGGCCGAGGACATGATCGCTCGCATGGACGGAGTCCAGGAGGTGTCGGCGGTCGGCAAGGTCGCCGACACGCAGGTGTACCGCTCGGAGAAGATCGACCGCAACGACACCGGCGGCATCACCCCGTACGCGGCCCGGCTCGACCTGCCGGACGTGCTGGGTGCCACGATGCGCGACGGCACCTGGCTCAACGCCGCCACCGCGAAGTTCCCGGCGACCGTGCTGGGGTCGTCGGCGGCCGAGCGGCTGGGCATCGGCGAGGCCGACCTGGGCACCCAGGTGGTCATCGGCGGGCAGCGGTTCACCGTCGTGGGCATCCTGGATCCGATCGCGCTGGCCCCCGACCTCGACAACGCCGTCATGGTCGGCTGGCCGGTCGCCAAGGCGGAACTGGGTTTCGACGGGCACGCCACCGAGGTCCACACCCGCAGCGACGAGTCGAAGCTGGAGGCGGTGCGCTCGATACTGGGCGCCACCGCCAATCCGCAGGCGCCCAACGAGGTCGAGGTGTCGCGTCCCTCCGACGCCCTGGCCGCCAAGCAGGCCACCAACCAGGCGTTCACCAGTCTGCTGCTGGGCCTGGGCGCGGTGGCGCTGCTGGTCGGCGGCGTCGGGGTGGCCAACACGATGGTCATCTCGGTGCTGGAACGCCGTCCCGAGATCGGGTTGCGCCGTTCGCTGGGCGCCACCCGGGGTCAGATCCGCGCGCAGTTCATCGTCGAGTCGCTGCTTCTGTCCCTTCTGGGCGGAGTCAGCGGCCTGATCCTGGGGCTGGGCGTCACCACCGGGTACGCGTTGTCGCAGGGCTGGCCCCCGATCGTGCCGAGTTGGGCGTCGGGACTCGGCTTGGCGGCCACCGTCCTCATTGGCGCCGTGGCCGGGTTGTACCCTGCGGTGCGGGCGTCGCGATTGCCACCCACCGAGGCATTGGCGGCGCACTGACAAGTCGAGAGCGACCGGGCGAGGTGTCGTGTCGCCCGGTCGCTTTCGGTCAGTCGTCCAGCGCTCCGAGCTCTTCGGCCGCGCGACGCAGCCGGGTCTTCACCATCGCGCCGTTCATCCGCAGTTCGTGCAGCGGCATCGTGCAGGCGATGACGGTGCGCTTACTGGGTTCGGGACTGTCGTTGACGACCGTCGCGGCGCAGCCGACCCCGGGATAGAACTGGTTGACCTCGGTGAAGACGCCGCTGGCGGCGCGCTGTGCCAGGTCGTATTCGAGTGCGCCGGGCTCGGTCATGGTGTGGTCGGTGTAGCGGCGCATCCCGGATTCCCGCAGATAACCGCTGCGGTCCTGCACCGTCATCGTCGACAGCAGGGCCTTGCCGAGCGCGTGCGCGTGGGCGCCGTCGTCGAAACCGACGATCAGGTCCTCCACGTGCGGCGAGCGCGACCCCTCGCTCACCGCGGTGACCGCCGCGCGTCCGTCGACGATCTTGCCGAGGTAGTGGCTGTAACCGGTGTCGCCGACCGTGCGGCGCAGTACCTCGCCGACGGTCGCCGGGCCCTTCATCGCCTTGGCCAGATCGGCGTAGCGGTCGGACAGCGCCAGCCCCACCTGAAAGATGCCGTTCTTACCTCGGATCAGATAGCCCTCATAGGCCAGGGTGCGGACCAGGTGATACGTCGTCGGCAGGTTGAGGCTGCACCGTCTGGCGATCTGTTTCGCGCTCAGACCACTGGGTACGTCACCGACGACCTCCATGACCCGCAGCGCACGCTGAACGCTGCGAATCAAATCGCTGGGTTCGGGTTTTGGCTTGGGATTCGGGGCCGAGCCTGACAAATTACGCTCGGTCATAGGTGAGTCCGCCCTTCATGGTCGTCCCCCGTGCGCCCAAATGATGCTGGAATCTCTGTCATACCTCAGATACACCTCGCGTGTCCAGGGATCTCGATTTTCTCATCATTTGAAAACTCACGCCTGGCGTTTGGGTCAGGTTGCGCGCACAGTGGGATGGTCCATGTGATGCGGACTCAAATCGGTACCGATACCGACCCACCTGAAGGTGTCGGTGCCGTTGGCGGACCGATCCCACCACCGGTCCGTCGCCGCCGCGGCGGGGAACACCCTGACCCCACCATTGTTCTCCGTCGCGGCACCACCCTTCTACTTCGTCACAGTCCTCCCTATTCGCCCTGACGCATCGGTACCGTGCTCGCGTGCCCCCAGAAGCGACACCGCTGCGAGCCGGTACCTCGGCAGTCGTCACGACCGTCGCGACCGTGTGCCCGGTGTTCCTGGTCGGGGGCCTGAGCGTTCAGATCGGTCAGGAACTGCACTTCACGCCCTCGGGGCTCGGCCTCGCCGTGGCCTCCTACTTCACCGCCAGCGCCCTGGCCAGTTTCTGGGCCGGACGGCTGGTGGAGCGGATGGGCTCGAAGTTCGTCGCCAAGGCGGCGATCCTGCTGGCGGCCGGGTCGCTGGCGGCGATCGCCGTGGCCGCCCGCGACCTCACCTCGCTGACGCTGCTGCTGGTCCTGGCCGGACCGGCCAACAGTCTGGGCCAGCTGTCGTCCAACGCGCTGTTGGCCCGCAAGGTGCCACCCAAACGCCGGGGACTCATGTTCGGCGTCAAACAGGCCGCGATTCCACTGTCGACGACGCTGGCGGGCCTGGCGGTGCCGATCGTGGCGCTGACGGTGGGCTGGCGCTGGGGTTTCGGCGTGGCCGCGGTGCTGGCGCTGCTGGCCTGGCCGGTGCTGCCCAGGACCGAGGAGGCCGGGCCACAGCCCGGACGGCCGAAGCCGCAGCTGCGTCCCAACGCCACCCTCGTGGTCATCTCGCTGGCCGCCTGCCTGGGCGCCACCGCCGCCAACCCGGTCGGCTCGTTCATCGCCGATTACGGTGTCTCGCAAGGAATGTCGGAGTCGCTGTCCGGACTCAACCTGACCCTCGGCGGCCTGGCGGGCGTCGCGGCCCGCACCACGGTCGGCTGGATGGCCGACCGCCGCGACTCCGGTCGGCTGGTCATGATCGCGGTGATGCTGGCCGTCGGCTCCGCCGGGCTGGCGCTGCTGGCGGCCCCCGGCGTGTGGACGATCCCGATCGGCACCGTCGCGGGCTTCGCGCTCGGCTGGGCCTGGCCCGGGCTGCTGAACTTCGCCATCACGCTGCGGTACTCGCAGGCCCCGGCCGCCGCCACCGGCATAACCCAGATCGGCGTCTACATCGGCGGCGGCCTCGGACCGCTGGCCTTCGGGGCGCTCGTGGATGCCTGGGGCTACCCGGTCGGCTGGCTCACCATGGCGGTGCTGATGCTGGCCGGTGCCGTCCTCATGATCGTCGGCCGCCGCATGTTGCTGACAACCACCTGAGAACTGACCACCGGCACGCAACCCATCGACGAACGAGAAAGTATCGTGGTGGCGTGGTGAGTTTGGCGCAACGATCGTTGCCTGTGGAATTCGTCGACCCGGAACTGGAAGCCTCGGTCTCCCGGCGGCTTGAGGTGATCGAAAAACGGCTGCAGGAGGTCATCGACTCCGGGGACGCCTTCCTGACCGAGGCGGCCTCGCACGTCCTCAAGGCGGGGGGCAAACGGTTCCGTCCGATGCTGTCGGTCACCGCCGCCCACTTCGGCGACCCGGACGCGCACGGCGTCATCGAGTCGTCCCTGGTCATGGAGCTGACCCACCTGGCGACCCTGTACCACGACGACGTCATGGACGAGGCCGCGATGCGACGCGGCGCGCCCAGCGCCAACTCGCGCTGGTCCAACTCGATCGCGATCCTGTCGGGCGACTACCTGTTCGCGGTGGCCTCCGAACTGGTCGCCGAGCTGGGCTCGGAGACGGTCCGGGAACAGGCCCGCACCTTCTCCCGGCTGGTCCACGGCCAGATCGCCGAGACCGTCGGCCCGCCCGAGGGCGTCGACCCGGTCGACTGGTACCTGCGGGTGCTCACCGACAAGACCGGCTCGCTGATCGCCACCGCCGCCCGGCTGGGCGCCCAGTTCGCGGGGGCCCCGACGTCGGTCGTCGACGCGGTCGCCGAGTACGGCGAGACCATCGGCGTGGCCTTCCAGCTGTCGGACGACCTGCTGGACATCGCCTCCGACGGCGACACCTCCGGCAAGGTGCAGGGCCTCGACCTCATGGAGGGCATCCCGACGCTGCCGGTGCTGTACGCCCAGGTCGGCGACGACACCTCGCCGCGGCTGCGCGAGCTGGTGTCCAAACCGGTGGCCCAGGAGGACCTGGAGGAAACCCTGGAACTGCTGCGTTCCTCGGCGGCCATGAAGCAGGCGCGCAAGACCCTGGACGAGTTCGGGGAGCGCGCCAAGGCGGTGGCGGGCAGCCTGCCCGCGGGCTCCACTCGCGACGCTCTCACCGGAATGTGCGACTACATGGTGGCCCGCAGCAGCTGATCCGGGGCGGACGTCGTCCTGGGATTCTTTCCTCAGATTCTTTCGGGGTGTCTGGCAACCGCTTTCGCGCCGTGGGTGTCTATATTCGTAGACCCCTTTCACTCCACAGTCAGGAGACATCCCCCCAATGCCTTCAATGAAGCGACGCACCGCTTTGAAGCTGGGTCTGGGCACCGCCGGTGTGGCCACCGCCGCCGGTGTCGGTTACGGCGTCGCCAACGCCGAGGACGCCGACACGCCCGAGATCACCAACGCCAAGGACGCCGCGAAGCAGATCGCGAGGATCTTCGAACGCGAGTCGTCCCGGGCCGGAGGCACCTGGCACGCGCACATCACCGTCGCCGACGACGACGGATCCCTGATCACCGCCGTCGACAAGGCCTCCGACACCAAGGTCGAGGCGATGAGCACCAACAAGCTGCCGGTCGCGGTGAACGTCCTCACCAAGGTCGACAGTGGAAAGATCAGTCTGGCGAACAAGATGCGGGTCGAGGACCCCTACATCGTCTGGGACGGCGACGGAACCATCCCCTATGACGGCTCCTACCCGAGCGAGATCAGCCTGGGCCACACACTGGCGCTGCTGCTGAGCATCTCCGAGGACACCTCCTCACGGCTGTGCTCCCAGGTCACCACCGCCAAGGACATCAACGAGTACCTGACGTCCTTGGGCTACAAGGAAACCCAGGTGGAGCCGGTGCCCGACACCGACCGCTGGTACCTGGGCACCACCTCGGCCAAGGAGATGCACGACTTCTGGCAGCGGCTGATCGGCGTCGAGCTGGTCAAGCAGGAGTCCACCGAGTACCTGCTGAAGATCCTGCGCAGCGCGGAGGCCTTCCCCGACGGCATCCGGCACAAGCTGACCACGCCGGAGCGGATGCAGGTCGCCACCAAGGCGGGCTGGAGCGAGCAGTGGCGCAACGAGGTGGGCCTCATCCACAACAAGGCGGGGGTCCCGGTGATCGCCTTCTCGATGTTCGCGTCCTCTGAGGACAACCAGGACGACTACTCGCCCAACCACCCGCTGGTCAACGCCCGTTCCAGGATGGGACGGAAGTTCTTCGACATCGCACAGCGACTCGACGGTTCCGCCAAACTGCGGATGGAATCCGACGAGGTTCAGAAGGAGTACAACCCCGGACGGGGCTGACCCCTTACCGTGGGGGCCGCCGTCGCGCGGCTCCCACGCCCGGTTTCCGTTGCCGCCGTTGCCTTGTGTGTCCGGCGTCTCGGCGTGGCGGTGCGATAGCCTCCGCCGCATGGGTGAGTTGGAGATTGCGACGGTGGCGGCTGCCGACGACGCCTGGGTGGGGGCGCCCACGGGTTCACAGATCGTCGAGACCGCGGAGTTCCGCATCGCGCGGCTCCCCGAACGTTTCCCCGATCCGTTGCAGGTGCAGTGGGTCCGGTCGGCCCGGCCCGCCGCGACCGTCCTGACGGAGATCGTCGAACGGGCCACCGGATTCGGGCTGCCGGAGACCGTCGTATGCGTGAAACCCAGCGCGCCCGCCGACCTGGACGAGGCGCTGCTGGCGCGGGGCGCCGAACTGGTCGACACCGCCGACGTGCTCGCCATGCCGCTGCCCGCCGAGTTCAGGGCGACCGACCTCCCCGGACTGGAGGTGCGGTGGCGGACCACCCCGAAGATCGGCCGCGACGCCAACACCGTCGGGATCGCGACCTTCGGCGGCACCCGCGCCCCCGACGTCGACGTCGCCCTGCAGGCGGCGTCCGACCGTGAGACCGTCGCCGCCGGATTCGGCGGCGCCGTGGTCGCCTATCTCGACGACACCCCGGTCGCCGTGGCGGGCCTTGAGGTCGCCGACGACGTGGCCCGGCTGTGGGGCGGCGGAGTACTGGAAGCCCATCGGGGCCTCGGCGTCTACCGGGCCCTGGTCGCGACCCGCCTCAGCTACGCCGCCGAACACGGCGCCACGATGGCCCTCACCAAGGGCCGCGTCTCCACCAGTTCCCCGATCCTGCGACGCCTCGGTTTCGTGTCCTACGGCCAGGAACGCACCTACCGGCTGGCGCTCTGACCGTCCCGCTTCTGCTTGGCGGACACCAGGATCGCGCCCACCAGCGCCGCCAGCAGCAGCACCGACAGCAGCTCGAACGGCAGCACCCAGTTGCCGAAGATCTCGGTGCCCAGCCGCTTCGCGGTCCCGGGTTCGACGGCCTGGGCGTCGATCGAGGTCCACCGGAACGCGTCGGCCAACAGCACCGACAACCCCAGTCCGGCGGCGGCACCCACGATCGCTCCCGGCCACCGGGCCCGGTCCATCTCGGGACTCGCGCCGATCGGGGCGCGGGTCAGCATGACGGCGAACAGCAACAGCACCACGACCGCGCCCACGTAGATCAGCACCTGCACCCACGCGACGAGCTCGGCGGTCAGCACCAGAAAACACGCCGCCAGTCCACCGAGCGCCACCACCAGCCACAGGCCCGCCCGCACCAGGTGCGCGGTCGTCACGACCCGGACGGCCGCGCCCAGCGTGAGCAGGCCGAAGGCGACCAGCAGCACGTCGGTAACCGTCATGACGCGTCCTTCTTCTCCGCCGAGGTCTCCTCTTTGGACTTCTCCCCCATCGGATCGTGAGCGGGAGGCGCGGGAACGGTGGGCATCCACTCGCCCAGCCGATCCTTGTCGTGCAACAGATTCCGGATGTCACCCTCGGCGTACTCGAACTCCGGCGACCAGAACAGCGCGTCGAAGGGACACACCTCGATGCAGATGCCGCAGTACATGCACAGCGAGAAGTCGATGTCGAACTTGTCGAGGACGTTGCGCTGCCGGGGCCTGGCCGCGCCGGGCACCTCGACGGTCTCCTTGTGCGAGTCGATGTAGATGCACCAGTCGGGACACTCGCGGGCGCACAGCATGCACACGGTGCAGTTGGCCTCCTGCAACGCGATGACACCACGCGTGCGGGGCGGCAGTTCCGGTGACTCGTCGGGGTACTGGTGGGTATGGGACGGCTTGGTCATCGTCTTCAACGTGACCGCCAGGCCCTTGGCCAGCCCACTGCCCGGGATGCTCATGCCTGCCATCTTGGCATGCGCGGACCTGTGTGGGGGACGGCGGCAAGGCCGCCCGTCCCCCACGTGGGTCTCACGGACCCTCGGTCTCGTACACGCCCTCGCCGCGTTCGACGCGCAGCCACCGGGTGATCCCGAGTTCGCTCAGGAACACCGGGTCGTGGCTGACCACGATCAGCGCGCCCCGGTAGGCGTTGAGCGCCTGGGCGAGCTGTCGGGCGCTGGTCATGTCGAGGTTGTTGGTCGGTTCGTCCAGCATCAGCAGTTGCGGTGCTGGTTGGGAGGACAGCACCGCCGCCAGCGCCGCCCGCAGCCGTTCGCCACCCGACAGAGTGGACACCGGCTGGTCGGCGGTCGCGGGCGCGATCACGGCACTGCCGGTCACGCCGTTGGCGCGGAACGCGCTGTGCCTGCCGGAGCGGCCGCTGCGCAGCCCGAACCTGGCGAGCCGGTTGCGCAGCAGGGTCTGCGGCGCGTCCGGCGCGAACCGGCGCACGTTCTCGAACACCGACAGCGACTCGTCGAGCAGTTCCAGCCGTTGCGGCAGGTAGTGCCACGGCACGGCCAGGTTCAGCCCGCCCGACTGCGGATCCAGTTCACCGGCGATGAGCCGCAGCAGCGTCGTCTTGCCCGAACCGTTGGCCCCGGTCAGCGCGATGCGTTCCGGGCCCTGGACGTGGAGGTTGACACCGTCGCCGAACAGTCCCGCGAAGTTCAGGTCCCGGGCGATGAAGACATCGCGGCCGGGGTGAACCTCGGTCTCGGGCAGGTCGACGCGGATCTCGGCGTCGTCGCGCACCTTCTCCTCGGCCTGGTCCAGCCGCAGCTTCGCGTCGGCGACGTCGTCCTGCTTCGCGTTCCGCAGTTTGCCCGCGCTCACCTGGGCGGCCCGTTTCCGGGCGCCCATGACGATCTTCGGTTCGCGCTTGTTGAGCATCATCTTGCGGCCGTAGCGTTCCCGCCGCGCCAGCTTCACCTGTGTCTCGACCAGTTCCTGTTTCTGCTTGTTCATGTCGGCCCTGGCCGTGCGGGCCAGCCGTTGCGCCGCCGCCTGTTCGATGGCGATGGCCTCCTCATAGGACGAGAAATTGCCCTCGAAGACGCGCAGTTCGCCCTCGCGCAGTTCGGCGATGGCGTCGACCCGTTCCAGCAACTGCCGGTCGTGGCTGACGATCAGCAGCGTGCCGGTGAACTCGTCCACCGCCCGGTACAGCAGCTCACGGGCCACGATGTCCAGGTTGTTGGTGGGTTCGTCCAGGATCAGTACCTTGGGTTCACGCAACAGCCGCCCGGCCAGACCCACCAGCATGGACTCGCCGCCGGACAGTGTCCCCACCGTCCGATCGAGCTCCACATGTGACAGGCCGAGCCGGTCGAGGCGGGCCCGGGCGCGTTCCTCGACGTCCCAGTCCTCCCCGACGACCGCGAAGGTGGCCTCGCTGATGTCACCGGATTCGATGGCCCGCAAGGCTTTGCGCTTGTCAGCGATGCCCAGCAGTTCGTCGACTCCGCTGTCGAGCCGCAACGGCAGCTCCTGCGGCAGGTACTCCACGGACCCGGCGACGCTGATGGCGCCGCTGGTGGGTTCGAGCTCACCGGTGATCAGACGCAGCAGTGTGGACTTCCCGGTTCCGTTGTCACCGACGAGTCCGGTGCGGCCGTCGGAGACGACGAAGTCCAGGCTGTCGAAGACGCGGCCACCGTCCGGCCAGCCGAAGGTCAGGCTGTTGGCGGTGATGAATGTAGACATATAGGGGTCTCCTCTCACACGAATCTCAAATGGATTGCGTAGGAGACACCGCGTTATCGCGGCGGGTGGAGACGAAACCGTCGAATGCGGCAACTCCAGGATCGCACGCGTTCACGACAGGATTACTCGACTGTCGAACGCGGTATCTCGCGACCTAGGAGATGTACAAGTGCTCGCCTAACGACGGGGACAAAGACGTCGATCAGTATAAGCGGGCGTTTCGGAGTCCGGCAAGGGATCTGCGTTTCAGGTCACAGTTCCCGGTGCACCTTGTGCTGCGCGGCCTGCGCCAGCGGTCGCACCACCAGCCGGTCGACGTTCACGTGGTGCGGCCGGGTCGCGACCCAGGCGACACAGTCGGCGATGTCCTCGGCGACAAGGGGTTCGGCCACCCCGGCGTAGGGCTTGGCGGCGGCCTCGGCGTCGCCGCGGTTGCGCACCAGCGAGAACTCGTCGGTCTTGACCATGCCCGGGTCGATCTCGATGACCCGCACCGGATCGCCGCACAGTTCCAGTCGCAGCGTCCCGGTCAGCGCGGTCTCGGCGTGCTTGGCGGCGGTGTACCCGCCGCCGCCCTCGTAGACGCCCAGGCCCGCGGTCGAGGAGACCACGACGATCGTCCCGGCGCCCGAGGCCGTCAGCGCGGGCAGCAGCGCCTTGGTGACCTGGACGGTGCCGATCACGTTGACCTCGTACATGCGGCGCCAGTCGTCGATGTCGGATTCGGCGACGTAGTCGAAACCGAAGGCGCCCCCGGCGTTGTTGACCAGCAGTTCGAGCTCGCCCGGCAGTGACGCCACCTTCTCGGCCAGCGCGTCCACATCGGCCTGTCGGGTGATGTCGCAGGCCACCGCGACGCCGCCGATGTCGGCGGCCAGTTTCTGAAGCCGGTCGGCGCGGCGGGCGGCGGCCACGACGGTGAATCCCTCGGTGGCCAGGCGGCGCGCGGTGGCGGCCCCGATTCCCGACGACGCTCCGGTCACAACGGCGATACCTCGGCTCATGGCGCTCATCCTGACACACGCGATACCGCCCCGCACTGTCGTCCGACTCACATTCGCGTACCTCATCAGCGTCCGAACTCGTCTACATCGGGAAGATGCCGGGTTGTCGCTCACGTTGACCTGTGTCGATTGTCCGAATCACGGACATCCCCTGGACGCGTAATCGAATAAGGACGGACTGTCATGCGCACAGCTCCCCGCTCACAGTTGAACCGCGCCATCGCCCCGTGCCGCAAACGCGGCCCCCGTCGGGTGGCGATGGTGTCGATGCACACCTCCCCGCTGGAACAGCCGGGAACCGGGGACGCCGGCGGCATGAACGTGTACGTGCTCCAGACCGCGCGCCGACTGGCCGACCGGGGCGTCGCGGTCGAGATCTTCACCCGCGCCACCTCCAGCGAACAGCCCCCCGCGCTGTCGCCGTCCGAGGGCATCACGGTCCACTATGTTCCCGCGGGTCCGTTCGAGGGTCTGTCCAAAGGCGACCTCCCGTCCCAGTTGTGCGCCTTCACCAACGGTGTCCTGCGCGCCGAGGCCGCCCAGCCGCCCGGCTACTTCGACGTCATCCACAGCCACTACTGGCTGTCCGGCCAGGCCGCCTGGCTGGCCGCCGAACGCTGGGGCGTGCCGCACATCCACTCCGCCCACACCCTCGCCAAGGTCAAGAACCTGCACCTGGCCGCCGAGGACACCCCCGAGCCCTTCACCCGGGTCGTCGGCGAGGAGCAGGTCGTCGCCGAATCCGACGCCCTGGTCACCAACACCTCCTCCGAGGCCGAGGTCCTGGTCGACCTCTACCGGGCCGACCCCGACAAGGTCACCGTCACGCCGCCCGGCGTCGACCCCGAGGTGTTCACTCCCGGCGACAAGCTCGCCGCCCGCCGCCGCCTCGGCCTGCCCGACGACGCCCTGGTCCTGGGCTTCGCGGGCCGGATCCAGCCCCTCAAGGCCCCCGACGTGCTGGTGCGCGCGGTGGCCCGGCTGCGCGCCCTCAACCCGGAACTGGCGCCCCGGCTGCGGCTGGTCGTGGTCGGCGGGCCCTCCGGCAACGGCGCCGACAACCCGCGCTGGCTGCACGACCTGGCCGCCGAGCTGGGCATCGCCGACGCCGTCACCTTCCTCAAGCCCCGCGCCGGACACGAACTCGCCGAGGTCTTCCGGGCCTGCGACGTCGTCGGCGTCCCCAGCTACAACGAGACCTTCGGGCTGGTGGCCCTGGAGGCCCAGGCCTGCGGCACCCCGGTGGTGGCGGCGGCCGTCGGCGGCCTCACCACCGCCGTGGCCGACGGGCACAGCGGCCTGCTCATCCGCGGCCACGACGAGACCGACTGGGCCAACGCCCTGGACAAACTCGTCACCGACGCCCCCCGCCGGGCCCGGCTGGCCGCCGGCGCCCTCGACCACGCCGCCAGGTTCACCTGGTCCCACACCGCCGACGACCTGCTGGGCGCCTACGGCGACGCGATCCAGCGCCGCGCGGTGTCACCCCGCCGCTCCCCCGCCTCGAAGCGCTAACGTTTCCGGCATGGAGGATCTCCTCACCGAGCTGGACGTCGAGTGGGAGCGCACCGGGACCAAGTCCTATGTGATCACCCTGCCCGGCGTCCACAAGCTCAAGACCCTGTGCAACCTGATCGAAGAGGACCACGCGCTGCGCGTCGAGGCCTTCGTGGTCCGCTGCCCCGAGGAGAACCAGGAGGCGGTGTGGCGGTTCCTGTTGCGCCGCAACGCCTCCCTGTATGGCGTTTCCTATTCCATCGACGACAACGGCGACGTCTACCTCACCGGCCGGGTGCCACTGTCTTGTGTAGACGGCACGGAACTCGACCGGCTTTTGGGCTCGGTCCTCACCTACGCCGACGAGGTCTTCGACCGCGTCCTGGAACTGGGTTTCGCCACCTCGATCCGTCGCGAATGGGCCTGGCGGATCTCACGCGGCGAGTCCACCCGCAACCTCGCCGCCTTCGAGCACCTGCGCCCCGCCGACGAGGAGTCCTCACCGTGATACCCCGCCTGCTCGCCCTCACCGCCCTGGCCACCACCGTCGCGCTCACCGGAGCCTCGGCCGCTCCCGCCTCGTCCGCCCCGCGGCCGCCGACCGCGACGCTCGAGACCCCACCACTGTTCGAAAAGGACAACGCGGACGCCGACGACCCGGCGATCTGGGGCAACCCCGAAGACGAGGACGACAGTCTCGTCGTCACCACCGCCAAAGAGGCGGGCATGAACGTCTACGACCTCGACGGCGAACTGACCCAGCACATCGACCCGCGTCCCGCCCCGTCCCCGGACGACAATCCCGGCCGCTACAACAACGTCGACCTGCTCGACGACTTCGCGCTCGACGGCGACAAGACCGACCTGGCCGTGGCCTCCGACCGGGGCATGGACACCTTGGGAGTCTTCGCGATCGACCCCGACTCCGGCGAACTCACCGACGTGTCCGACCCCGACATGAAGCCGATCTTCAGCGAGGACCAGGGCGACATCAACGAGGCGCACACCGCCTACGGGCTGACCACGTGGTCCGACAAGACCGGCGCCTACGCCCTCGTCAGCCGCAACGCCGAGACCGACGTGGCGCTGCTGCGCCTGACCGAGACCGACGCCGGAACCGTCGGCTACGAAACCGTTCGGGTGCTCCAGCTCCCGCGCGAGTTCACGATGCCCGACGGCGCCTCCTGGGCCCCGTGCGACGACCCCGGGGAGTACGCGCAGGTCGAGGGCATGACCGTCGACACGACGCGCGGCGTGGCCTATCTGGGCCAGGAGCAGGTGGGCATCTGGCGCGTCCCCGCCGATCTCACCGGTGAGCCGGAACTGATCGACACCGCCGTCGAGTACGGCCTGCCCGGCGAGTACGACCCCGAGACCGAGGAGTGTTCCTACGGCGACAACCCCGGTCACGGCGGCGAGGTCCTGCGCACCGACATCGAGGGCCTGACGATCTACCACCGCGACCGCGGCAAGGGCTACCTGCTGGCCTCCAGCCAGGGCGACGACAGTTTCGCCGTCTACTCGATCAGCGGCGGCAACGACTATCTCGGCTCGTTCTCGATAGCGGACGGCTCGAAGACCGACGGCACCCAGCACAGCGACGGCGCCGACGTCGTCAACACCGAGGTCGGCGACTTCGAGGCGGGGCTGCTCGTCGTCCAGGACGGCGACAACACACCCGAGGGCAGCGACGAGTCCAGCACGAACTTCAAGTTCGTCGACTGGGAGGACGTCGCTGCCTCCGGGCCGTTCAGTTGTTGATCGCATAGCGCATGATCGCCAGGCCGTTGTCGAACCCGGTGGCCGTGATGAGCTTCAGGTCGTGGGTGCCCTCGAAGACGCGGGTTCCCCTGCCGCGCGTCGCCGGGCAGACCAGCAGGGTCATCTCGTCGACGACACCGGCCGCCAACAGCGACCGCATGAGCGTCAGACTGCCCCACAGCCAGATGTCCTTTCCGTCCTGCTCCTTGAGTTCCCGGACGGTGGCCACCGCGTCGCGCGTCACGGTCGCCGCCGGGAAGTCGCCCCACGGGGCTGCTTCCAGCTTCGACGAGGCGACGAACTTGGTGAGGTCGTTGAGCTTTCGGCCGTACTCGCCCTGCTCTTCGGCGTGCGGCCAGTAGTCCTTGGTCTGGTGGTAGGTGTTCGCGCCGAGAACCAAGGTGTCGACCGAGTCGACGAACCCCATGACCGTGTTCTTGAACGCGGGGTCGCTCTTCTCGGAGAACGGTTCCGCCGTCACGTAGCTGAGCCCGCCGTCCTCCTCGGCGGCGATGTTGTCGAGCGTGACCCACTGCTGGACGATGAGCTTTCGCATTGTTCTGCCTTCGCTGTCGTGGTCCGCGGCTCTCGCGGCCCTTCACTCCAGGAACGGCGCCGAGCAAGGCTTCTCGACATCGCGCCAGCCGATGTGCCGCATGCCACACACACGAACATGACGAATCATCCAACTGCCGGGAAACTGCCGGTTCTGTGCCTGGCAGCGATGCGCGGTTTCGCCGACCATGGAAAGCCGAACCGGACGCGCGCTCGCTGGGAGCGGTTCGACAGCGCGTCCGGTCGGACCTGCGGGGATTTCCTCGGGGCAGAGGCTTTTCTCCGATTATTGAGGGATCACGGTCCCGTCACCGACGGACGCTTGGTGGCGGGACCGCTTCATTCCCGGTCGAACCGTGCCGCGATGCCGTCGAGCATCCGTGTCAAACCGAACTCGAAGAAACTGTCGAAACCCTCGTCGGTGCCGGGATCGATCGACGTGAGCGTGTGGGCCAGCATCGGAAAGCGCGCGTGGCTGTCGGGGTGGTCCAGGAACGCGAACCGCAGCTCGCCGTTGTCCTCGCCGAACAGTTCGGGAGTCACCGCGCCCCGGACGTAACTGGACACCGCCATGGCCAGGTTGAGCCGGGTGCCCGGTGACACGTCGAGACTGGACAGTGCCGTGAGCTGGGACTCCAGCCAGCCGGTCTCGTTGGGGCCGATGGCCCGTCCCTTGGTGACCAGCGGCAGCGCCCAGGGGTGGGCGAGGAAGAAACCCCGGATGGCCCTGGCGCACAGGCGAATGCCCTCACGCCAGCCGGTGCCGTCGGGGACTCGCGGAGGTTCGCCGACGGCGGCGTCGATCATCAGCGCGATCAGCTCCTCCTTGCCGGGGACGTAGCGGTAGATGGACATCACGCCGCTGTTGAGCCTGGTGGCCAGGCTCTTCATCGACAGGCCCTCCAGGCCCTCGGCGTCGGCGATCGCGACGGCCGCGGTGACGATGCGGTCGAGGCTGAGACTGGGCTTGGGGCCGCGGTTGGGGCGGGTCTGGCCTTGCCACAGCAGAGTGTCGATGTCGGTGCCCATATGTCCTTCCATTCCGGCCGTTCCGTCATTGTCCTCCGCCCGCCGCGAATTCGGGGGGTTAGCCCTATGTCATCGCTTCTGGGTAGGGCGTACGCTATTCTGCGTACGGCGTACCCAATTTATCGCCATCAATGCGCTTGACCTCGGAGAATGAGATGGACCAGCCAACCGTCACCGAAACCCCCACGGCCCCAGCCACAGCGAAAGTTCCATGGTGGAGACGTCCCTGGATCGTGCCACTGTGGGCGATCAGTGCCCTCTTCCTCGTCTGGCGGGTGCCCGACTACGTCGGCTACAAGGATCCGGGCGCCCTGGTCGAGATGAGCGACTACCAGCACTTCCTGATCGTGTCCGGCCACATCATGCTGGGCGGCGTCTCGCTGATCTGCTGCTGCATGCAGCTGTGGCCGTGGCTGCGCACCAACCACCCCAAGGTGCACCGCGTCACCGGACGCGTCTACGTCCTGGTGGTGCTGCCCGCCAGCGTGCTGGCGTTCTTCACCAGCTTCATGTCGATCACCACCCCGCCCTCGGGCCAGGTCGGCAACGGCATACTGGCGACGCTGTGGCTGCTCACGACGCTCATCGGCTTCCGGCACGTCCGCAACGGCCGCTACGCCGACCACCGGCGCTGGATGATCCGCAGCTTCGCGCTGTGCTTCTCGATCGTGGTCAACCGGTTGTTCATCGGCGTCTACGCCGTCGGCTTCTCGCCGCTGCTGGACAGCTTCTACGGCGGCAGCGTCGACAGGCTCGCCACCGACGCGGCGGTCGCGTCCATCTGGTCCAGCTGGGTGGCCACACTGGTCTTCGCCGAGTGGTGGATGACCAGGCGCAGGAAACCCCGCAAGCGTGTCGCCACGGCCGCATAACCATCCAAATGGGACAAAGGCGTCGACAGTGGTAGGCTCGCGCCCGCGTTTGTGAAAACGCTTGCACGACCCCAGTTCTGACCCGAATACCTCCCATGTGGAAGGGCTCTGATGAAACGTAAGACCATCGCCGTCGTCATGGCCGCCGTGGCCGTGGCGGCGGCTTCGGCCACCGCCCTGGTCACCGGCAACGCGTTCGCCGAGGACTCCGACCCGAGCACCAAGATCATCGGCGGCAAACCGGCCTCCGAGGACTACCCGTTCATGGCCTCGTTGCAGTACGAGAAGAACGGCAACCCCGACTCGCACCGCTGCGGCACCGCGCTGATCGACGACCAGTGGGTGCTGACCGCCGCGCACTGCGTGGTCAACGACGACGGCACCGTATGGGATCCGTCACTGCTGCACATCAAGATCGGCTCCACCGACAACACCCAGGGCACCGACGTCAAGATCGAAAAGATCGTCGCGAACCCGGATTACCTGGCGGGCAAGGAGAACAGCGGCGACATCGCGCTGCTGCACCTGGCCGAGGCCCCCGACGCCCCGGTCATCAAGCTCGGCGGCCAGCCCGAGGTCGGCTCGGACGTCCGCGAGATCGGCTGGGGCCGCACCGTCGGCGACGACCCGAACTCGATGCCGAAGGAACTCCAGGAACTCGACACCAAGGTCCTGGACAACGAGAAGTGCGTCTTCGGCGACGAGTGGGACATCACGAAGGGCGACGTCTGCGTCGAGTCCCCCGGCAACCAGGCCGGTGCCTGCAACGGCGACTCCGGCAGCCCGCTGCTGCAGAAGGTCGACGGTGAGTGGGTGACCGTGGGCGTCGACAGCCGCTCGGGCGGCTCGAAGTGCCTGGAGACCGACGAGGTCTACACCGGCGTCGCGCACTACACCGACTGGATCAAGAGCACCATCGACGCGTAACGACCCGGCATGAGAAAGTGCCCCACCGGAAACCCGGTGGGGCACTTTTACGTGCGGCTCTGACGAACCGCGACGTGACTACTTCAGCGAGACGGTGGCGCCGGCGGCCTCCAGGGCCTCCTTGGCCTTCTCGGCGTCTTCCTTCTTGGCCTTCTCCAGGACCGGCTTCGGGGCGCCCTCGACCAGCTCCTTGGCCTCCTTCAGGCCGAGGCTGGTGAGTCCGCGCACCTCCTTGATGACCTGGATCTTCTTGTCACCGGCGGCCTCGAGGACGACGTCGAACTCGTCCTTCTCCTCGGCGGCGGCTTCGCCACCGCCACCGGCACCACCGGCGGCCGCGACGGCGACCGGAGCGGCGGCGGTGACGTCGAAGGTCTCCTCGAATTCCTTGACGAACTCGGAGAGCTCCAGGAGGGTCATCTCCTTGAAGACGTCGAGCAGTTCTGCGTTGCTGAGCTTAGCCATGATGGTTCCTTTCGGTATTACTAACGTCTATTAGGGACAGGCGAACTGAGTTACTCGCCCGCGGCTTCTTTCTTGTCGCGCAGCGCGGCGGCCATGCGGGCCACCTGCGACGCGGGAGCGGCGAACAGGGCCGCGGCCTTGGACATGCTGCCCTTCATGGCACCAGCCATCTTGGACAGCAGAACCTCGCGGGAGTCAAGGTCGGCGATCTTCTTGATCTCGTCGGCGCTGACGGGCAGACCGTCCATCACGCCGCCCTTGATGACCAGCGCCTCGTTGTCCTTGGCGAAGTCACGCAGGGCCTTGGCGGCGTCGACGACCTCTCCGGTGACGAAGGTCAGCGCGGTCGGGCCGGTGAAGTACTCGTCCAGGTCGGACAGTCCGGCGTCGGACGCGGCCCGCTTGGCGAGGGTGTTCTTGGCGACCCGGTAGGAGGCTCCTTCACCCAGCGCCTGGCGCAGGGCTTTCAGCTGCGGCACCGAGAGCCCCCGGTACTCGGTGAGCACGGTGGCGTTGGAGTCGCGGAACTTCTCGGTCAGTTCGGTCACCGCGGCGACCTTGTCGGCGGGAAACACTTTTTCGGCCATGTCCCTCCTTCCTTATGGCATAGGGAAAACCATTCGGAAATGAAGGGGGGAAAGACAAACGCCCCGGCGCGGGACGGCGCACGAGGCGAGCGGGATCCTTTTCGGAACTCATTCTCGTCTCCGGCTGGCCTGCGTGGGTCGTGCCTGTCGTTTCGTGGCACCTTCGCCAGTGTCGAGTCATCGACGCTGGAACCGACGGTCTTCGGGTTATCGGAAAACTCGAAGAAGCCTAGCAGGTGCGCTGGTCACTGTGCCAACGGGTCGGAGTCGCCACGGTCGGCGGGCAGCATGCGACGGCCCCGACTGCGCCGCAGGAACCACATTCCGGCCCCGATGGCGGCGAGCGTCACCAGTCCGAGCGGAACCGCGAGCAACCAGCCGCCCAGGGATGTGACGGAGGTCGCCCCCATGACTACAAACATGTGAGGAACGATACGCGGATGGTTACCCACAGTGCATGCCAGGCTCGGTTTCGCCAGGCGCACAAGCAAAAAGCCCGGCCGCCGTTTCACACGGCGACCGGGCTAAGACTGCTTTGTGATTCTCGCTACGCCGCGGCTTCGACGTTGTCGCGGATCTTGGCCGGGTCGACGGGAATGCCGGGACCCATGGTCGTCGAGAGGGTGACCTTCTTGACGTACTTGCCCTTGGAGGCGGACGGCTTGAGCCGCTGCACTTCCTCGGCGACGGCCGCGTAGTTGTCGGCCAGCTGCTCGGCGGTGAAGTTGGCCTTGCCGATCACCGTGTGCAGGTTGGCGTGCTTGTCGATCCGGAACGAGATCTTTCCGCCCTTGATGTCCGCGACCGCCTTGGCGACGTCCATGGTCACCGTGCCGGTCTTCGGGTTCGGCATCAGACCGCGCGGGCCCAGGATTCGCGCGATCCGGCCAACCTTGGCCATCTGGTCGGGGGTGGCGATGGCGGCGTCGAAGTCGAGCCAGCCGTCCTGCACCCGCTTGATCAGTTCCTCGGAACCGACCTCGTCGGCGCCGGCCTCGGTGGCGGCGTCGGCCTTCTCACCGGCCGCGAACACGATCACGCGGACGGTCTTGCCGGTGCCGTGCGGCAGGCTCACCGTGCCGCGCACCATCTGGTCGGCCTTGCGGGGGTCGACGCCCAGCCGCATGGCCACCTCGACGGTGGCGTCGAACTTGGCGGTGTTGGTCTCCTTGGCGAGCTTCGTCGCCTCGAGGGGACCGTAGAGCTTGTCCTTGTCGACGAGCCCCGTCGACTTGCGGTAGTTCTTGCTGCGCTTCATTTTCGCATCCTTTTAGTCTCTTATGGATGTTGTGGTCTGGGTTGTGCGCACACACCCCGCCACGGTGGTGGTTGTCTTAGGCCTCGACCGTGATGCCCATGGACCGGGCGGTACCGGCGATGATCTTGTCGGCCGCGTCCAGGTCGTTGGCGTTGAGGTCGGGCATCTTCTTCTCGGAGATCTCACGGACCTGCGCCGCGGTGACCTTGCCGACCTTGAGCCGGTGCGGTTCACCCGAGCCCTTGTCGACACCCGCGGCCTTGAGCAGCAGCTTCGCCGCCGGCGGGGTCTTGAGGACGAAGGTGAAGGAGCGGTCCTCGTAGACGCTGATCTCGGCCGGCACGATCTCGCCGCGCTGGCCTTCGGTCGCGGCGTTGTACGCCTTGCAGAACTCCATGATGTTCACGCCGTGCTGACCGAGCGCGGGGCCGACCGGCGGTGCCGGGGTGGCCTGTCCTGCGGTCAGCTCCAGCTTGAAAACCACCGAGAGCTTCTTCTTCGGAGCCATTGTTTTACTTCCTGGGCTGTTTTTGTTGATGTCTTGGCCCTGACGGGCCGGTCATGCCGACGGCGCGCAGGGCAACCCGCGCGCCGGGCAACTTTTCGAGTTTAGCCGTTGACCTGAACCACAGATCAGATGGTCGACACCTGATTGAAGTTCAGCTCCACCGGCGTCTCCCGACCGAAGATCGACACCAGGACCTTGAGCTTCTGCTGGTCGGCGTTGATCTCGGAGATCGTGGCGGGCAGCGAGGCGAACGCCCCGTCGGTGACCGTCACCGAGTCGCCCACGGCGAAGTCCAGCTTGATCTCCGGCTTCGCGGTCGCGCCACCCTCACCGCTCGACTCGCCGGAGCCCGTCGCGGCCGGCTCCTCCGGAGCCACGGCCGGGGCCAGCCACTTGAGGACGTCCTCAAGGGTCAGCGGCGAGGGACGGTCGGTCTGGTTGGTGGCACCCACGAACCCGGTAACGCCGGGCGTGTTGCGCACCACCGAGTAGGACTCGGGCGTCAGTTCCATCCGGACGAGCACGTAGCTCGGGAAGACCTTGGCCTGCACCCGGGAGCGCTTGCCGTTCTTGACTTCCACCTGCATCTGGGTCGGCACTTCGATTTGGTAGATGTAGTCCTCCATGTCGAAGGAGGCGATCCGGCCCTCGAGGTTGCTCTTCACCCGGTTTTCGAAGCCAGCGTAGGAGTGCACGACGTACCACTCGCCGGGCGCGAAGCGCAGCTCCTGGCGAAGCTCCTCCAACGGGTCGACCTTCGGCTGCTCGGCTTCAACCTCGTCGGCAGCCTCGACCTCGTCGGCAGCCTCGGCCTCGTCGGCGGCCTTGGTCTCCGTCTCGGCCTCACCCTCGGCGGGCTTGGTCTCGGCAGCGGCGGTGGTCACGGCCTCGTTGTCGTCGACCGATGGTGTCGCGGTCTCGTCGTTCTCGGACACGCTCAAGGCTCACATTCTGTTTGTTGCGAATTATCGCCAGGCGGAAACAGCCTGACTAGGACGCTGTGCAATGGGAGTTTACCGGGTGCGCCGACGGCGCCCCGGCTGGCGGCGCGGTTTCGCGCCCACGACCGTGCCCACTGTCACGGCGACGGGTAATACTACTTGTCGTTCCCGCCGAACACCCACATGACGCCCTTGGACATCACGTAGTCCAGGCCGTAGATCACGCCGATCATGATCGTCACGAAGACCAGCACGACGGCGGTGTAGGTCAGCAGCTGCTTGCGGGTCGGATAGACCACCTTGCGCAGCTGCTCGAAGATCTCGCGGATGAAGATGCCGAAACGGCGCAGCAGGCCGGGCTTCTTCTTGGGCTTGTCGTCCTTCGCCTCGGACTTGGCGGCGGTCTTGACGGCCTTGCCCTTCTCGGACTTCTCGACCTTGTCCGGCTTGGCGTCGTCGTCAGCCTTGTCGGACTTCTTGTCGGACTTCTTGCCCGCCTTGGCCTTGGCGTCCTCCGACTTCGAGGGCCGCTTGGACGGCTTGGAGGACTTGCCGGGACGCTTCTCGGCGTCCTCGCTGCGGCTGTCGTCGTCGGCCACGTCGGCGTTCCTCCATGCGGTGGGGCGGTGATTCGGTCTGGCTTGCGTTGTCATGCCCACCGAAAGAACGACGGTCAGGCCGGGACAGCATACCCAATTATCATGCGATGATAAATCCGGCGGCCCTCGGCACCCCCCGCAGCACCCCCGGCGGCAAGGAGATCCCATGCGCAGGAGCTTCCCGTCCAACGTACCCGGCACCGTCGGCGTGGCCGCGATCGTCACCCTGACGGTCACCGGCTGCGGCTTCACCGCCACTCCGGCGGAGGCCGACTCCGTCGACACCACCCTCACCGAGGCCATCGCCGACCTGCCGGTCGAGGACGAGGTCCGCGACGGCTACGACCGCGACAAGTTCCCGCACTGGGTCGACGTCGACGACGACGGCTGCAACGCCCGCTACGAGGTGCTCATCGCCGAGGCCGTGACCGCCCCCGACGTCGGCTCCGGCTGTCGGCTCACCGGCGGCAAGTGGACCTCTTATTACGACGGTGAGGAGTGGACCCAACCGGCCGACCTGGACGTCGACCACTTCGTCCCGCTCGCCGAGTCCTGGGACTCCGGTTCCCGCGACTGGAGCGAAGCCGATCGGGAGCGGTTCGCCAACGACCTGGACGAGGAGCGCGGCCTGGCGGCCGTCACCGACAACGTCAACCAGTCCAAGGGCGACAAGGACCCGGCCGAGTGGCTGCCGCCGCTGGAAAAGGTGCACTGCCGGTACCTGCAGGAGTGGACCGTCGTCAAGAGCCGGTGGCGGCTGAGCGTCGACCAGGAGGAGAAGGACAAGCTGGAGGAGCTGGCCGACGGCTGCGACAACGTCAAGCTGTCCTTCGAGTACGCGATCTGATCCACGCATGGCCTGCGCGAGCACCCGTCACCAAAACCGCATAGGCTGACTCACCATGGGCACCACCACCTACCTCGCCAACTACGCCTCGCTGGGGCTGCTACTGGTGCTGGGCGCGCTGGTGTTCGTCGCCGCCTTCACCGCCAACCGTCTACTGCGGACGACTGTTTCGACCCCCGAGAAGGAGAGCACCTACGAGTGCGGGCTCGACCCGGTCGGCGAGGGCTGGGCGCAGATGCAGATCCGCTACTACGTCTACGCCTTCCTCTACGCGCTGTTCGCGGTGGAGAGCGTGTTCCTGTTCCCGTGGGCGATCGTCTTCGACCGTCCCGGCTTCGGCCTGGTGACCGTCGCCGAGATGGGCGTCTTCATCGCGGTGCTGGCGCTGGGACTGGCCTACGCCTGGCGCAAAGGGGTGCTGACATGGGCGTGAACCTCGGGATGCCCAAGAAGGGCGGCATCGGCGGCGTTCTCGGCGAGCCGATCCGGTTCGTCCTCAACTGGGGCCGCCGGTATTCGCTGTGGGTGTTCAACTTCGGGCTCGCCTGCTGCGCCATCGAGTTCATCGCCTCGTCCATGGGGCGGCACGACTTCATGCGGCTGGGCGTGATCCCGTTCGCGCACGGCCCCCGGCAGGCCGACCTCATGGTCGTGTCGGGCACCGTCACCGACAAGATGGCCCCGGCGATCAAGCGGCTCTACGACCAGATGCCCGAACCCAAGTACGTCATCTCCTTCGGCGCGTGCAGCAACTCCGGCGGCCCCTACTGGGACTCGTACTCGGTGACCAAGGGCGTCGACCAGTTGATACCCGTCGATGTCTATGTCCCCGGCTGCCCGCCCCGACCCGAGGCCCTGCTGCACGGCATCATGCGGTTGCAGGAGAAGATCGCCAGCGAACAGTCCGGTGTGGGCGGGGTGCCGCGCGACGCGGCGTCCCTGACGGCACCGCTAGTGAAACCACCGAAAGGGACGGTAAATGACGGCTAACGCGGCCGAGCGCACCGAGCACATCATCGATGTGTTCCTGACCGAGTTCGGCGAGCTCATGAAGGCCGATCCGAACGCCTTCCACCGGAAGTTCCGCAAGATGGCGGCCTCGCCGTTCGCGTTCTACCGGGGCAGCGCGTGTCTGTTCTACTCCGACGTCAAGAACGACGACTCCACCTTCCTGGACGAGAAGACCTCGCGGGTGTGGATGCACGGGGACCTGCACGCCGAGAACTTCGGCACCTACATGAACGCCAACGGCGTCCTGGTCTTCAACGTCAACGACTTCGACGAGGCCTACGTCGGCCCGTTCACCTGGGACCTCAAGCGGTTCGCCGCCTCGGTGGCGCTCATCGGCTACGCCAAGGCGCTGTCGGACGACGACATCACCCAGCTGGTCACCGCCTTCGCGCGCTCCTACCTGGCCGAGCTGCGGCTCATCGCCGCCCACGGCGACGACGCGATCGGCGAACTGACCCTCGACACCTCCGACGGTGAGCTGCGGGGCGTACTCCAGAAGGCGCGCTTGGGTTCCCGGCTGCACCTGCTGAACAAGCAGACCGAGATCGTCGACTACGAACGCAAGTTCATGCTCGGCGGCGGCGCCTACCCGGTGGACGAGGCACAGCGCGCGAAGGTGCGCGACGCGTTCGCCCAGTACCTGACCACGCTGCCCGCGTCCCGCCACCAGCGGCCCACGGAACTGCAGATCAAGGACTTCGCGCTGCGCAAGGGCGTCGGCATCGGCTCGGCCGGACTGCCGTCCTACAACGTGCTGCTGGAGGGCAACAGCCAGGCGCTGGAGAACGACATCATCGTCTACATGAAACAGGCGCAGGTGCCCGCGGTCAGCCGGGTCATCGACGACGAGCGGATCACCAAGTACTTCAGGCACCAGGGGCACCGCACCGCCGAGTCCCAGCACGCGCTCCAGTCCTACGCCGACCCGTGGTGCGGTTACACCGAACTGGACGGTGTCGGCCAGTTCTGCGCCGAGGTCTCGCCGTACGCCGCCGACCTCGACTGGTCCAACCTGGACGAACCCGAGGAGATGGCCCCCGTCGTGGCCTACCTGGGCCGCGCGGTGGCCCGGATGCACTCGGTGGCCGACGACGACTCCGAACACGGCCTGGTCAACTACTCCACCGAGGACGCGATCGCGGCGGCGATCGGCGACGACGACGCCGGGTTCACGTCCCTGCTGGTCGACTTCGCCCACCGCTACGGCCAGCGCGCCCGCGCCGACCACCAGCTGTTCGTCGACCTGTTCCGCAACGACAGGCTGCCAACGGAAGGCTGACCACCCATGTGGACAGAGGACATCGCCGCGGCCCTGCCCGACGCCGAGGTGAGCGCGGACGAACCGCGCCCCACCGTCACGGTGGCCCCGGGCGGCTGGCACGCGGCGGTCCTCACGGCCCGCGACCGGCTCGGCCTCGACTTCTTCGACTGGCTGTCGGCGGTGGACGAGGGTGAGGGCGCCTACCGCGTCGTCACCCACCTGTGGTCCATCGCCGGCCGTCGCGGCCTGCTGCTGAACACCGTCACCTCCAGCGGCGCGGTCGACTCCATAGTCGACGTCTACCCGGGCGCGTCCTGGCACGAACGCGAGACCCACGAGATGTTCGGCCTCGACTTCGGCGGCCACCCCGACCTGGCCCCGCTCCTGCTGGCCCCCGAGTTCGAGGGCCACCCGCTGCGCAAGGACTTCGTCCTGGCCTCCCGGGTCGCCAAACCCTGGCCGGGCGCCAAGGAACCCGGTGGCGACGGCCCCCGCAAACGCCAACCCATGCGCCCGCCCGGCGTCCCGGCCCCCGGCGAATGGGGCCCGCCGCTCCCCGAAGCCGAGACCGACGGCGACACCGAGGCCACCCCGGCTCGTCCGGCCCGCAAGACCGCCCGCCCACCGCGCAAGGACGGTGACTAGCCATGCCCGTATGGCTCGACCTCACCATCCGCCTGGCCGCGGTGGTGATCGCCTTCCTGACCCTGCCGCTGATCGTCGGCCAGACCGAACACAAGGTCATGGCCCACATGCAGGGCCGCCTCGGCCCCATGTACGCGGGCGCCTACCACGGCTGGGCACAGCTGATCGCCGACGGCGTCAAGTTCGTCCAGAAGGAAGAGGTGGCGCCGCGCGCCGCCGACAAGCCGGTCTTCAAACTGGCCCCGCTGGTGGCACTGTTCCCGTACCTGGTCGCCCTGTTGGTGATCCCCTTGGGCCCCAACGACCTGGTGGCCCAACCCCTCGACATCGGCCTCTTCCTGGTACTCGCCATCGTCGGGGTCGGCATCGTCGCGGTCCTGATGGCGGGCTGGGCCTCCGCCAACAAGTACACCCTCATCGGCGCGATGCGAGCCGCCGCCCAGCTCCTCGGCTACGAACTCCCGTTCGTCCTGGCCGCCGCGAGCGTCGCCATGGCCGCGGGAACCCTCTCCCTGTCCGGCATCGTCGAAGCCTGGAACCCGTGGTGGCTGCTGTGGCAGGCCCCCGCCCTGTTCGTCTTCTTCATCGCGGGGCTCGCCGAGATCCGCCGTCCCCCCTTCGACGCCCCGATCGCCGACTCCGAACTCGTCTTCGGCTACCTCACCGAGTACACCGGCCTGCGGTTCGCGTTCTTCCTGCTCGCCGAATACGTCGGCATCGTCGTCATCGCGGCCCTCACCACCGTCCTGTTCCTCGGCGGCTGGCAGGGCCCCTTCCTCGACGCCCAACTCGGCTGGCTGTGGACGCTGATCAAGATCGGCGCGGTCTCCTTCGTCGTCATCTGGCTCCGCGTCGCCTACCCCCGCCTGCGGGTCGACCAGCTCCAGAAACTGTGCTGGAAAGTCCTCGTCCCGATCGCCCTGGGCCAGCTAGCCCTCACCGCCCTGGTCAAAGTAGCGATCTGAGCAGTCGCAGGCGCGACAGCCGGGCGGCTCCCACCCGGCGGTGACAGCACTGGCGGGACCGGCCGGATCCCGGTGGCCGCGGCGCTGGCCGACGTCACCGACGACCACGCCGAACGACTGCTGGACGCCCTGGTGGACGCCCAGCTGGTGGAGTCACTGGAACCGGAGCGCTACCGGATGCACGACCTGACCGGATGCTGAACCGCACCTCCTCGGTGTGGCTCAAGGGGGTCGCCATCCCCAGCGGCCCGATCGACATGACCGGCACCAATCCGCTGGAGAAGATCTGACGGTCCCCGGACATCCTGGGAGGGAGTCCGGGGACCGGTGGTGCCCCCTGGGAGGGTGCCTATTCGACGACGACGTCGGGCAGCGCGAGCGCCAGTTCGGTCAGTTCGTCGGTGGACATGGTGGGCTCGTGGTCTCCCTCGGCCATGTCGTTGATGACCACGGCGTTGCCGTTGGCAAGCGTGACGATGACGGTGTTGACCCGGTGGGCGATCTCGTCGGGTGCTTCCTCGCCGCCGTTGGCCGTCTGCTCGATCTTGTGGACCTTCCCACCGCCGGGAACGGTGCTCTCCTCGCAGTCGTACTCGTAACCTTCGGTGTCGTTCTCGGTCTTGCCGGGACCGACCTCGTCCTCGCAGCCCTCCGCCAGGTACGGAAGCAGCGGTCCCCGTCCTGGGTGTCCGGGAATGGACTTGGCGCCGTCACCGAAGCTGCCCTTGGGGTGGACGCTGATGTCGAACGCGTCGATGAACGCGGCGTCCTTTTTCAGGTCGGTGCGGATGGCGCCCGTCAGTCCCTCCTCGGTCGGCATGCCGTACACCGGTTTGGTGTAGCCGGACGGGTCCTCGTCCATGATCGCGCTGCCCTGGACGTCGGGCCATTCGTCCTTGACGGCGTCCTTGACGGTGGCCAGCGAGTTCTCGCCGCGCAGGAACGTCGGGTAGTCCTCCGGTTCGAGGTACTTCTCCTGGTTCTCGTCGGGGCCGCCCGTGGGGTCGTCGCCGGGGTCGTCACCGGAGTCGTCACCGGAGTCGTCCTCGACGTAGTTCTCGTTGTGGACCTTGAGATCCGGGTACTTCTGGGTCAGGTAGGCCCAGAACTCCTCGGTCAGTTCCTTGGTCGCCTCGGTCTGCTTCTCGTCGTCGATCCCGATCCAGCCGTAGATCTCGTCCGGGTCCAGATCCGGCAGCGGATAGGCCTTCTGCTCGCCGTTACCGGCGGCGTCGTCCTGCTCCGCACCGCTCACCAAGGCGGTGGGCAGGGTCAGCGCCAACGCGGCCACGACGGCCACGCCCGTGCTCGCCATGCCGGTCAGGCCGAACCTGCGGCGCTTGACCAGCTTCTCGCCTTCTTGTTCCAATGTGTCCAAATCGATGCGGGGCGCGGGGAGGTCCGGCGGCATCGCCCGCGACAGGGTGCCGCGAATATCGTCGTTCATGCGTGACTTCCTTCGAATGATTCGTTGATCGATTCCGTCAGCAGCCCGCGTAGTGTTCGCAAGCCTCGCGCGGTCTGTGTCTTGACGGTGTTCTCCGAGCAGCGCATGATTCGAGCGGTTTCGGCGACCGACTGGTCCTCCCAGTACCGCCACACCAAGGTGGCGCGTTGTCGTACCGGAAGTCGTTGCAGCGCCCGCAGTACCGCGACCCGGTCGGTGCCGTCCGACTCCTGTGGACTGTCGGGCACCGCCTCGGCCACCTTCTCGCGCCGGAACCAGCCGCGCCGGTACTGGTCGATCAGCACGTTGGTGACGATGCGGCGGGTGTACGACTCCAGCCGGTCGGTGCGGACGACGCGGGGCCAGGCCGCGTACAGCTTCACGAACGCGGTCTGCACCGCGTCCTCACCGCGATGCCAATCGCCGCAGGTCAGATACGCGAATCGGCACATCCGATCCAGGTTGGCGGCGACGAACTCGCGGTACGCCGTCTTGTGCTCCGGTCGCATCCGTTCTCCTCATGGTGGGCTCTCACCGGTAGAACGCGGCCGGACGCCTGGCGCGGGTGACAGCCCTCCTAAAGTCCCTCGGCCACCGACGCGGCGATCTTCAGCCAGGCGTCCTTGCTGGCCTGGCTCAGCACGCCGTAGCGGATCGGCTCGCCGGAGTCGAGCAGCTTCTCGTACGGCGCCAACAGGACCGCGCGGGTGCGGGCCGAGAAGTGCCGCTGCACGGCGGGCAGGTCGAGGTCCTTGCGGTGCGCGGGCATCGACACGACGCTGACGGCCTGGCGAACCAGTTCCCGCCGTCCGCTCTGCTCCAGGTGGTCGAGCATGCGCGCCGCCGTCTCGGCGGAGTCGTTGCGCGCCGACATGGTCACCACCAGCTGGTCGGTGGCGTCCATCGAGGACTGCCAGTTGGCGGCCCGGACGTTGTTGCCGGTGTCGACGACGATCAGCTTGTAGAACCGGCTCACGACCTCACGGATGTCACCGAACGCCTGCGAGGTGAGCATCTCGCCGGCCGTCGCCGACTCGTCGGAGGCCAGCACGTCGAACATCGCCTCGCCCTGCGAGCGCACGTACTGCGACAGGTCACCGACGCGTCCGGTGGGGCCGCGGAAGTGGTCGAGGTCGCGCAGCAGGTCCCGCACCGTGCGGTGGTGGAAGTCCTGCTGGGCCCGCATGCCAAGGGTGCCTTGGGTTTCGTTGTTGTCCCAGGCGAGGACGTAGCCGCCCCGGCGCTGCCCGAACATCATGGCCAGCATCAGCACCGCGACGGTCTTGCCGGCGCCGCCCTTGGGGTTGACGACGGTGATCTGACGCAGGCCGCCGAAGTTGCGGCGCACCGCCTCGGTGGAGCGGGTGATCTCGCGTTCGCGTTTGCTGGGCGACATCGCCAGCAGACCGAAGGTGCCCTTGCGCAGCGCGGCACGCGGCCCCATGGTCGCCACCGGCTTCTCCGGGACGGCGGCCCGGCGGCGGGCGAAGTCGTCGGCGGTCACGTGGGTGGGTTCCAGCGCGCCCGGCTGGTCGGGGTACGGCACCGGCAGCGCGTTGGCGCCGGGGGCCGGCGACTGCGGCTCCGACCCGTAGGGCTGCCCGATGGGCGGCGGGGACGAGGGCTGCCCGATGGGCGGCGGGGACGAGGGCTGCCCGATCGGGGGCGGCGCGGAGGTCGGGTATTCGGGCTGGCTCTGCCACGGGTCCGGCTGCGGGGCCGAGACCGGCTGCTCCGCCTGTATCGGCCAGGCGTCGGGCGGCGGCGCGGAGGTGGGCTGTTCCGGCTCGGCCTGCCAGGTCTCCGACTGCGGGGCCACCGGCGGCTCCGGCGGGTGCTGCCAGGTGTTCGACGACGGGGCCGAGACCGGCTGCTCGGGTTCGTGCTGCCAGGCGTCCGGTGGGCTCGGCGGCGGGTAGGACGACGGCAGCGGCGACTGCGGGTAGGCGCGGCCGGGCCCGTCGGGCTGCTGCGGCTGCCCGACGCCGTAGACCGGCGGCGGCACCACCGGGTGCTGGGCCGTGTGACCGTAGTCGGGCTGTGGTTGCGGCTGCGAGCCGTCGCGCGGTGGCGTCACGTGGTGCCCGGCCGTCTCCTCGCTCTGCGGGGCGAAGGGTGACCAGTGGGGAACCGTGTTCTGATCATCCGCAGGGACTTCTGCCGGAGCGTTGTCTCCGGTCTCGGGGCGGGCCTGTTGGTGGTCCACTGCCTAAAACTCCTTAGAGCTATGTTCCTGCCGAACCCACTGTCGGTGCGTCGACGGTGATCTTGGGAACGGGATCACCGTCACACAGCGTAGTCAGCTTCCGGGGAACTCACCAGTCTTGAGGCGAGCTCCGGCCCACGGCAAAGTGAGGTCAATGGGGAAATGCTCTCATTCACGCCGGGGCATCGACATACCAGCCCGCCGCCGCGCGCTCCATCCACCAGGTGCGCTTGCGTCGCAGCTCACCGACGACACCGTCGTCGACGAACGGCACCGGATCCACGGGTGTGATCTCCACCGCCCGGCCCGCGGCCCGGCGAACCTCGACGCGGGTGCGCCGCTTGAACAGGCCCCGGTGGACGAAGGGCACCGCGACCGCGACGTCGAGTTTCCCGTCGCACGGGTCGGGCTGCGACAGCGGCAGCCCGTCGACCTCGCCGTAGCCGTCGGCGTTGGCGACCACGCAGGTCACCAGCGCTTCCTGGCCCGCGGTCAGGATCGCGTCGTCGAGGGCGATCTTGCCCCGCCACGGCGTGTCCCCGCCGCCGACGCGCACGCCGTGCACGGTGACGCCCCCGGCGTCATTGCGCAGCAGGTCGGTGCGTTTCACGGCCCCGCCGATGACGGCGGCGGCCACGGCTTCGGGGGTGTCGGGCAACTTCAGGGCGGCCACCAGGTCGGGGGTCTGCGCCAGCGGCAGGATCGCCAGCGGCGGCAGGTCGGGCACGGTGCGGTCGCCTGGCAGGTCGTCGGGGCGGGAGCTGGGCGGCGGGGCGAGGCAGCGCACCGCCCGGCGCAGTACCGCCCGGACCTGGGCGTCGGTGTCGGCGGCCACGACGATGCGGGCGTCTCCGGTCACGACGGTGTCGATCCCGGCGTCGTCATCGGCCTCGGCCAGTTCGACCCGGGCTCCGGCGGCCTTGAGTGCGTCGACGCAGGCCAGCACCGGGGTGCGGGTTCCGCAACCGGTGGGGCCGTTGACGAGGCTGAGCACCGTGACATCCACGAGCAGCAAGATTACGGCTCAGACGGGCGCACACCGGCGGCGGGCGGCGGCCGTGTCGCGGACGGCACGGTCGGCGTCGGCATCAAGCTGCCACTTCCCCAGGGGACACGAAAGCGGGCGGTTCGTCCCGGCACCGTCGGTGCCGTCGCGAGCCGCCCGCGAACGTTCGCTGGCCAATGGCAGGTTACTGAGCTGACAGGTCTTCCACCGATTCGCGCGGCGCGGGGATCTGCTCGTGCAACAGGTCGCGCACCTCGGACTCCCGGTAGCGGCGGTGCCCGCCCAGGGTGCGAATGGCGCTGAGCTTGCCCGCCTTGGCCCACCGGGTCACGGTCTTGGGATCGACGCGGAACATGGACGCCACTTCGGCCGGGGTCAGCAGCTGCTCGGGGTCATGCGTACGCGCTGTCATGGGTTTCTCCTCAAAATTCTCATCGCGCGATCGCCCGGATGGGGCTGGCGATCTGAGCGCGTTTCCATCGTCCGGGCCGATGCCGGGGTGTGACATAGGCCGAACGGTCAAAAGCGATTCAACCGACAGGTGGGGAAAACACTGATATTTCCGGTTTTAGGGGTATATGTCAGCGTTTTCGTCCATAAGTTGCTCCGTTCCCGCAGTCGGATCACCCGCCACCGCCGCATCAGCTGCTCGTAGCCGCGACCGGCCGCGACGACATCGCCACGGGCCAGGGCCGTCAACCCGTCGTGCACCAGCTGCGGCGAGTCATCGCCACGCAAGTCGGCGTCGGATAGTACCCAGACCAACCCACCATAGTCCACTTCGACCATAGATCGTGGGTGGAAAACGGAAAGCCACTCGGAGACTTGACGGACGCTGACGGCCACGGGGTTGCTTCGTCCCAGAGAAGTTTGCAAAATTCCGTATGCCCGCCGTGCCCGACGCCGGGCCCGCGCCATCGGCACCCGGTACCGCAGGCCACGCTTGCCCGGTTCCAGCACCAGTTCCCGCTCCGAGGACTCCACGCACGCGAACCACTTGGTCGGGACGTGCCACATCGCCACGTGCTCGTGCCAGCACGGGCCCGCATCGGAGTCGCCGCGGGCGTCCGGGCCGGCCGACATCGCCCCCGCCATCATGGTCAGCCGCCGGGGCGCGAAGGCGTCGACGAGGTTGCGCGGCACCTGGTCGCCGATGCCGCGCACCGCCGCGGCACTGCGTTCGTTGAGCTCCCACGGACAGATCAGCGGCCCGTCCTCGGTGTCGAGGACGTAGGCCTGCTCGGGGACCCGGGGAAGAATGTCCCATTCGGGGTTCATCGCTTCGTACACGAGTTTTCGCTGTATCGCGGGTCCCTCACGCGCGGAAACGGCCTGGCCGGCCTCGGCGTACTCGCGCCACAGTGCCGCCCGCTCGTCGGAGAAGGCGGCAAGCGGCTCGTACACCCGCAGAAACGCCGCGCATGGAGTCTGCACGGCGCGATCTTCGCACGAAACTCAGCGCGACGGGCAAGGCACCACTGTCGTGCCACCACCAGCGTGTATGAACTGGGCCGACGGTCTAGTGTTGCCGAAGGCGGCAACCCCGCCAGTCGGTATTAATGTCCCATAAGGACACAACGAACGTGGAGTCTGCACCATGGGCGTATTCGAAGCCCCCGAGAACCTGACCGGGCACGAACAGGTCGTCTTCTGCCAGGACAAACCATCCGGCCTCAAGGCCATCATCGCGGTGTACTCCACCGCCCTGGGCCCGGCACTTGGCGGCACCCGGTTCTACCCCTACGCGTCGGAGGAAGAAGCCGTCCACGACGCCCTCGACCTCTCCAAGGGCATGGCATACAAGAACTCCCTCGCGGGCCTGGACCTCGGCGGCGGCAAGGCCGTCATCTGGGGCGACCCCGAGACCGACAAGTCCGAGGCGCTGCTGCGCGCCTACGGGCGCTTCGTGGAGTCGCTGAACGGGCGTTACATCACCGCCTGCGACGTCGGAACCTACGTGCACGACATGGACATCGTCGCCAAGGAGACCCGTCACGCCACCGGCCGCTCGGTCGAGAACGGCGGCGCCGGCGACTCCTCGGTGCTGACCGCCTACGGCGTCTTCTGCGGCATGCGCGCCGCCGCCCAGCACCGCTACGGCACCGCCGACCTGACCGGCCGCACCGTCGGCGTCGCCGGGATCGGCAAGGTCGGACGGCACCTGGTGACGCACCTCATCGAGGCCGGTGCCCAGGTCGTGGCCACCGACGTCAGTGAGAAGGCCCACGACTGGCTGTCCGCCAACCACCCGCAGGCCAGCTTCGTCGACTCCACCGAGAAGCTGATCGCCTCCGACATCGACATCTACGCGCCCTGCGCCCTGGGCGGCGCCCTCAACGACGACTCGGTGGCGGCGCTGCGCGCCAAGATCGTGGTCGGCGCGGCCAACAACCAGCTGGCCCACCCCGGCGTCGAGAAGCTGCTCGCCGATCGCGGCATCCTTTACGCCCCCGACTATCTGGTCAACTCCGGCGGCGTGATCCAGGTCGCCGACGAGATCCACGGCTTCAACTTCGACCGCGCCAAGCGCCGCGCGTCCAAGATCTTCGACATCACCGGACAGATATTGCGCACCGCCGACACCGAGGGAGTCCCCCCGGCGGTGGCGGCCGACCGACTGGCCGAACGCCGGATGGCCGAGTGCGGTCGGTTGCGGAGCATTCACCTGCCCCAGTCATAGATGGCGTATCGGGCCGCGCCAAACGTGGTCATTACCGCATTCTGATGACATATCCCCATAAATTCGCGAAGTTTGTGGGGATATGTCCGGAAAAATAGCCCAGTTTTGCCGGTGGGCCGGGTGGGAAGACCGCCAGTCGCGCTGTACCGTAGGAGCCACGAGAGATGTCAACTTTTCCGGGGCGCCCCTGCGGTAGCCCCGATGATTCTGTGCGAGGGGGTCGAGCCATATGGGGCGCGGCCGAGCTAAGGCGAAGCAGGCGAAAGTAGCCCGGCAACTGAAGTACCACACGCCGGACACCGACCTGGGAGCGCTTGAGCGCGAACTGTCAGGAAACGACGCGAGGGACGACGACTATGACGACCCTTACGACGCCTATAAACCGAGGTCGGGCACCGACGAGCCCGAGCCACGCGAAGAAGACTGGCTCCCGAGGAAACACTGAGGCCCACTGAAGCCGCCACGACCGCGTTCGCGCGGGCACAGCGGCTTCATAGGTGTGTCAAGAGAAGTCGAAGACGGCACCGCCGGTTCGCGCGACCGCTTCGCACTCGTTGCTGAACTCCTGCTCGTAACTGCGCTCGCCACCGTCCCAGACGCCCTTCGCGATGGCGACCACGGGGGCGAACTCCTTGGTGCAGGGGCCGGACTGGGCCGGGATGTCGGTGACGTGCCCGTCGGCGGCGTCCAGGTCCTCGCAGGCCGCGGCGGTGTTCGGGTGTGAGCCGCCGTCGGGAGTGCAGGACAGGTCGTACGAGATCGACGCGCCCTGCTTCGGTGTGAGCTTCAGGCTGTAGTGGCCCTCGACGACGGTGTCCACGGCGCTGGCCGAGGCCGCGGCGGGCACCGCCAGCAGTCCCGCCGTCAGGACGACGGCACCGGCGAGCCGCGTTGCTGTTCGTGTCATGGTGGTGTTCCCCCTTCAACACGAAGCGTATCGGTCCGCACACTCGCCCGCGCACGCTTCGGCTGCCCCAAATGTCGGGTTAGCGACTATGCTGGGCGCCATGGCAGAATCCACCTTGGACGAACTTTCCACCGAACAGTTGCGCGAGCGGGCTTTCGCCCGTGCCCGTCAACGTCATGATCTGGGTTTCTTCTGGGACGTGGTGCGTCATTTGCCGCACGCCCCCGAGGCCGAGGAGGTCGACGGTTCACTGGGATCGGTGGGCGCGGCCATCGACAGCGTCGTGGCGCTGTGGCACGAGCTCACCGGCCACGACACCGACTACGGCTCGTCGGAACCGTTGCTGCGGGCCAAGTTCATCGACTATCTGTCGGACTGAAGAACCCCCGCAGCAGCGCGGCGCACTCGGCTTCCAGGACGCCGGAGTACACCTGCGGGCGGTGGGCGAGCCTGCGGTCGCGCACCACGTCCCACAGCGAGCCGACGGCGCCGGTCTTGGGCTCCCAGGCGCCGAACACCACCGTTCCGATGCGGGACAAGGTGATGGCGCCCGCGCACATGGTGCAGGGTTCGACCGTGACGACCAGGACGCAGTCGCTCAGCCGCCAGCCGTCGCCGTGGACCTCGGCGGCCCGCCGCAGCGCCACCAGTTCGGCGTGCGCGGTCGGGTCGCCGGTGGCCTCGCGAAGGTTGTGGGCGGCGGCGAGCTCGATGCCGTCGGGCGAGTAGACGACGGCTCCGATGGGTACGTCGGAGCCGGATTCGGCGGCGACCGCGAGCGCCCGCCGCATCCACGTCTCGCGTTGGTTAATCGTGGACCTCGTCGACGACGTCCCCGCAGCCGATCAGCGACGCGACCTCGGCGGTCACATCGGACGGAAGCATGCCGTCCTTGGCGCACAGGTTGAGCAGCGTCGCCGCGGCTACGCCCAGATCGGACAGAAGGTCGGCCTCACCGACCGGCTGGGCGTCCAGCTCGCTCATGACGGGGGTTTCGAGGTCGTCGTCCCCGTTGGGCACCGGAGCCACATCCGCGTCGATGTCGGACAGCAGCACCGCGCCCAGCCGGCTCTCCTCGGCGAAGGGCGCGTCAGAACCGAAGACCCGTGCGTCGTCGCCGTTATCCAGACGCAGGATCACCAGGTACTCGTCGTCGGCTTCGACGAAGAGCAGCGAAATCTGAGCCTCGGGATCGACGTCACGTACCACGTCGATCACGTCGTCGAGATCGCCGACCGAGTCCAGATCAATCTCCGCGGCCTCCCAGACGTCGTCGGCGCGAGTGGCCGCGACAGCGAAGTAGGACAATGTGTTCTCCCGTAGAGGAATGGTCCGATGGGACTAAAGAACTGCTTGAGAAATTCTCAGGGTATTGCGCACGGTGCCCGGTCGTCACCACAGGACCCAGGTTTCGTACAGCAGGTGCTGCAATTCCACCACAAGGCCCACGACGGCTACCGCGGCACCGGACACCGCCGCGACACCCGCTGCGGCACCACGGTCACCGTAGCGCGCCAACAGGAATGCCGCACCCGCGGCGACCAGGCTCGCGGCGAGCATCACCCACAAGCGGGATGGCAGATCGGTCCCGAGGAACGCGGTGATAACGAACCACAGCACCGCGACGCCCGCTCCGGCGAACACTCCGGCCGAAGTAGACCGATGCGGCTCCCGGTACGTGGGGCGGGTCAGCGTCTCGTCCACCGGCCGTGCGGGGCGCCCCCACTGGGGCTGGGACTGCGGCAGCAGTGGGGGCCGCTGCTGGGGTTGCGGCCTACCGACCTGCGCGTACTGCCCGCGTCCGGGCGCGGTGGCGCCCGGCGTGGCCCATCCTGAGTCGGTCATGGCTCAAGAGTAAGTGGGCTGGCCTAGTACGGGAACAGGGCCAGTCCGCGGCGGTTGATCTCACCGCCGGCGAAGGTCGAGAACGAACCGCCCGCGGCGAGCACGCCGCCGCCCCGGGCCAGGAAGTGGGTGCCGGTGACCGAGTTGGCGCCGGGATTCCATGAGTGGACGGAGTTGCCGGTGCTGACGGCGAACAGCTTGCCGCGTTCGGCGAAGACGCCGTCCAGGCACCGCCCGTTGGCGCCCAGGTCGTCTCCGGCGCACAGCCTGTCGAAGTGGCCACCGGCCACGACGACGCCGCGGCTGACCGAGACGGCGGTGACGTCGCCGTCGGTGATGCGCTCCCAGTCGGTGCCGCCGCCGGAGTCGTAGGCCATCACGCGGCCGCCCTGGCCGCCGGTGGCGGCGTAGATCCGGCCGTCGTAGGCGTCGATGTCGTAGACGAGGCCCTTGTCCTGTGGGTCGAAGCTGGAGTACACCGCGCCGGAGTCGGGGTTCAGGGCGGCGAGTTTGCGGACCTGGGTGTCACCCACGGCGGTGAAGCCGCCGCCGACGTAGAGCTTGCCGTTGGCGGCTTCCAGCGTCCGCACGCCCCGGTCGAACATCGGGGCGAAGTCCCCGACGAGGCCACCGGTGCCGGTGCTGACGGCGGCAACCTTGCCACGCGGCTGGCCGTTGACGGTGTTGAAGTCCCCGCCGATGTACAGCCGGGTGCCGTCGAGTTCCAGGGCGCGAGGCAGCGCGTTGACGGAGACGTCGAAGTCGCGGTCCACGGCGCCGGTGCGCAGCGAGAACCGGGCCAGGTGCCGGGCGGGGTGGCCGTTGGCCTCGGTGAAGCGTCCGGCGACGTACAGGTAGTGGGAACCGGTGGCCAGCGCGTAGACGGGGCCGTTCAGTTCCGGGGAGAAGACCTCGAGGTCGCCCTCGGGGGACACCGCCGCCAGGTGGGTGCGCTGCTGGAGTTTGCCGTCGGCGACGGCCTCGGCGAACTCGCCGCCGACGAAGAACTTGCCGCGCGCGTAAGCGAGCGCGTGGACCGGTCCCTTGAAGGTCGCCCCGGCGATCGGCTGCGCCGCAAGACTTTCGGGGACCGGCTCGGCGAAGGCGGCGACCTGAGCTGCGAACACGAGGGCCACGACAGCGCCGATGACAGCAAGTAGTCGTCTCATGACGAGTCAGTCTGTCATGTCGGGGCGCGAAAGCCGCGACGGCGCGAGCTAACACTTCGGTCAGTAACGCGGCCGGGGCCAGCCGGGATTCACCGGCGCGCGAACCACCATCGGGATCGGCATGACCGGCTGCGGCGGCGGGTTCACCTGGCGCACCGAGCGGTCGGGGAACTCGATCTGGTAGTAACGTCCGTCCCATTTGGCGTGTGGCATCGTGCGATCGGCTCCGGCGAACAGTTCCCGGCAGGCCACCAGTGACCGCAGCAGCGCGTACTCGCGCTGCTGGTCGTCCGGATTGGCGACGCCCCGGCGCATGCTGTCGCGCAGCAGCGCCAGCTGGGTGGCCAGGTGCTGGTAGTCGCGCATGGCCTTGCCGCCGGTGTCGCCCGCGACCCGACGGGCCCAGCG
This sequence comes from Stackebrandtia nassauensis DSM 44728, assembly GCF_000024545.1. Classification (GTDB taxonomy): domain Bacteria; phylum Actinomycetota; class Actinomycetes; order Mycobacteriales; family Micromonosporaceae; genus Stackebrandtia; species Stackebrandtia nassauensis. The sequence continues at coordinate 6,341,551 of NC_013947.1, forward strand.
GCGGGCGGCGGCGCGGCGGCGATAGGTTGCCAGGGCGGCGATCTCGGGCGGCGAGATCCAGCCCGCGTCCACATAGTCGGCCAGTTCGCGCACCGCGAGCCGGGCCTCGGCGGCCCGCACCCACAGTGCCCCGCCGACGGCCGAGAAGAAGATCGGCATCATCACCGACAGGTAGCCCGACAGCAACACGTTGGGGCCCAGCGAGGCCATCAGGTTCCACAGTCCGTGCAGCAGCATCGCCACCAGGATCATGCCGACCGGCAGCAGCCAACGGGTGAAACCGTTGCGGGCCCGGCGCCGCGACAGGCCCAGCCCGATCGCGGTCATCGACGTGAACAGCGGGTGGGCGAAGCCGGAGAAGAAGATCCGCATGATGAACGTCATCGTCGCCACCAACGCGCCCCCGGCGGCTCCCAGGTCGCCGCTGGAGCCCTCGGCGTAGCCGCGACCGAGGTAGAGGATGTTCTCCACCATCGCGAAACCCACCGCCGACAAGCCACAGTAGACGAGCGCGTCCACGAGTCCGGTGAAGTGCCGGCGCCGGAACCAGAAGATCAGCAACGGCCCCAGGGCCTTCATGAACTCCTCGATCACCGGGGCGACGGTGGTGGCGGTGAAGATCTCGGCCCAGCTCTGCATCTCGGGTTCGGGCCACGGCCAGTCGACGAGGCTGTACAGCTTCATCCCCAGTCCGTTGACGCCCAGCGCCACCGACGTGGCCACCAGGGCACCCCAGGCGAAACAGAACACCAGATACCAGGCGGGCTTGGGGTTGTAGCGCCCCAGCCACAGGAAGCACGCGACGAGCAGCGGCACCGGCAGGATCGCCGCCGCCAGGCCCACCATCGTGGCGCGCAGCCCCAGGTTGAACCCGGTCGCCCACGTCATGACGACGGCTCCGGCGGCCAGCAGCACGATGATGCCGATGATCATGAAGAACCGGCCCCAGGAGAACCCGTCCTTGACGGGCACGGTCGGCCCGTCCTCCATCCGGGGCGGCTGGGGCGGCGCCGGAGAAACGCTCGTCATGCCGAAAAGACTATCGGTTGCGTATCTCACGAACCGGAACACGGGGTGGACAGCCGAGGGGTCGTCGGCTAAGTTCGCTGTCAGGTCATGAGTGACAGCGCTAAGCCCCGGCTGGCTGTCCGGCAACCCAACTCCGCGTGGGGGTGCCCCGGGTGAAGACCGGGTTCGGCGTCAATACCGGCGCCGCGACAAGCGCGGGCCCCTCGGGTCCCACGGACCTGATGGAGGCACCCGATGGCTACGTCCACACTCATAAACCGCCCCGCTGCGGTGATTCCCCGTCCCCGGCCGCTGGCCGAACTGCTGCCCGCCGCCGCGAACCGGGCGCGGGAGCTCGACGTCGTCGAGGCGCCCGAGGTGCCGCTTGTGGACGGTACGTCGACCCGGTACGCGAACTTCGACTACGCCGCCAGTGCCCCGTGTATCCGGGCCGCCGCCGACGCGGTGGCCGAACTGCTGCCCCGCTACACGGCGGTGCACCGGGGCGCGGGCTGGCTGTCCCGCGAGTGCACCCGGTCCTATGAGGAGGCTCGCGCCGCCGTGGGACGGTTCCTGGGTTGCCGTCCCGACGACTCGGTCGTGTTCACCAAGCACACCACCGAATCCCTGAACCTGCTGGCCCGCGCGGTGCCCGAGGGCACCCGGGTGGTCGTCTTCGACTCCGAGCACCACGCGAACCTGCTGCCGTGGACCGACCCGATCCGGTTGCCGGTCCCCGACTCCCCCGCCACCGCGGTGCGTTCGATCGTGTCGGCCCTCGAGGTGCTGGGCGACGAGGCGCCGGTCCTGGTCGCCATCACCGGTGCCTCCAACGTCACCGGCGAGCTGTTCCCGATCGCCGAGGTCGCCGTCGCGGCCCGCCGCTTCGGTGCCCGGGTGGTGCTGGACGCCGCGCAGCTGGCCCCGCACCGCGCGATCGACATCGCCGCGCTGGGCGTCGACTACGTCGCGATCTCCGGCCACAAGCTGTACGCCCCGTTCGGCGCCGGGGTGCTGGCCGGACGCTCCGACTGGCTCGACGCCGCCGACCCGTTCCTGGCCGGTGGCGGGGCCACCGCCACCGTCGGCGACGCCACCTGCGACATCACCTGGAAGACCGGCCCGGCCCGCCACGAGGCGGGCAGCCCCAACGTCATCGGCGCGGTGGCGCTGGGCGCGGTCTGCGAGGCCCTGTCGAACGCCCGCCGTTCCGAGCTCGTCGCCCGCGAGGACGCGCTGCGCTCCCGGCTCGCCGACGGCCTGTCGGCGATCCCCGGCGTCAACCAGCTGCACATCTTCGGCCCCGACTCCGACCGGGTCGGCACCGTCGCGTTCACGATCGACGGACTGTCGGCCGGAGTCGCGGCGGCGGCCCTGTCGGCCGAGTACGGCATCGGCGTCCGCGACGGCCTGTTCTGCGCCCACCCGCTCACCCGCCGCCTCGTCGGCCGCCACCGCACCACCGCGCCGAGTGGTTGCGGCGGCGGCGAACCCGCCTCCCCGCAGGCGCTGCGGGCCAGCATCGGCCTTGGCACCACCGAAGCCGAGGTGGACCGGCTCATCGCCGCCGTCGCCGAGCTCGCGGCCGCGGGCCCGGCCTGGAACTACGCCGAAGTGGACGGACGCCAGACGCCGGTCCCCGATCCGCGAGTCGGCTGACCCCGCCACCTACGCGGTATCCTTGGCGGCTGGAGGTTTCCCGTGTCTTCACCCCGCAAGGACTCGCTGCGGTCGATAGCGGTCATGATCGGCCTGTTCGTGTTCGTGATCGCGGCCGTCGTGATCGTGCTCACCTTCGGACTGTCGCTCCTCACGGACGACTTCGTCGCGCAGTTCGAATAGTGAGACCCCGCCACCCCAGCCGCTAGCGCGCCGCCAGCAGCTGGTCGATGTGGTAGGTCAGCACCGCCAGCGCCGATTCGGCGCCGCGGTGGCCCAGCGCGATGTCCACACCGAGGCTGACGGCGACCGCCCAGCAGATGTCGGCGTCGATGTGCGCGTCGGCGTCGCGCTCCACGCCCCGTTCGACGCGCGCGGCGGTGATGAGTCCGGCGGTGAAGTCGCGCAGCTGGTCGTCGGCGGGGGCCAGCATCTGCGCCATCGACGAGTCGGACATGGCCCGGCCCACCACCGCCAGCGAGAACCGGATCAGCCGGACGCTCTCCTCGTCGAGCCGGACCATCGCGTACAGGCACTGCCGCAGCATGTCCTCGGCTGAGGCCGTGTCGATCGCGGCGATGCCCGCCTCGATCTTGGCGTTCAGTTCCAGCACCGAGCGCCGCATCGCGTCCTGCACCAGGTCGCTCATCGACGGGTAGTAGTGCTGCACCTGTCCCATGGACACACCCGCCTCGGCGGCGACCTTGCGCAGCGTCACCCCTTCCAGTCCGTTGCGCACGGCGAGGGACCACACGGCTTCCACCAGCCGTTTCTTGCGGTCGGCGTGATTGACGAGCCTGGGCATGGCCTGGTGCCTCCATGGCGGTGCGATCGCATTGCGTTCGAGTAGACATCGTATTACAATGCAAGTGCATTGCTAAAACTCGAAAGGCGAACGATGAAGTTCCTCGTGATTCAGATCTGCGGCATGGTCGTGCTGGCCATCGGCGGCCAGGGAGCGATCCGGCTGTTGATCGACCACGGCGACCGCGGCCTGCTGGACTGGCTGCCGGGCGGGTTCGCGGTCACCCTCGCCGGATACGTGCTCGTAGCGATCATCGGCCTGCTGCTGGGTGGCTGGGGCGCCGACAAGCACAAGAAGCAGCAGCAGGCCGAGCGGGCATGACCCCACGGCGCGTTCGGACGAAAAGACGGCTGGGCCGGGGTGTCGCGATGACACCCCGGCCCAGCCGGAACTGTTGACTAAGCCGACGGCAGCGCGTTCAGCTGACCGTTGACACGCTCGATATCGGACTCGGCGGCGGCCTTGCGGGCCCGGATCTTGTCCACCACGTCGGCGGGCGCCTTGGCCAGGAAACCCTCGTTGCCGAGCTTGCGCTCGGTGCCGTCGAGTTCCTTCTTCGCGGCGGCCAGCGCCTTCTCCAACCGCGCGCGCTCGGCGGCCACGTCGATGGTGCCCCGGGTGTCCAGTTCGGCGGTCACCTCGGACGTCACCGCGAGCTTGGCGGTCGCGGTGAACTCACCCGAGGGCTCGTCCAGCCGCGCCAGCGACCGCACCAGACCCTCGTGCTCGGCCAGACCGGCCCGGTCCAGACCGGACAGCCGGGTCGCCACCCGCTGCGCGGGTTTGAGGCCCTGGTCGCTGCGGAACCGGCGGATCTCGGTCACCAGGTGCTGGATGCCCGCGACGGTCTTCTCGGCCGCCGCGTCGGTGGCACCGGCCGTCGGCCACTCGGCCACCATGATGGACTCACCGCGCTCCTCGCCGCCGGTCAGCGCCAGCCACAGCTCCTCGGTCACGTACGGCGTCATGGGATGCAGCAGCCGCAGCAGCGTGTCGAGCACGTGGCCCAGCACCCGGCGGGTGGACGTGGCGGCCTCGCCACCAGCCATCAGCACCGGCTTGCTCAGCTCCAGGTACCAGTCGCACACCTCGTCCCACGCGAAGTGGTACAGGGTGTCGCTGGCCTTGCCGAGCTGGTACGCCTCCATCTGGGCGTCCACCTCGGTGACGGTGTGCGACAGCCGCGACAGGATCCACCGGTCGATAGTGGACAGCTGCTCGGGTTGCGGCAGCGGCCCCTCGGTGGTGGCACCCGACATGAGCGCGAACCGGGTGGCGTTCCACAGTTTGTTGCAGAAGTTGCGCGAACCCTGCACCCAGTCCTCGCCGATCGCGGGGTCGGCGCCCGGGTTGGAACCGCGCGCCAGCGTGAACCGCACCGCGTCGGAGCCGTAGGCGTCCATCCACTCGATCGGGTCGACACCGTTGCCCGCGGACTTGGACATCTTCTTGCCGAACTGGTCCCGGATCAGGCCGTGCAGCACCACGTCCTTGAACGGCGGCTGGCCGTCCATGGCGTAGAGACCGAACAGCATCATCCGCACCACCCAGAAGAAGATGATGTCGTAGCCGGTCACCAGCACCGAGGTCGGATAGAACTTCTCCAGCGCCTTGGTCTGCTCCGGCCAGCCCATGGTCGAGAACGGCCACAGCGCCGAGGAGAACCAGGTGTCCAGCACGTCCTCGTCCTGTGTGTACCCCTCGGGCGCGGTCTCGCCCGGACCCACACAGATCTGCTCGCCGCCCGGTCCGTACCAGATCGGGATCCGGTGGCCCCACCACAACTGCCGCGAGATGCACCAGTCGTGCAGGTTGTCCACCCAGGAGAAGTAGCGCTTCTCCTGTTCCAGCGGCAGGATCCGCACCTTGCCCTCGCGCACCGCGTCACCGGCGGCCTTGGCCAGCGGGTCCACCTTCACGAACCACTGCAGGCTCAACCGCGGTTCCACGGTGGTCTTGCAGCGGTCGCAGTGGCCCACGGCGTGGACGTAGGGACGCTTCTCGGCCACGATCCGGCCCTCGGACCGCAAAGCGGCCACAATGGCCGGACGGGCCTCGTAGCGGTCCAGCCCCAGGAACGGTCCGTGCGCGGTGATGACGGCGCGTTCGTCCATGATGAGCGGAGCCGGGAGACCGTGCCGCTGCCCGATCTCGAAGTCGTTGGGGTCGTGCGCGGGGGTCACCTTCACCGCGCCGGTCCCGAACTCCGGGTCCACGTGCTCGTCGGCGATGATCGGGATCCGCCGCCCGGTCAGCGGCAGTTCCACCTCGGTGCCCACCAGGTGCTTGTAGCGCTCGTCCTCGGGGTGCACCGCCACGGCGGTGTCGCCGAGCATCGTCTCGGCCCGGGTCGTGGCCACCACGATCGCGTTGTCGCCGTGCCCGTAGCGAATGCTCACCAGCTCGCCGTCGTCGTCGCTGTGGTTCACCTCGATGTCCGACAGCGCCGTCATACAGCGCGGACACCAGTTGATGATCCGCTCGGCCCGGTAGATCAGGCCGTCGTCGTACAGCTTCTTGAAGATCGTCTGGACGGCGTCCGACAGCCCCTCGTCCATGGTGAACCGTTCCCGGTCCCAGTCCACGGAGTCGCCGAGCCTGCGCATCTGTCCCGAGATCTTGCCGCCGTACTCGGACTTCCACTGCCACACGCGATCCACGAACGCCTCGCGGCCGAGGTCGTGCCGCGACAGCCCCTCCTCGGCCAGCTGCCGCTCCACCACGTTCTGGGTGGAGATGCCCGCGTGGTCCATGCCCGGCATCCACAGTGCCTCGAAGCCCTGCATCCGCTTGCGGCGGATCAGGGTGTCGATGATGGTGTGGTCCATGGCGTGCCCGAGGTGCAGGCTGCCGGTCACGTTGGGCGGCGGGATCACGATCGAGTAGGCGGGCTTGTCGCCGTCGTCCGAAGCGGTGAACCGGCCGTCGGCTACCCACCGCTGGTAGCGCCGAGACTCTACGTCTACGGGCGCGTACTGCGGTGGGAGTTCCGTACGGGCCTGGTTCTTCGCTTCATTCGTCACCCGGACAGTTTACGAAGCGCACCCTACCGCCGTCATCGAGGTTTCCGCGCGACGCGGCGATGAGTTCCGCGTCTCCGTTACGTCATACCTAACACATACCGTGAAGGCGCCCCCCTTCAGACACCTCACATATGAAGGAAACCAATGTCTGACAACGCAACCCCCGCCCAGGACACCAAGCGCCCCGGCAAAGCCCTCAACATCATCCTGTGGGTCTTGCAGGGCCTGCTGGCCGCGTTCTTCGTGTTCGCCTCGGCCCCCAAGCTGCTGGGCGACCCGACCGCCGTCGAGATGTTCGGCAAGATCGACTTCGGCGACTGGTTCCGCTACCTGACCGGCATCGTCGAGCTGGCCGGCGCCATCGGCCTGGTCATCCCGCGACTGTCCAGCCTGGCCGCCAGCGGCCTGGCCATCGTGATGGTGTGCGCGACCGTCGCCAACCTCACCGCGCTCGAGATGGCCTGGGCGGCACCGCAGACGATCGTGCTGGCGGCGCTGTTCGTCTTCATCGCCTGGGGCCGTCGCGACCAGAACAAGCGACTGCTCGCCATGTTCAAGGGCTCCAAGACCGAGCCGTCCTCCGTCTGAAACACCGCTTCGCGACGCGCCGCCGGACCACGGCGGCGCGTTGTCGCGTCCCGGCTCAGTAACCCTTGGGGTACACGTAGACCTTCGTCGCCGATGCGTCGAAGTTCTCCGGCGGGCCGTCAGTGACGATGAGGTGCTGCTTCGACCAGCCGGGCGGGATCTCGGCGCGGAGGTTCAGCGCCTCGAGCGGCGAGGCTCCGACGATCTTTCCGTTGTCGTCGCGGAAGATCGCGCACCCGCCGGGCCGTTCAACTATGCGCTCGTATCCGGAGTCCACCCGAAACCGCAGCAGCAGGTCGCCGCGCTCATCGGCGTACGCGCCGATCTCGTCGTCGCCCCAGTAGGGAACCTCCTGCCCCTGGTTCACCCATGAGCCCTTGACCTTGCTTACCTTGAGTTCGGCGAAGGCCCCCGTCTGGCCGTCGACCGGATACCACCGCACGTCAGCCACGTCGAGTTTGACCTTCGCGACCCCCGAACTGTCCATATAGACCACATCGCCGATGCCGACGCGTTGTCCCGGAAGAATCACGGGCACGGTCGGGTCGAGATCGTAGTCGCCGTGCTCCTTGTTCAGGGACTTGCCGTCACCGTCGAGGATCGCCAGCTTCAGGGTCACGACCGCCACCATCTCCTCGCTGGTGTTCTCGACCATGGCACCCCAGCTGACCTGCGGTTCTCCCGCGACATCCACCAGGGGCTGGTATCCCTTCTCCACAATCCTCACTTCGCCGTCGTCGGACGGCTTGTCGGTTGGCGGCGCGTCCGGCGGGACCGTGTCGGTCGATTCCGGGGACGGCGTGCTGAGGTGCGGCGGCGTATCGTCGAACGGCATCCCGGAACAAAACCAGACCAGGGCGGCGAGCCCGATCACGAGAATCAGAATCGCGCGTGGCCGATTCGCCGGTGCGATGAGCGGCGGCGAGTCCTGATCGACCCGCGGGGTTCCGTCGGGATCGGCCTGCGGCGTCTCGTCCGAGACGGGGTCTGGCGTCGTCATGGGATCTCCACATTCGGCGGTCATCGCTGGCGGCGAGGATAGCGGCCCCACGCAACCCGAACGGCGACTTGACAACCGGCCCTAATCTCGTTGCCGTGAACACCTTCGCACCCGCCGGTCGCCGCCTCCGCGCCTCGCTGCGTACGCACCGCAAGCGGTGGATTCTGATCACGGCCCCCGTCGCGGTCGTCGCGCTGCTCGCACTGGTCACCTACCTGGTGTGGCCACAACTCACCGATCCCGCCGCGGCGACGATTCGCGACTACCTCACCGCCATCCGCGACGGCGACGCGAGCCGCGCCCGCGAACTCGCCGAGGGCGACGACGGGACTTCCGCGGTCGACGACGAAGCCAGCACCCGCTTCCTCGCCGACGACGCCCTCGGTGCCGAATGGTCCATCGACACGGTGAAGTCGACGGGAGAGGTCACCGCGGACACGCTGACCGCCTATGTGAAGACGACGATCTCAACCCCTGACGGCGAACGCGCGACGCACACCTTCCAGGTCCACAACAACGACGACGGTAGCTGGGACATCATCGATCCCTACGTCACCGCCGTCTTCTCGCCGTCATTGGTGCCGTACGTCGATGTCAACGGCGCCAAGAAGAACATCACCGGCTACGAGGCCCCTGAGGACCACGTCAGCGAAGCGACCTTCCTGCTGTTCCCCGGCGCCTACCGGTTCTACGAATCGGTTCCGAAGGTCATCGACTACGACGCCCCCACCATCCCCCTGCTGACCGGGAACCTCAACGTGGGCTTCGGGGGAGACGACGTTAGTTACGGCGTGAACCCGGTGAAACTCCCCGCGATGACCCTGACGAAGTCTGGCCAGAAGACCGCGCAGAAACTCGTCAACGACTACATCGACGACTGCGCGAAGAAGACCAAGGCCCTGACGCCCGGATGCCCGTTCGGCGCCGAGTACGTTCTCATCCCGGACAAGCCCGGCTATGCCTACGACGAGGACTCCGTCAAGAACGTCAAGTGGAAGGTGATCGACTATCCCGTCATCACGGCGGTCCACGACGCGACCGTCTTCGCCATATCCGACCGGCAGCGCGGCACAGTGAAACTCACCGCGACCGGCACCGAAGACGGCGTCACCGCCACCTCAACGGCCGAATGCGAGATCATCGACACCGAGTTCAACCTCGAGATCACCAAAAAGGGCAAACTGCGGCTGTTCCCGGAAGGCGGACGCACCGACCTCGACGACGTCGATCCGGACGGGCTTCGCTGGTCGACCTGCCCCGACTGAGGACCGGCGGGTTCAGCGGTCGAGGATCTCGTCGGCGGCCGCGTACGGGTCCAGTTCGCCTCCGGCGACCCGGCCCGCCAGCGTCTCGTCCACCCGGTACTTGCGCGCCAGCGCGCCCAGCACGATCGCCGAGATCTCGGCCTTGGCGCGGGCTTCCCGACGGCGACGCAGTTCGCCGTGCTCGTCGAGCCACTGGTGGTGTTTCTCGATGGCGCCGACGACTTCGTCGATGCCCTCTTCCCGGTGGGCGATGGTCTTGACGATCGGCTGCCGCCACTCGTGCGGCTCCCGGGTCACCAGCGCCATCATGGAACGGATGTCGCGGAAGGTGGCGTCGGCGCCGTCGCGGTCGGCCTTGTTGATGACGAAGATGTCGGCGACCTCGAGGATCCCGGCCTTGACCGCCTGGATGCCGTCGCCCATGCCGGGCGCCAGCAGCACCAGGGTGGTGTCGGCGAGCCCGGCGATCTCGACCTCGGCCTGCCCGACCCCCACCGTCTCGATGAGGATGACGTCGAAGCCGCACGCCTCCAGCACCCGCACGGCCTGCGGGGTGGCGGCGGCCAGCCCGCCCAGATGTCCCCGCGAGGACATCGATCGAATGTAGACACCCTCGTCGAGGGCGTGCTCCTGCATCCGCACCCGGTCGCCGAGGATGGCGCCGCCGGTGAACGGACTGGACGGGTCGACGGCCAGCACCGCGACGCGTTTGCCCGCCGAACGGAACGTCGACACCAGCGCCGTGGTCGTGGTCGACTTGCCCACGCCGGGCGAACCGGTCAATCCGATGACCTGCGACTGTCCGGTCAGCGGCGCCAGGGTGGCGGCGACGGCGCGAACGCCTTCACCGCCGTTCTCGACGACCGTGATCAGACGGCCCAGCGCGCGCGGGTCGCCGTCGGCGGCCCGGCGGGCCAGGTTCTCGATGTCGCTCAAGACACCCTCAGCAGCAGTGCGTCGCCCTGTCCACCGCCGCCGCACAGGGCCGCGGCACCGAGCCCGCCGCCGCGCTCGCGCAGCTCGTGGGCGAGGGTCAGCGCCAGCCGGGCTCCGGAGGCCCCGATCGGGTGCCCCAGAGCGATGGCGCCCCCGTTGGGGTTGACGATCTGCGGGTCGACGCCCAGGTCCCGGGTGGACTGGATCCCCACCGCGGCGAAGGCCTCGTTGATCTCGATGACCGAGAGGTCCGAAGTAGACTTGCCGGACTTGGCCAGCGCGGCCTGGATCGCCCGGGACGGCTGCGAGTGCAGCGAGGTGTCGGGACCGGCGACCATGCCGTGCGCCCCGATCTCGGCCAGGTACTCAAGCCCCAGCTCGTTCGCCTTCGCCTTGCTCATGACGACGACGGCGGCGGCCCCGTCCGAGATCGGCGAGGAGTTGCCCGCCGTGATGGTGCCGTCCTTGGTGAACGACGGCCGCAGCCGCGCCAGCACCTCGGGGGTGGTGTCGGCCCGCACGCCCTCGTCGGCGGAGACCACGATCGGGTCGCCCTTGCGCTGCGGCACCTCGAAGGCCGCGATCTCACGATCGAAGCGGCCGTTCTTCTGCGCCGCGGCGGCGCGCACGTGCGAGGCGGCGGCGAACTCGTCCTGCTCGGCCCGCCCGATCCCCAGCTTCGTGTTGTGGTTCTCGGTCGACTCCCCCATCGGGATGTGCTCGTAGGCGTCGGTCAGGCCGTCCAGGGCCATGTGGTCGGCCATCGTCACGTCGCCGTACTTGTATCCCTTGCGCTGCCCGGTGAGCAGGTGCGGCGCCAGCGTCATCGACTCCATGCCCCCGGCGACGGCGATCTCGATCTCACCGGCCCGGATCAGCTGGTCGGCCATCGCGATCGCGGTCAGCCCGGACAGGCACACCTTGTTGACGTTCAGCGACGGGATCGTCAGCGGAATTCCGGCACCGGCGGCGGCCTGGCGAGCCGGGTTCTGACCGGCGCCGGCCTGCAGGACCTGCCCCAGGATCACGTACTCCACCTGCCCGGCGTCCACCCCGGCGCGCGTCAGCGCGGCGGCGATGGCGTGGGATCCGAGCTTGGTGGCCGGGATGTCCCCCAGCCCGCCGAGCAGTTTGCCGTTCGGGGTGCGGGCGCCCGCGACAAGAACACTCGTGGTGCGATCGTCGCCTGTCATGTCGACCTCCAGATCGAGATTCACTGACCTTAAGCCAGACTAAGGGGCATGGCTGAAATCAAACCCGTGGGGCTGCTTGGTGTGGATCACGTCGGCGTGGCCGTGGCCGACCTCGACGCGGCGATCCGGTTCTACGAGGACATCCTCGGCGGCGAATGCGTCCACGTTGAACAGAACGACGAACAGGGTGTGCGCGAGGCCATGATCGCCATCGGCGGCGGCACCACCCGGATCCAGCTGCTGGCGCCCACCGACCCCGCCTCCACGATCGCCAAGTTCCTGGACAGGAAGGGCCCCGGCCTCCAGCAACTGGCCTACACCGTGGCCGACATCGACGCGGCCTGCGCCAGCCTGCGCGCCAAGAACATCCGGCTCCTCTACGACGAGCCCCGCCGGGGCACCGCCGACTCGCGCATCAACTTCATCCACCCCAAGGACGCCGGTGGTGTCCTCGTCGAACTTGTCGAACCCGCGCGCTAGGCGGCGAAGGCGACCCGCTGTTCGCTCACCCACTGGCCGAAGGGCCGGGCCGGGTGACCGGTGATCCGCTCGACGTTGTTGTTGACCAGCGCCGGGACGTCGACGGCCGCGGCCATGACGTCCAGCAGCGTCTCCAGCACCGCCTCGGGCAGGTGCGGCGGACGTTCGGCCAGTGCCTGCTCGCGGGTCAGCTCGTCCAGTCCGATCGGCCGGTCCAACGCTTCGCCCAGGACGGACACGACGTCGCGCAGCCGCATTGATTCCGGCCCGGTGAGCACCTGCATCCGGCCCCGGAACCGTTCCCGGGTCAGCAGGTCGGCGGCCACCTCGGCGACGTCGTCGATGTGGATCGGGTTCACGTGCGCGTCGGCGAAGGCGAGCCGGACCCGGCCGCTGTCGCGGATGTCGTTCGCCCAGTCGCGGCGCGCGTTGCTGGCCAGCCAGCTGGGATAGAGCACCGTGTGGTCGAGCCCCGAGGCCGACAGCGTCCGTTCGATGCCCTGATGGACCTGCCCGATGACGCGGTCGTGTTCGCCAGCGTCCCAGGACCCGGGTGATGACAGCAGCACCACGTGCCGCACCCCGGCTTCGCGGGCCGCCGCCAGCAGTGCTTCCGGGCTGCCCGATCGAATGGGGTAGAGGAAGATCGTGTCGACGCCGTCGAGCACCGCCGTGGCGTCACCCGGCTGACCGATGTCGAGGCTGACGGTCTCGACGCCGTCCGGCACCTCGAGTGCGGCGGCTTCGCGCGCGGCGGCCCGCACCGCGAATCCGGTGTCCGCCAAAGTGGACACGACCCGGCTGCCGATGTTGCCGCTTGCTCCGGTGACGAGGACGGTCATGGCACTGCTCCTTCGCGAGCTCCGTCGCGAAGCGTCGGAAAGCCCTGGTAGATAGCATGAGGGGTACACTAATTTGATTTGGAAGCAAATTAGTTTTGACAGCAAAGCTATATCGGAAGTGGGCCGATGACAAGCAGCAAGCGGCGTCCGGCCGGGCAGGATCCGGACCTCGACGAGGCGGTGCGGGCATTGCTGCTGCTCATGCCGCGCATGGTCGGTCGTGTGAAACGCATCCCCGTCCCCGAACAGCTGCGCTCGCTGGAACTGAGTCCGCGCCACCTGTCGATGCTGGCCCTGATGCTGTTCGACGGCCCGATGACGGTCAACCAGCTCGCCAACCGGCTGGAGGTCGCGCCGACGACGGTGAGCCTGATGGTCAGCGAACTGAGCCGCAAGAACGTCCTGACCCGGCTGGAGGACGAGAACGACCGCCGTCGCCGCATCATCGACATCACCGACGCGACGCGCCCCGACATCGAGACCTGGCTGGCCAACGGCGCCCGAGCCTGGCACCAGGCGCTTGACCCGCTCACGCCCGAGCAGCGACGGCTGTTCATCGACACCCTGCTCGCCTACGAAACCGCCCTGGAGCGCACCAACGCCGCCGACTGACGTCGGCGGATCAGCCTCCCATCGCGAACCCGGGACCGAAGTACTTCTGCCGCAACTCGGACGACTGGGACCGGTAGTCCTTGATCGCCAGCCGCACGGCCACCAGCACCTCCCGGGTGAAGTCGGCCTCGGGCAGCCGCTTCACCGTCCCGTCCTTGATCTTGAACTGCCAGCGCAACAACGCCTGCGTCCGGGTGCGGACGGTGCCGTCGCCCGACTCACCCCGGCCCTCGACCTCCAGCCGCGCCTGTTGGTACTCGCGGTCGTGGGAGTTCCACTCGTCGCCGGGCTCGAACACGACCTCCAGGCCCGCCGAGGTCACGATCTCGGTGTAGCCACGCCGATAGCTCGTCCACGTCAAGGTCGCCAACCGCGACAACTGATGTTCAAGTTCGCGTTCGGTATACGCCTCATAACCACCGGACCGAAACTCCAGCTTGAGATTAGTGCGCCCCGTCAGAATCGAACGGATATTGCCATCCGGAGAACTTGACCTAATGGAAAGCTTGTCCAATCTTTCCGCAATATTCATCCAGAATTACCCTTCTCAAGTCTCCATTTATATACGGCTTGACCTGCGCAGTTATACGAATATTGCCATTCTAATGACCACTTTCCACTGCTAGCATTCCGACTATCCACAATCGTTTCCACCTCGGTCACTTTTCGACAATGACTTACATCACATTCGGTAAACCATGGCAACGAAGGGCAGCATCCCATGACGGTCGCGGGTGAATTGACCAAACTGTGGAAAGCCGGTGCCTACACCCTCCCCGAGGCCGCCGCCCAGTACGGCGACGCCGGTCAGAAGTCCGGCTGGACCACCGGCTTCGACGAGAGCGGCTTCCTGCGCACCAGCGTCAGCGGCAGGGTCACCGCCCCCATGGGCGTCGACCAGCCCCTGGAGCACACCGACCTCGGCAAGCTGCAACCACAGTGGACCCGACTGCGCGACACCCTGCAGAACCGCATCATCCACAAGACCCGCGCCAACCTCGTCAAGGCGGGCGAGGCCCTCATGCAGATCGCCGACGACTACGCCGACCGCGACGGCAGAGCCCGCGACGCCATCGACCGCGAACGGGAGCAACTCGACAAGATCGGCCCCCCCGTAGTCCCCGACGCGCCGACCCACACCACCCCCAAACCCAAGGACTACTACGAAAGCCCCACCGGCGACGACCTGGTCAAACCCCTGCCGTACTAAGGACCCCCATTGTCTAAAGACGATTTGGACCACGCGATCCGCAACGGCCTCGACGCCAAGCACACCCCGTCCGAGGACGAGATCGTGGCCTCCGCCAAGGCCCTCGAAGCCGCGGTGCGCGAGAAGGCCGCCATGCACGAACCGCCGTGGCCCGAGAACTGCTTCACCTGGATCGTTCCCTACTTCAAGCACTTCTGCTACCCAGACCCCTTGGGCCCCAAAACGATGGCCGACGACCTCGGCATGATCCGCACCTCGCTGAAGTCCGGCCAGGTCACCGCGGTCCAGGGCCTGACCCCCATGATCGAGGACTGGGAGGGCAAGGCGCGCGACTCCTTCTACGACAACTTCCTGGTCCCGTTCCCCGACGCGGTCAACAACCAGATCGAGGTCGTCGACGAACTGCGACTGTCCATGTGGGCCTACGAGAACATCCTGCGCTCGGGCCGCATCGACGCCAAGAAACTCCTGGACGAGACCAAAAAGGTCGTCGACTCCTACGACGGCGACAAAGCGGCCAAGACCCAGTTCTTCCTGGTCATCGTGGGCTCGATCGCGGGAGTCATGAAGGACTGGGGCGCGGGCGCCTACCGACTGGGCCTCTCCCTGGTCAACGGCTCCGCCACCGGAGCCAAGGGCGCCCACGAGTACAGCCAGTCCATCTCGGGCAAGACCGTCTCCGAGATCTTCCAAAGCTTCATCAACGCCGCCCAAGAGCTGCGCCCACTCATGGACGAACAAGAACAGACCCTCGCCGACGCCCTCTCCAGCAGCAACGGCACGGTAGACGGCTACCTCAACAGCTCCAACCCCAAAACGCTGATGACCCTGCTCCCCAACGAACCCGAAACCGGCCCGGCCATCATCGACGGCAAACCCAACGACACCAAAGAATTCCGCCCGCCCTACCTCTAGCCCACGACTGCGTCGTGGGCGGAGCTGAGCGAAAAGCGCCAGACTCCAAGGCTTGCCCACGCCCCGTACGAGTGAGCCAGCGTGGGGGTCCAGGGGGCTTCGCCCCCTGGCGGGGGTCCAGGGGGTGGAACCCCTTGGCGGGGAGCACGGGGCGGAGCCCCGTGGGCACGGCTTCGCCGTGCAAAAAAGGAGTGGAGTTTCCAATGGCGAGGGCGTAGCCCGAGCAGACCCCTCCCGGAAACGGAACGTGCCGGGCAGCCACCCCAGACTGCCCGGCACTCCCCCCGGTTTGGTTCCCCCGCGCGTCGCGGATGCGGTTCTGTGACCTCGCATCGGTGACGCTGCGTATGTAAAGAATGACTTATAGAGATCACTCTGTCAAGGATTTACTAGAACTTTCTCAAAAAAATTTTGCCGGGTTGGCCAAACGCAATGGGCCGATCGGTCAAAAATAACGCGAGTGCTGGTCAGTGGCCAGTTCCGAGACCGGCGCAGTAGCTGTCGCCGAAGCCGGAAGCGTAGATCGTCGGCGTGTCGGCCGGGGCGAAAGCCGCTTGGCCGGGCTGGAGGGTGATTGGTGACACCCCGTCGTCGAGCCGGATCTGGCCCGACCAGCACAGGATGATCGAGGGGCCGTTGACCGGCAGGGTGCGCTGGCCCGAGTCGGCCTCCAGGCGCAGCCGTGAGAGCCGGAACTCGCGGCTGGGCACCGGCCAGTCGACGATGCCCCCTCCGGCCTCGCGGGCCGGGGAGATGGGGTCGCCCAGGACCTCGAAGCGCAGCACGCGCAGGAGTTCGGGGACGTCGACGTGCTTGCCGGTCAGCCCGCCGCGCAGCACGTTGTCGCTGGCGGCCATCAGCTCGACGCCGACGCCGCGCAGGTAGGCGTGCAGGTTGCCCGCGGGCATGTAGATCGCCTGGCCGGGTTGCAGCGTGATGTGGTGCAGCAGCAGCGCCACGATGGTGCCCGCGTCGCTGGGGTAGCGCTTGCCCAGGTCGGCGACCAGGGCGAAGTCGAACGCGTGCGGCGAGTCGGTGTCGGCGAGCCGCTCGGCCGACAGGGTCGCCTGCCGGACCAGTTCCTCGCGGTGGTCGGCGGGCAGCGTCAGCAGCGTCGTGACGGCCTCGCGCAGCCCCTGCGCGGCGTCGTCCTGGCGCAGCAGCGCGACGATGGACTCCAGGCCGGGCACGCCCAGGGTCTCGATGACCTCGGCGGACAGTTGCGGGTCGCGGAAGCCGCACAGCGCCTCGAACTCGCTGACGGCGCACAGCAGCTCGGGCTTGTGGAAGGCGTCGACGTAGTTGCGCTCGGGGGTGCCCAGCGGCACCCCGGCCTCGTCCTCGCGGGTGAAGCCCTCGATGGCCTGGTCGGCGTCGGGGTGGGCCTGAAGCGACAGCGGCTGTTCGGCGGCCAGCACCTTCAGCAGGTAGGGCAGCCGGGCGCCGAACTCGGCGACCGTCTCGGCGCCCAACAGCGCCTCGGGTGCCTTGGCGATGGCCTCGTTGAGGTCACGGCCGTCGGGCAGCCGGGACGGGTCGGCCGGGTGGGCGCCGAACCACAGCTCGGCCTCGGGCGTTGAGCTGGGCATCGACCGTCCCTGTAGCGCCGCTATCGCGGTGCGGGACCCCCATGCGTACGGCCGAATCGCTCCGTTGAGGAGTTCCACAGTGACCATTCTCCCTCGTATCTCGTTCTGGTCACGGGCGGCGTCGACTCTAACCCATGCGGGTTAGAGGCTCATGAATCTCCGCCGGCCTTCGCGGGTCGGTACAGGTCGGGTTCGAGGTAGATCGCCCGCGCGATGGGCACGGCGGCGCGGATCCGGGCCTCGACGGCGTCGATCTCGCGGGCCACCTGAGCGGCGGTCTCGTCGTGCTTGACGGCGAACTTGGCGGCCACCAGCAGCTCGTCGGGGCCCAGGTGCAGCGTCTTCATGTGGATGATGGCGTCGACGTCGTCGCCGTCGAGGATGGCCTTCTCGATGGCGGCGATGTGTTCGTCGGTGGCCGACTCGCCCAAAAGCAGGCTCTTGGTCTCGATGGCCAGGATGATGGCGATGATCACCAGCAGCAGACCGATGGACAGCGTGAAGATGCCGTCCCAGATGCCGTCGCCGGTGATGAGCGACAGCCCGACGCCGAACAGCGCCAGGATCAGGCCCAGCAGCGCGGCGGCGTCCTCCAGCAGCACCACCGGCAGTTCGGGGGCCTTGGCGCGCCGGATGAAGTTGACCCAGGAGGTCTTGCCCTTGGCCTTCCGCGACTCGGAGATCGCGGTGTAGAAGGAGTAGGTCTCCAGGCCGATGGCCACGACCAGCACCGCGATCGGCACCCACCACCACTGCGACTCCAGCAGCGTGTCCGGCTTGCCGGCCAGGGTGTCCGAGATCTTGTGCTGCCCTTCCCACAGCGCGAACAGACCACCGACGCTGAACAGGACGATCGACACGATGAACGCGTAGATATAGCGTTCCCGGCCGTAGCCGAACGGGTGCTGGGCGGTGGCGCCGCGCTTGGAACGCTTGCCGCCCACCAGCAGCAGTGCCTGGTTGCCGGAGTCGGCCAGCGAGTGGATCGACTCGGCGAGCATCGAGGAGGACATGGTCAGCGCCCAGGCTCCCAGCTTGGTCGCCGCGATGCCCAGGTTGGCCGCCAGCGCGGCGACAATGGCCTTGGTGCCGCCTTCAGCACTCATGAATGATCGTCCTTAGTGGTTAATGTCGGGGGGCGGTGCGGCGGGTCAGCCTTCGCTGACCTCGCCGAAGTTCTGGGTGAAGTCCTTCATCTCGCTGACGGCCGGGACCGAGTGCGGGTCGAGTCCGTGGGCCAGCGCCAGGTAGACCGACGCGAAGTCGGGCACCGCGATCAGCGAGGCGAGTCGCTCCAGGGCGCTGCCGCCCTCGGCGGCGAAGGTGTCGCAGCGGATGCCGCGTCGGTCGGCCAGTTCGGCGACCGCGTCCGCGCGCCGGGTGTCCGGCGGCGGGTTGTCCTCGTCGTTCTCCAGCCCGTCGTCGCGCAGCAGCACGATCCGCAACCGGGTGCCGCCGTCGGTGGCCTGGTCGTCGGGGTCGGCGAAGATGTCGCGCTCGCCTTCGGCGAGGGACCCGAAGACGCCGTCCAGCAGTCCGACGCGGCCGCGGCCGACCTCGCCGAGTTCACCGGACACGACCGGGTAGCGGGCGTTGGCGGCCAGCATGTCGCCGAAGCGGCGCGCGGCCACCCCGGCCAGCGGCGAGGAGCCCCACACCACCGGGATCGCCCCGGCCAGGTCGAGGGCCAGCGCCTTGGCGGGGTTGACGAAGGAGTCGTTGAGCGGCTTGCAGCGTTCGGCGTCGGCGTCCAGCCGGGCGGCGGCCTCGGCGATGTCGGCCTCGGCGATGCGCACCATGCCGCAGGCGCGTCCGGCCAGCAGCACCGGAACGGTCAGCGCCCACAGGCTCAACCGGGCCGGGGCGCGGCGCGGCACCGGGATGTAGGGGGCGCGGGCCCGTTCGGCCACGGCCTGCAACGGGGAGTCGGGGGCGCCGATGGCGACCAGCCGGGCGCCACGGCGGGCTCCGGCCTCGGCGGCGGCCAGCGCCTCGGGACTGCGGCCCGAGGCCGAAACGGCGATGACGACGTCGGCGGCACCGACCCAGCCGGGTATCCCGGCGCTGCGGTGCGCGAGCACCGGCACCGGACACCGTGGACCGGCCACTGTGGTCAGGATGTCACCGGTGCGGGCGGCGGTGCCGACGCCGGCGACCACCACGGCCCGGGGCCTGCCGCCCTCGGACAGTTGGGCCAGGTCGGCCTCGGCGGCCAGTTGCCCGACCTCCCGCAGCTGCGGCCCGGCCGAGGCCACGGCCCGCAGCGAACCGCCCGGGTCCAGCCGGGCCAGGCTCTCCTCGGAATCGATCCGCGCCGGGTCGGCGTTGCGGTCTCCCGAAACCCCCGCCATGCCATCGTCCACTACTCCCCCTCGGTATTCGCGTCTTCCGGCACAGCACCATCGCCCGGCTTCGGCTCGGTCGCCTCGTCCAGCAGCAGCACCGGGATGCCGTCGTCGATCCGGAAGATCCGGCGGCATTCGGTGCAGGTCAAGGTCTGTGCAGCGGAATCATAGGTCAACGGAGCGTGATGGGTGTCCGGGCAGGCCAGCACCTCGAGCAGCGCGGGGTCGAGTGTGGGCATGGCGTTCATCCTTTCTCAGCGGCGCACCTGGGCCAGCACCTCGTCGCGCAGTTCCCGCATGCGCTCGACGGTGGGGGCCTCGGCGTTCAAGCGCAGCAGCGGCTCGGTGTTGGACGGACGCAGGTTCAGCCAGGCGCCGTCGGCGAAGGTGATGGTCAGGCCGTCGAGGTGGTCGACGCTGGTACCGGCGCGGTCGGCGTAGTACTCCTCGACCTCGCTGAGCTTCGCGGACTGGTCGGCGACGGTGGAGTTGATCTCGCCGGAGGACACGTAGCGGTCGTAGGACGCCACCAGGTCCGACAGTGGAACCGAGGCGTTGCCCAGCGCCCGCAGCACGAACATCGCGGCCAGCATGCCGGTGTCGGCGAACCAGAAGTCGCGGAAGTAGTAGTGGGCGGAGTGCTCGCCGCCGAACACGGCGTCGGCCTTGGCCATCTCGGCCTTGATGAAGGAGTGCCCCACCCGGGTACGCACGGCCTTGCCGCCGTTCTCGGTGATGACCTCGGGTACCGCGCGGGAGGTGATGAGGTTGTGGATGACGGTCGAGCCGGGGTGCCGGGCCAGTTCGGCCTCGGCGACCAGGGCCGTGATCGCGCTGGGCGACACCGGTTCCCCGCGTTCGTCGACGACGAAGCAGCGGTCGGCGTCGCCGTCGAAGGCCAGGCCCAGGTCGGCTCCGCGTTCCACGACGGCCTTCTGCAGGTCGACCAGGTTGGCCGGTTCCAGCGGGTTGGCCTCGTGGTTGGGGAAGTTGCCGTCCAGCTCGAAGTACATCGGGACGACGCTCAGCGCGTCGACCGGACCCAGGACGGCGGGCACGGTGTGCCCGGCCATGCCGTTGCCCGCGTCGATGACGACGTTGAGGTCGCGGATCCCGGACAGGTCGACCAGGCCGCGCAGGTGGGCCGCGTAGCCCTCCAGGAAGTCCTGGGCGGTCACGGTTCCGGGCTTGTCCGCCGCGGGCGCCGGGTGGCCGTCCAGAATGGCCTGTGCCTTGTCGCGGATCGCGGCCAGCCCGGTGTCCATACTGATCGGACGGGCTCCCGGCAGGCACAGCTTGATGCCGTTGTAGACGGCCGGGTTGTGGCTGGCGGTGAACATGGCCCCGGCGATGTCACGGGAGCCGGACACGTAGTAGAGCTCGTCGGTGGAGCACAGCCCCGCGTCGAGGACGTCGGCCCCAGCGGCGGCAGCGGCCCGCGCGAACGCCGCCGACAGTCCCACCCCCGATTCGCGCATGTCCCGGGCGATGACGACGGTGTCCACACCGGTCACCGAGACGAAGGCGGCCCCGAAGGCCGCCGCCACGTCCTCGTCCCACTGTTCGGGGACCAGACCGCGAATGTCGTACGCCTTGACAATGCCGCCTAGATCAGGCACGCCGCACACCTTCCTGGTATCGCTGACAACGCCAACGAGAGTACCGGGGCTCAGGGTCGCTGCGGTGGTTGCGTGCCGTCGGTATCGGCGCCACCTCCCACCACCCGCAGGTGCGGGCGGCCACGGGAGGGTTCGGTGGGTCGGCGTGGCGGCGTCGGGTTCTCCGGCGGCCGGGCCCGGGTGCGAGCCGATTCCCGGACGGCGTCGGCCAGCGCGACCAGGTCGTCGCCCGAGGGCATCGGGGCCGCGTAGTCGTCCACATGCCGCACCAGGTCCCAGCCCCGGGGCGCGGTGAGCTTGCGGGCGTGGTCCTCGCACAGGTCGTAGGTGTGCGGCTCCTGGGTCGTGGCCAGCGGACCCACCACGGCGGTGGAATCAACGTAGACGTACGTAAGGGTGGCCACCGCCGATTCGCGGCAGCCATTGCGGGAACAACGTCGATGCGACCTCACGGCCGGAACGCTATCGCTCGATCGGCTGATTCGGTAGCGGTTATGACGGCGACACGCCGTCTCCGCCCCGGGTTGCCCGCCTTGGCAACCGGCCCCGACCTGGTTCGGGATGCCACACCGCTCATCTCGCTCACCTCGTGCTTCAAGACACTCCTGACGACCGGCCAATCTTGGCCGGACCGTCATCGCTCCTCTACGCTAGTCCGCGTGCGCCATCGGGATCGCCGCGGACGCGGCCTACGTGGACAACTCGTCCCCGCGGCATTGCCCATGGCCAAGACCCGGGCGCAGAACTTCGACGCCCTGGTTCTGGAAGCCGTCGAGAACGTCGAGCGGGTGGTCGGCGACAACGAGCGGTTCGGCCCCAAGAAACTGGGCGGGGTCGAGTTCGCCGTCGAGGATGTCCCCGGCGAGGTCAACGCCTACGACACCGACGTCCTGGAGGACCGCGACGTGCCGCTGGCCCGGCTGTTCCCGGGCCGGGCCGGAGCCTCGGGCCCGTCACCGCGCATTGTGGTGTATCGCCGCCCGCTCGAGCTGCGGGCCAACGGGGTCGAGGAACTGGCCCAGCTGATCCGCAGCGTCGTCGTCGAACAGGTGGCGAATCTCCTGGGGGTTCGCCCCGAGGAGATCGACCCCGACTAGCTAAGGCCGCGACCGGCACCTGAACCTGTTCGGGTTCGGGCTGCTCGGCGACCGCCACGGCGTCCACGGTCTCGGTGTGCGACACCGGACGCAGCGGCAACGGTATGACGACCGGCTGCCGGGACTCGGCGGCCAGCCGGGACGCTTCGCGGGCCTCCCGCTTGGCTTTGCGTCGTTCGCGTTCCGACAGTCCACCCCAGATGCCGAACCGCTCGTCGTGCGCCAGTGCGAACTCCAGGCACTCGGCCTTGACCTCGCAGCGGGTACAGATCTTCTTTGCCTCCCTTGTGGAACCCCCTTTTTCGGGGAAGAACGCCTCCGGGTCAGTCTGCGCGCACAGGGCCCGCTCCTGCCACTCGGGGACGTTTCCCAGAAGATCGGCCAGAAAGTCTCGGCCGTCCATGTACGTCCGCCTCCTTGATGACGCGCCAGCATCCCACCGGCGCATTGCCCCCACTGTCAGTGAAATTACACGCGTGTCATTTAGGATTTGTGGTGGTTTTTCTGATATTGGGCACAAATTTCCCGAAGAAAGTCAACGCGTGCGGACACCGATCCATGACGCACAGTAGTGCATGAGACACCGGACGCTTCAGGCGGCCCGCCCGCGTAGCCAGGCGCGCAGGCACCCCAGCATGGCCACCACGACGAGCGTGAGCAGGCCCAGATCCAGCAGCAACGCCTCCACCGCCGAGCGGGTGTCGACGAAGACGGTGTCGAAACCGGCCCGCTGCTGCTCGGCGACATCGAGGCCGAACACGAAGGCGGCGCCGGTGATGAGCGCGCCGGTGACGATGAGGACGCCGTACTCGACCACCGCGACCAGCCGCACTCCCCCGTGCGTCGTCGACAGCGCCGCCACGAGCGGCAGCGCCAGCGGGATCGCCGAGTACAGCGTGTCGTGGGCGTGGTCGGTGAAGCCGAAACCCGCCGCCCGGGAACCGATCGTGTCGCGCGGGTCGTTGCCCGCGCCGAAGAACAGCTGCGACCACGCCACCGCGATGAACACCGCCGTCACGAGCAGCAGCACCGCCGCGGCCCGGACCCGGAACCGCGGCGACAGGTCCACGCTTGAGGTCATGGCCTCAGACTAGGCCGGTGTCCCCCCGGTTCTTGAGTTCATCCACGAGTTTCTTGACGTCCTGTGCCCGGTCGCGCGGGCACACCAGCAGCGCGTCCGGGGTGTCCACGATGATCAGATCGTCGGTGCCGACGGTGGCCACCAGTCGCCCCGATCCGGGGACCAGGACGTTACGGCGCGCGTCCAGCGTCAGCACGTCCACTCCCTCGGCGCCGGTGGAGATGACGACGTTGCCGGAGTCGTCGTGCGGCGGCAGGATCGCGCCCAGGGTGTCGAAGTCGCCGACGTCGTTCCAGCCGAAGTCGCCGGGCACGACGCCGACCTTGCCCGCCGCGGCGGCCCCCTCCATGACGGCATAGTCGACCGAGATCTTCTCCAGTTCCGGCCACAACTTGCCGAACAGCTCCTCGCGCCGCGGGCTGTCCCAGGCGCCGGCCAGTTCCCGCACGGTGTCGTGCAGGTGCGGACGCTGCCGGTTGAGCTCGGCCAGGAACACGTCCACCCGCCACACGAACATCGAGGCGTTCCACAGGTAGTCGCCCGAGGAGACGTACTCGACGGCCGCGACGTGGTCGGGCTTCTCCTTGAACTCCTGCAGCAGGTTCCCGGCGCCCAGCGCCTCGCCACGGCGCAGGTAGCCGTAACTGGTGTCCGGACCGGTCGGCGTGATGCCGATGGTCATCAGCAGCCCGTCGGCGGCCATCTCCATGGCGGCCTCGACGGTCTTGGCGAAACCGGCCGCGTCGGCGATCAGGTGATCGGCGGCGAAGGAACCCATGAGCGCGTTCGGATCGCGCTCGGCGATCACGGCCGCGGCCAGCGCGATCGCGGCCGCGGAGTCCCGTGGGGACGGTTCGACGAGGATATTGGACTCGGGCAGCTCCGGCAGCTGCCGGGCCACCGCCGCCGCGTGCGCGGTCCCGGTGACCACGTAGCGGTGCGCGGCGTCCGACAGCGGCGCCAACCGGGCCACTGTGGATTGGATCAGGGTGAGGTCACTGCCGGTCAGCGGATGCAGGAACTTGGGGTTGTCCGCTCGCGACAGTGGCCACAACCTCGTGCCACTGCCTCCGGCGGGAATCACCGAGTGCAACATGCGGCACAGTATGCCCAGCGAAAGTAACGGGAGTGAGAGGGGCCGGTAATGGCTCGTCCGTCGCGAGACGGCTCCTGACCAAGCCTGGCAAGGCGGAGCCGGTCCCTCGTACCGGGTGTACTTGGGATCCGGCGACAACGCAGCCAGGCGCCGTGTCAGGGGGCGTCGCAGCAGGACAGACGCCATTGCCGGGGCCTCTAGACGGACTTACCCGCTGCCTTGCGCCAGGTCGCCAGGTGAGCCGAGGCACTGCGCTGCCAGGTGAAGTCGCGTGCACGTTCCACGCCCAGGATCGACAACTTCGAGCGCTGCTGCTCATCCCCGAGCAGCTTGGCCAGGTCCGAGGCGATCGCGTCGGGCTCCTCGCCGGTGTAGGCGACGGCGTCCCCGCCGACCTCCGGCAGCGACAGCCGCGGCGTGGTCAGCACCGGCGCCCCGCAGGCCATCGCCTCCAGGATCGGCAGTCCGAAACCCTCGCCGTAGGACGGGTAGGCGGCCACCAGCGCGCCGCCGAGGAAGCCCGGCAGGTCGGCGAACCGCAGGTAACCCGGGCGCACGACCTTCAGGTGCACCGGCACCTCGGCGACCGCGTCGTCGATGGCGTCGTCGTGTCCGGAGCCGCCGGCCAGCACCAACGCGGGCGGCGCGGGCATCCGGCGCACCGCCGAAACCCAGCCGCGCACCAGGTTCGGCACGTTCTTGCGGGGTTCCATGACGCCGAGGAACGCCACGTAGGGGGTCTCGGCCAGGCCGAGCCGCGCCGCGACCCGGGCCTTCTCGGCCGGGGCGGGAATGTGGAAGGCCTCGGGGTCGACACCGTGGTACGCGACGTCCACATGGGACTCGTCGACGTCCAGTAGCCGCACCAGCTCGTCCCGGGTGGCCTTGCTGGGCACCACGACCCGGCTGGCCCGCCGCAGCGAGGTCTTGATGGCGGAGCGGAAGAAGGTGCCCCGGGCCTTGTCGTAGTGGTCCCGTTCGGTGAAGAACGTCGCGTCGTGGACGGTGACGGTCACCGGGCACCCGGCCCGCAGCGGGCAGGTGTAGAACGGGGAGTGCAGCACTTCGACGCCCAGCTGCTGCGCCAGCATTGGCAGGCCGGTCTGTTCCCAGGCCAGCCGCGCCGGGCGATGCGTCACCGCCGAGGGAGCGGCGATGACCTCGGCCTCGGGGACCAGGCCCAGATACCGTTCGGCATCGGTGCGCTGGCACACCACGGACAGGTCGATCTCGTCGCCGACGTGCGCGAGGGCGGACAGCAGGCCGTCCACGTACCGGCCGACTCCGCCACGATCAGCGGGAACACTCGTGGCATCCACGAGCACCTTTACTCCGGACACTGTTGATGGACTCCTTGAGTCTTGTGATAATTCCCACCGCCGAGCGTACGCCCAGCTCCCAGCGATCTTCACGGACCCATTGTCCGGTACCCCTGGTGGGGGTGTGCTTACTCAACGCGGGTCACAAACGACCGGGCCGGTGACACGATCCGTGTCACCGGCCCGGAGGGGTTCGTCCAATGGGGTTGTCCTTGGTGGGCTTACTCGATGATCAGCCGGACGTTGCCGACCGACTCACCGCCCTTGCTGCCGAAGGCGACGCCGACGGCCTTGAGCGCGCCCATCTCCTTCTTGTCCTGCTCGTCCATCATCTTGGTGACGTCCATGAACATCGCGTAGTTGATGGCTTCGGGAGCGCCGCCGACCGCGTCGGAGTAGTACTTGTGGCCGCTGAGCTTGCCCGAGGGCGAGTAGCCCGACGACTTTCCGGTGACGGTGTTGCCCTCGACGGTCGCCTCGATCTCGCCGCCGGTGGAGTCGGCCAGACCCTTGAGGGTGTTGGCCTTGTCGGCGGAGGTGGTCTCGATGACCGCCTGGCCCTGCGGAGCGCCGGTGAGACCGGTCATGCCGAAGGTTCCGGTGGCGCCGGACAGCGCGTCGAAGATCGCCTGCGTCTCGCCGTTCGGGTCCTGGCCGGGAGCGCCGGTCAGTCCGCCGGTGAGCAGACCGCCCGCGGCGGCGCCGAGGCTCTCGGAGAAGTCGTCCGGCAGCGCGAAGGCACCGGCGATGTCGGCGTCGGGAGACTTGGACAGCTTGTCCATCAGGCCTTCCTTGCCCTCGGTGACGTCCTTGGCGCCGAAGGTCGACGAGACGATCTCGATGCCGAAGTCGTCGGCCTTGGCGCCTACGGCGATCTGGCCCTTCATGTTCTTCTCGAAGTCGCCCATCATGCTGAACGGGTCGCCGCCGTACTCGCTCTGCGGCACGGACTCCTTGCCGAGCTTGTACGCCTGCTCCAGGTCGGCCCAGGCGGTCACGACCTGGCCCTCGCCGAGGAACTCGGCGGCGTCGGCGAACTTGTCGGACTCCGACAGCGGGTCCTTCTCGGCCTCCTTGACCGCCGCCTTGGCCGCGGCCTGCGACTTGTCCTCGCCGAAGGCCATGGTGGCGGTGCCGTCCTTGACCTCGAAGCCCATGTCGGCCTCGCCGCCGCTGTCCTTCTGCAGCGCGGTCAGGCCCTCCTTGGCCTTGCCGTCGTCGGTGCTGGCGACGGTGGCCAGCGCGTAGGGCTTGCCGTCGTGCTCCCACAGCGCGATCGAGGTGCTCAGGCCGACCCACTCGGAGAACTTGCCCTTGGCGAAGTCCTCGTCGTCGTCCTCGAGCATCTTCATGAACTCGGCGACGGCCTTCTCCGGGTCGTCGCTCTTGACGTCGGACTCGGGGAACTTCTCGATCAGGTCCAGCAGCTCCAGCTGCTGGCTCTTGCTGACGTCCAGGTTGAAGGACGCGAACGCCGCCGTGGAGGCGGGAAGCTTGGTCTCGGTGTCGGTGCCGTCGGTGCCGAAGAACGAGGCCGCGGCCCAGGCGCCACCGCCGCCGAGCGCGAGCACGACCGCGGCGCTGATGCCGATCACGAGGCCCTTGCGGCTCTTCTTCGGCGGTTCGATGCCGAAGCCGGACACGCCCAGGTTGATGTCACCGGGCGGCGGCGGGTAACCCCCACCGGCCGCGGGCGGTTGCGCTGCCCCCATCGGCTGCTGCGGGTAACCCGACGGATCGACGGGCGGCTGCTGTCCGTACTGGGGTTGCTGTCCGAACTGCGGCTGCTGCTGGGCATAGCCCGGCTGATTCGGATCGGGTACTCCCGGTTGCGGAAAACCGCCCGGGTTTCCAGGGGGGTAGCTCACGACAAGACCTTTCAAGGGATCACGGAGGTTCTTCCGGGCTTGGACGCCGTTATTCGCTGACCGGTTCCCCTCCTTGGCGACCTTTGACGGTACCTGTCACCCGCAAGGTCACCTAGTCGTGATTTTCAACCTGGCACGAATACGCGAGAAAAGCCTCCAGGGATTCCGGGTTCGCCAGTGCCCCGGTCGCGGCGGCTTCGGCTATTGGGGTACCGGTCAGTATCCGTTTGACCGGAATTTCCAGCTTCTTGCCCGACAGGGTGCGCGGCACGGCCGGGACGGCGTACAGCTCGTCGGGGACGTGTCGCGGCGACAGGCTGCCGCGCAGTTCCCGCGCGATGGTCCTGCGCAGCTCGTCGTCGACCTCGCGGCCCCCGGCGGTGACGACGAACAGCAGCAGCCGGCCCGGCCCGCCCTCGTCGTCCTCCAAATGCACCACCAGCGAGTCGTTGACTTCGTCGAGGGCCTCCACGACCGAGTAGAACTCGCTGGTTCCCAGCCGGACGCCGCCGCGTTTGAGGGTGGCGTCGCTGCGTCCGGTGATGACGCAGGTGCCGCGGTCGGTGATGGTGATCCAGTCGCCGTGGCGCCACACGCCCGGGTAGGTGTCGAAATAGGCCTCGCGGTAGCGGGAGCCGTCCTCGTCGCCCCAGAACCCGACCGGCATGGACGGCATCGGCGCGGTGATGACCAGCTCGCCGGTCTCGCCCAGCACCGGTTTGCCGTCGGGACCGAAGGCCTCGACCCGGGAGCCGAGACAGCGGCAGGCGATCTCTCCCTTGTAGACGGGTACGAGCGGTGCACCGCCGACGAAGCCGGTGCACACGTCGGTGCCGCCGGACAGCGAGGTCAGCATCGCGTCGGGGGCGATCGCCTCGTAGACGTAGGCGAAGCCCTCGGGCGGCAGCGGCGAGCCGGTGGAGCCGACGCCGCGCAGCCGCGACAGGTCGGCCACCTCGCGCGGCACGATCCCGTTCTTGCGGCAGGCCAACAGGAACGGCGCCGAGGTGCCGAAGTTGGTGATGCCGGTCTCGGCGGCAAGCTTCCACTGTGCTGAGAAGTCGGGGTGGGTGGGGTTGCCGTCGTACAGGACCATCGCGGCGCCCACCGCCGGGGCCGAGACCAGGTAGTTCCACATCATCCAGCCGGTGGTGCAGAACCAGTAGAACCGGTCGCCGGGGCCCAGGTCGTGGTGCAGGGCCAGCATCTTGAGGTGTTCGAGGGTGATGCCGCCGTGGCCGTGCACGATCGGTTTGGGCAGGCCGGTGGTGCCCGAGGAGTAGAGGATGTACAGCGGATGGTCGAAGGGCACGTCGGTGAAGGTCAGCTCGCCCGGCTGCGACAGCAGTTCCGACCAGGACAGCGCGTCGGGGATGTCGTTGCCGGTGTACGACAGCGACACGACGTTGTCGAGACTGTCCAGTTCGGTGCGCAGCGCGGCGACCTCGTCGCGACGGTCGATGTGCTTGTTCCCGTACTGGTAGCCGTCCACGGCGACCAGCAGCTTCGGGGCGATCTGCTTCCAGCGGTCGGCGACGCTGCGGACGCCGAACTCGGGCGCGCAGCTGGAGAAGACCGCGCCCCGGCTGGCGCAGGCCAGCAACAGGATGACCGCCTCGGGGATGTTGGGCAGGTAGGCCGCGACCCGGTCACCCCGGCCGATGCCCAGCCGGTCCAGTCCGGTCGCGGCGGCCGCGACCCGCTCGCGCAGCCGCGCGACGGTCAGCGTCAGTTCGTCGCGGGAGTCCGACCGTCCGATGACGATGACGTCGTCGTCGGCGCGGCCGGGGGCGCGCAGCACCTGGCGGGCGTAGTTGAGGGTGCGGTCGGGAAACCAGCTGGCGCCGGGCATCGCGGCGTCGGCGAGGGCCTCGTGCGGCTCGGCAACCTCACCAACATCGAAAAACTGCCATATGTCAGCCCAAAATCTTCCGGGTTCGTCCACAGACCACTGCCACAGACCGGCATAGTCGGTGAAGTTCCCACGGCCCTGATCTCCAAGCCAGGACATGAATTCGCCCATCCGGGTAGAAGTCAGGGCATCCGGGGACGGACTCCACAGCTTTTCGACAGTCATGAATCCTTCACTTTCGCTCAGATGTGACGGCGACCCCATCCTGCCTCAATCGCCGCTAGCGTAATGCGCAAGGATGGCCCTCATGGCGAACCGCCCCTGCTCATAGGAGACCCCCATGCGTCACATCGCCAGCCTGCTACTCGGCCTCGTCATCGCGCCGCTGGCGTGGATACTCATCGGCGCCGCCACCATCGGTCTCGATCCGCACGGACTGTACAAGGAAGCCGTCGGAAAACCCAACAATGTCGTCGCCATGGCCATGTTCGCGTTGGCCGGGATCGCCCTGGGGGTACTGGCGGTCACCCGGTTGTCACCGGCCGGTCCGGTCACGGCGGCGGTTATCTTCGGCGGCTTGTTCGCGTTCTTCCGGTTCGTGGCCAAGGACTTCACGCTTCCGGACCTGTTGGAGGGCGTGAAGGTGCCGACGGAGTCGGCGACGGCGGCGGGCGAGTCCGGGGTGGTTCTGGCGGTCGCGGCGCTGTTGGCGGTGGCGATCCTGATGCCCTCGCGCTGGCGCGGACCCGACACCGACGCCGACCGGGTCGTCGACACCTCGGAACTGTCGTCCAAGCCCCGCACCGACACCAACCGCAACACCGACGCCGTCGACCCGTTCGCCCCCGCGTTCACCGACTCGGAGCGGGCCTCGACCGGAGGCGGCGGCACCACCAACTTCCCCAGCGTCGGCACCGGCTTCGACGAACGTCCCACCGACCCCTTCGGCGGCTCCGGCTCCCGGCAGCCCGCCGTGCCCGAGCAGCGCTCCCCGTACGCCGACGACGCCTACGGCGGGCAGCCTTACGGCGACAACGGCTACGACCAGCGGCAGTCCGGCGGATACCAGCAGCAACAGCAGTCTCAGTACGGCTACGGCAACGAGCAGCAGTACCGCTGAGCCCGGTGGCATCTCCCCTCTGAGGTGCGGATTCAAGATTCTCGCAAGGTTCGTGACGGAATCTGGGCCGCGGACCCGGCTCCACTTACCGGGTCGCGATCGCCCGGAAAGGAATCTTGATGCCCCGTACCAAGCTGCGCGTCGCCGTGGCCCTGGCAGCCGCCGGGGTCGTGGCGGCGGGCCTGGTCACGTACGCCGAGGCCCAGAACACCGACACGGCCGAGAGACTGCCACGCGTCACCACCACCGCCGACGGCTTCGCCGTCGAGGGCTCCAAGTTCCAGCCGCGCGGCAACAACTACGTCCGGCTCGCCGACGACGGCAGCGGCACCGCGAAGAAGTACCACTCGAACTTCGAACCCGGGAAATACGATCCGGCTCGCGCTGAGACCGCGCTGGCGGCCATGAGCCGCGACGGCTACAACGTGGTGCGGGTGTTCATCGATCCCGGCGACCCGTCCGCCAACAAGGCCGGACGGCCGCACGGGCTGGGCCACGGCGACGAGGACGACAGCATCGGCCAGACCGACTACTACGCCAACGTCGCCGACTTCGTCACCAAGGCCGCCGCGCACAAGGTCTACGTACTCCCGGCTTTGGACCTGGTGCCGTTCAACGCCCACTACCGGAAGATCATCGACAGTGTTCCGGCGCCGAAGGGCATCGTCGGTCGCAACGCCTTCTACATGCACAAGGGCTTCATCAAGGCGAAGGCCGCGTACGTCCAGAACTTCCTGAGCCAGCTGCGCGAGCACGCCGGGCCCGACGCGACCTCCGCGCTGTTGGGGGTTGCCACCGACAACGAGGCCACCTACGAGGGCGACCGGGAACCGTTCGCGTTGACCTCGGGCAAGATCACCGGCCCCGACGGGCTCGAGTACGACATGGCCGTGGCCAAGGACCGGCAGCAGGCCGCCGACGCGTCCATGGTGGTCTACGCCAACACCGTCACCGCCGCCGCGAAGAAGACCGACCCCGACGTGCTCGTCACCACTGGCATGTTCACGTATCTCGCGGTCGGGAAGAAGCAGGACGGTTTCAGCGTCAGCTGTTCGCACGCCGCCGACGCGCCCCCGGACCGCACGTGCCAGTCGGGCGTCGACTACCGCTATCCCGCCCGGGCGGCGAGTCTGTCGATCTTCTCCAAACTGTCCTTCATCGACATACATCTGTATCCGCGCGGCGGTGGCTACACCGTGGACAAGGCACTGGACTCCAGCGAGTGGTCGAAGGTCAAGAAGCCGTCGGTCGTCGGTGAGTACGGCGCCAAACGCGACGTGTTCGGCAACGACATCACCAAGGCCGCCTACGGCATGAAGGACCTGCAGATCAAGAGCTGCGGTCGCGGCCTGGACGGCTGGCTGTTCTGGACCTGGGACACCGACGAGGACGCCACCCAGCGGCTGTTCTTCCGGGCCACCGAGGCAGGCGGCGCCATCAACGGACAGCTCGCGCCGGTGAAGCGTCCCAACCCCTGTACTTGATTCTCACGCTGGAACGCCGCCGCCACCGCTCTCTCCCTGCCACCACCTCGGTGGCGGCGGCTCCACAACGCTCAGCCAAGTGCCCGCTCGGGTTCGGCCGCCGGACGGGTGCGTTGCGCCCACCGCGTCACCGGGCCGACCGCGACCCCGGCGGCGACGAACACTCCGCCCAGGACCAGCCAGCCGGGCCAGCCCCAGTCCACGATCAGCATCGTCAGCGCCACCGGGCCCAGCATCCGGGCCATCGTGGTGCTGGAGCCGAAGAAACCCTGGTACTGGCCGTGTTTGTCGGACGGCGCCAGCGCGAAGCTGATCTCCCACATGCCCGAGGCCTGCGTCATCTCGCCCCACACCTGCAATCCGGCCGCCACCAGCAGCACCAGCGCGGCCAGCCACGGTGATTTGCCCAGTGTGGACAACGCGAAGGCGGCGCAGGACGCCGCCATGATGAGGCCCGCCAGCCGCACGTAGCGGCTGGCGCTGTCGGGGCCGGTGACACCACGGGCCACCCGCACCTGGAACAGCATCACCGAGGCGGTGTTGAGCACCAGTGTGGCCGCGACCAGCCAGCGGGGCGCGGCGGTGTGCGCCACGATCCACAGTGGGACGACGAGGCTCAGCAGCGGCATGTACAGCAGCAGGACGCCGTTGAGGAAGGTCAGCACCGCGTAGGGACGGTCGCGCAGGACGGCGAGCATCGGCTCCCCCGAGGCGCGCGGCGGTGCCGGTGGCAGCTTCGGCAACCGCGACAGCACCAGCGCCGACACCGCGAAACCGGCGGCGTCCAGACCCAGCACGGTCAGGTAGGCCGCCTCGGTGTCGAAGTACAGCGCCAGGCCGCCGAAACCGGCCCCGATCGCCAGTCCCGCGTTCACCGTCGACTGGAGATACGCGCGCACCTTGGTGCGTTCGGTGGCGTCCACCAGTCCGGCCAACAGCGCCTGCCGCGCCGCCAACAGCCCGCACTGGCTACAGGTGTAGAAGCACACCACCACCAGGAACGGCACGAAGTCCCGCACCAGCAGCAGGCCCGCCACCGAGGCGGCGGTGGCCACGGCCAGGGCGGCGGCGACACCGCGCGGGCCCCGGCGGTCGGCCAGGTGCCCCAACGGCACCCCGGCCAGCGCGCCCAGGCCCCAACCCACGGTCAGGCCCAGGCCGATCTGTCCGGCGGGCAGGCCGACGATCCGGGAGAAGTACAGGGCGGAGGTGACGATGAAGACGCCGTCGCCGATGGCGTTGGCCAGCTGGGCGAGCGCCAGGGTGCGCGGGGCACCGGCAGGGGGTAGTACGCGTAGGGGCATCGGGGTTCCTCGGGCTGGGGTGGGCCCGACCCAGGTTAACCGACGCTTGACCTGCTCACGTCCATGAATGGCCACCGACGTTTCCGGGTAACACGATCACGAGGGGCGGGAAAGGAGCCAAGATGTCCAGCTATCGCATAGACACCACCGCCGACACCCGGCCGCACGCCGAACCCGACGGCAAACAGCCTTCGATCGGCAGCCTGGTGCGCGACATCAGCCAGGACATGTCGCGGCTGATGCGCCAGGAGGTGGAACTGGCCAAGGCCGAGCTGCGCCAGGAGGCGGGCAAAGCCGGCAAGGCCGCCAAGATGTTCGGGGCCGCCGGTTTCGCCGGTTA
Organism: Stackebrandtia nassauensis DSM 44728; assembly: GCF_000024545.1. GTDB lineage: Bacteria > Actinomycetota > Actinomycetes > Mycobacteriales > Micromonosporaceae > Stackebrandtia > Stackebrandtia nassauensis. The sequence goes on from NC_013947.1 coordinate 6,375,201, forward strand.
CATGGTGGCGGTCCTGTTGACGGCCGCGGCCGTCGTCGGTCTGTCGTACCTGATGGCCGCGATCTGGGCGGTGCTGATCATGACCGGCGTGTGGGCGCTGATCGGACTGCTGGCCTTCCTGAACGGCCGCAAGCAACTTCGCACGATGTCGCCGGTTCCGAGGCAGACCGTCGACACGCTCAAGGAGGACGCGCAATGGTTGAGACACCCGACCGGATCAGAAGCGACATCGAGTCGACCCGGGCCGAGCTGACCCACGACGTCAACCGGCTGGCCGACCGGGTCAGCCCGAGGCGAATCGCGCGTCGCCGGTGGCATGTGTTGCGCGACAAGCTGAGTCTGCTCTACCAGGAGTTGACCGGACGGATCCGCACCAAACCCCGCAAGCGGGTTCGCGGGCGGCAGGGCGACGGTTCGGTGGTCGCCTCGCGGCCCGACCGCGGTGGGGAAGAGCGCACCCTCCCCCACCGGCCGTGATCAGCAGCGCGAGGTGTAGCTGCGGGTGCCGTAGTAGTACACGTCGCGGACGTTGAACTTGATCGGCACCGACGAGCCGCCGTAGGAGGTGCGCTGCTCGTAGTGCAGGTGCGAGCCGAAGCCGCCGGGGGTGTTGGGGAAGCCGGAACCGCCGACCAGGCCGAGGGTCTCGCCCTTGCTGACCTGTTCGCCGTGCTGGACCCGGTATTCGCTGAGGTGGGCGTAGTAGGTGGCGGTGCCGTTGCTGTGCCGCACGACGACGAGCCGTCCGTAGGAGGTGCCGTCCATCTTGCCGCGGTGCACGACGGTTCCGGCGGCGCTGGCGGTGACCCGGTCGCCGAAGTCGCCGTCGCGGTTGAAGTCGATGGCGCGCAGCGGGCTGTGGTTGGTGCGGGTCTGGCCCTGCCACGTCTGGCCACAGGGGAACGGGACCCGGTGCGAGATCGCCTGGGCTTCGACGTCCTCGGCTCCGGCGGTGGTGGGCACGACCAGCGCGGCGGCACCGGCGGCGAGCAGCGCCGCGCCGACGGCGAGACTGCGGACGGTCCAGCGGCCGCCGGGCAGGCGGGGAGAGCGGAATCGCATGGCGCGATGTCCTTTCTGTGGGAGCTGACTGGGGAGCAGCTGCACCTCACATCGTGGTCTCGGCGCGGGGGTCGAGCATCGTCCGAACAGCCAGGGCACGGGAAATCGCCGTAGTGTCCCAGGTCACTTGAACTTAGTGCAGCAAACACTTGCACTTTGTTCAAGCGATGGATAACTTGTACTTAGTTCAAGTCGCCCCGATCCCCCGGGGCCCAACGAAAGAGGAACTGAGAACATGTCGACGAACGACGTCATCACCACCACCCGACAACGGCTGGACACCCTGCGCGCCAAGCACCGCATCCCCGGTGCCCAGCTGGCGATCCTGGTCGACGGCGAGATCCACGAACTGGCCAGCGGCATCCTGAACAAGAACACCGGCGTCGCCGTCACGACCGACTCGGTGTTCCAGTCCGGCTCGGTCGCCAAGGTCTACACCGCCACCGCCGCCATGCGCCTGGTCGACCAGGGCCGGCTCGACCTGGACGCGAAGGTCGTCGACGTGCTGCCCGAGTTCGGCACCCCCGACGCCGAGGCCACCGCGCGAATCACCGTCCGGCACCTGTTCTGCCACCTGTCGGGAACCGGCAGCGAGTTCCACGGCAACCCCAACCGGGGCGACGACTGCATCGAACTGTTCGTGCGCGACGCCCGCGAGGTCCCGATGGACCTGCCACCCGGCGTCGCCGCCTCCTACAGCAACATCGGCATCATCACGCTGGCCCGCATCGTCGAGGTGATCACCGGCGAGGTCTGGGACGACGCGCTCAAGCAGCTGCTGTTCGAACCCTTGGGCCTCAAACGATCCTTCACCCTCACCGAGGACGCGGTGCGGTACAACGTCGCGATGGGACACCTGGGCGCACCCGGTGCCGAACCCGAGCCCGCCGAAATGTGGACCGTCCACCCGCGCGCCGCCAGCCCCGCCGCGCACATCCTGATGTCTGCCGGGGACATGGCCCGGTTCGCCAAGCTGCACCTGGACGGGGGCGTGACCGCCGACGGCACCCGGATCATGTCGGCCGAGTCGGTCGCGGCCATGCGGGAACCGCAGTCGGTCCCGGTCGACCGCTGGAGCGTCAGCGCCGACGCCTGGGGACTGGGCTGGAGCCTGTACGACCACCCCAACTACCACGGCTTCGGCCACGACGGTTCGGCCGTGTCGCAGCACGCGATGCTGCGCATCTACCCCGAACAGGGCGTCGCGCTCGCGCTGATGACCAACAGCGGCGCCGGACGCAGTCTGTACGCCGACCTGTTCCCGGAGCTGCTGGCGTCGCTCGGCATCACGATGCCCGCGCCCTTCGGCCCGGCCGATCCGCCGATCGCCGCCGACGCGACCCGGTTCTACGGCACCTACGAGCGCGAGGGCGTCACCATCACCGTCGGCGAGCAGGATGGCGTGCCGCGATTCCGCTACGAGTTCACCGGCACCGCCGCGCACGTGTCCCCGCCCCTGGAGGGCGAGCTGAAGGCCGTCGCGGGCGAGGGCGACAACGTCTTCTCGGTCCGCTTCGGCGCCGAGGGCAGCGACGAGGACCTGGCCGTCATCTTCGCCACCCACAACGACACCGAGTACGTCTGGATCGGCATGCGCGCCACCCCGAGGGCGTCATGAGACGCCCCGCCACCGTCACGATCGCCGCCGTACTGCAACTGCTGCTCGCCGCCACCTTCACGGTCTCGGTCGTCACCGCCCTGCTGTACGGCCCCGCCGCCCAGAAAGCCGCCGAGTCCGAAATGGAACGCCAGGGACTGCCCAAGGACGCGCTGTCCGGCGAGTCGCTGCGCTTCGACGAGGGCTGGGCCGGAACCGTTCCCGCGACGGTGATCGTGCTCATCCTCGTCGGGCTGGCCGTCGGCAACCTGCGCGGCAAGCGATCGGGCCGCGTCCTCACCTGGGTCCTGCAACCGCTGCTGCTGGTTGCCGGAGCCGTCCTGGTCAGTGGACAGGTCTTCCTGGTGCGGGGCATCGAAGCGGCCTTCGCCGGGTCCGGCAACCCGGCACTGGCCGACGTCGACGTGCCCGCGCTGGTCGAGGCCGCCCGTTCGGCGTTCCCGGCCTGGTATCCGGTCGAGACCTGGGCGAAGTTCGTCCTGGTCACGCTCGGCTCGGCTGTGACCATCGTGTTGCTGGCGCTGCCGCGATCGCGAGCCTTCACGCGGCGGTAGCTCAGTTCCGCATCCTCGGGTCGTGGGTGGGGTCGGGGTACATCGTCGGGCAGCCGTCGGCGGCGGCCTCGGGACGCAGCTCGTAGTGCCAGGGCTCGTTGTCGTAGATCTGGCACAGCCCGTAGTTCGCGCCGTGCCGCGACAGCCAGTCCGCCGCCTCGGCGGGGCCGACGTCGACCGCGTGACCCGAGACATGCGGGGATGTGTCGGGAGTGGCCACCCACCGGGCGGCCTCGGCCGCCGAACCGTAGGTCGAGGTCGCCTCCTGGAGCAGTTGTTCCTGGTAGTCGGGCGAGCGCCAGCCGCTGTTGACGGTGACGGTGACCCCGTCCTCGGCGGCGTCGATTGCGGCGCGACGCAGCGCGTCGAGCAGGTCGGCGTCGAGATTGGCCACGGCCGGGTACTCGGTGTCGAAGACCGTCACCCCGTCGGGGACGGCGCCGTCGTCCTCGGTCGCCGTGCCGCTGGCCGAGGACGAGCCGGGCTGGTTGACGAGCGTCGCGACGATCACGGCGAGGACGATCACGGTCCACGCGATCCCGCCGAACGTTCGTCGGGCTGTGCCGGTGTGAGTCATGTCCGACAGTCAAGACAACAGGGTGTTGCCAGGCCGTATGCGATTTTTGATATGCCGACGATATGGACGATCTCCTAGCATCAAGGGCATGCGAGTGCTGATCGTCGAGGACGAGCCCTACCTGGCCGAAGCGGTGCGCGACGGTCTGCGGCTGGAGGCCATCGCCGCCGACATCGCGGGGGACGGTGACACCGCGCTGGAACTGTTGAGCGTCAACTCATACGACCTCGCGGTGCTCGACCGCGACATCCCCGGCCCCTCCGGCGACGAGGTCGCGCGCTGGATCGTCGACTCCGGCAGCGGCATCCCGATCCTCATGCTCACCGCGGCCGACCGCATCGACGACAAGGCCACCGGTTTCGAGCTCGGCGCCGACGACTACCTCACCAAACCGTTCGCGCTGCGCGAGCTGGTGCTGCGGCTGCGGGCGCTGGACCGCCGCCGGGCCCGCTCCCGGCCGCCGGTGCGGGAGATCGCGGGGCTGCGGCTGGACCCGTTCCGGCGGGAGGTGTTCCGCGACGGCCGCTATATCGCGCTGACCCGCAAACAGTTCGCCGTCCTGGAGGTCCTGGTCGCCGCCGAGGGTGGGGTCATCAGCGCCGAGGAGCTGCTGGAACGGGCCTGGGACGAGAACGCCGACCCCTTCACCAACGCCGTGCGCATCACGGTGTCGGCGCTGCGCAAACGGCTCGGCGAACCCTGGCTGATCGCCACCGTCCCCGGAGTGGGATATCGCATCGACACCGGATCGGAGTCCGATTCCCGTGCGTAGACGTCTCGGATTGAGCGTCCGCCTCAAACTCACGCTCAGCTACGCCGGGCTGCTCATGCTCGCGGGCATCTTCCTGCTGGTCCTGGTGTGGGTGTTCCTGCTGCGTTACGTGCCCGACCGCATGATCGGGCCCGATGAGTGGATCCAGCCCGGCCCCTCCCGGCTGGAACTGTGGGAGGCCTTCGCTCCCCGGGCGGCCCAAGGCTTCGCGTTCCTGATGGTGTTCGGGCTCGTGGGCGGGTGGATCCTCGCCGGACGGATGCTGGCGCCGCTGACGCGCATCACCCGCGCCACCCGGCTGGCCGGGACCGGGTCACTGTCGCACCGCATCGAGATGGAGGGCCGCAAGGACGAGTTCCGGGAACTGGCCGACGCCTTCGACACCATGCTGGCCAGGCTGGAAGCCCATGTCGCCGAACAGCAGCGGTTCGCCGCCAACGTCTCCCACGAACTGCGCACGCCGTTGGCGGTCACGCAGACGATCCTCGACGTGGCCCGCAACGACCGCGACGGCGACAACGACGAACTCGTCGACCGGCTCCACGCCGTCAACTCGCGGGCCATCGACCTGACCGAGGCACTGCTGCTGCTCAGCCGCGCCGACCGGCGGTCGTTCAACCGCGAGCCGGTCGACCTGTCGCTCGTCGCGGAGGAGGCCACCGAGACGCTGCTGCCGCTCGCGGAGAAACGCGGCCTGGCCATCGAGACCTCCGGCGAGGCGACCCCGGCCGTCGGGTCACACGCGTTGTTGTTGCAGCTGACCACGAACCTCGTGCACAACGCGATCGTCCACAATCTGCCCGCCGACGGCACCGTGTGGGTCACCACCCGACGCGGCCCCGAGTTCGTGGAGCTCACCGTCGACAACACCGGCCGGGATCTCACCCCGCAGCTGGTGTCCACACTGGCTGAACCGTTCCAGCGCGGCAGCCAGCGCATCCGCACCGACCACGCGGGCGTCGGCCTGGGTCTGGCGATCGTCAAGAGCATCGCCGAGGCACACGACGGCACCCTCACGCTCGCGCCGCGCCCCGAGGGCGGGCTCCACGTGTCGGTGCGACTGCCCGCCGCACCGACCCCGGCGCCTAGAGCTTGACCAGTCCCTTGAGGAACTGCTTGGCCATGACGACCCGCTGCACCTGGTTGGTGCCCTCGTAGATCTGGGTGATCTTGGCGTCGCGCATCATGCGCTCCACCGGGTAGTCACTGGTGTAGCCGTAGCCGCCGAGCAGCTGTACCGCGTCGGTGGTGACCTCCATGGCCACGTCGGAGGCGAAGCACTTGGCCGAGGCGCCGTAGAAGGTGAGGTCGTCGTCCTCACGCTCCGACTTCGCCGCGGCGGTGTAGGTCAACTGTCGGGCGGCCGACAGTTTCATGGCCGCGTCGGCGACCATGAACTGGACGCCCTGGAAGTCGGCGACCGCGCGGCCGAACTGCTGCCGCTCCTTGACGTAACCGGCGGCGTAGTCCAGCGCGCCCTGGCCGATGCCGACCGCCTGGGCGGCGATGGTGACGCGGGTGTGGTCGAGGGTGCGCATCGCGATCTTGAAGCCCTCGTTCTCGGCGCCGACGAGCCGGTCGGCACCGACGCGGACGTTGTCGAAGTACACCTCGCGGGTGGGCGAGCCCTTGATGCCGAGCTTGTGCTCGGGGGCGCCGAAGCTGACGCCCTCATCCTCGGAGTCCACGACGAAGGCGCTGATGCCGTGGGCGCCCTTGCCGGGGTCGGTGACGGCGAAGACGGTGTAGTAGCGGGAGACTCCGGCGTTGGTGATCCAGCGCTTGGCGCCGTTGAGGACGAAAGCGTCGCCGTCCTTCTCGGCCTTGGTCTTCATGCCCGCGACGTCGGAACCGGCCTCCGGCTCGGACAGACAGTACGAGAACATCGCCTCGCCGGAGGCGACCGGCGGCAGGAACTTCCGCTTCAGTTCGTCGGAGGCGGCCAACAGCAGCGGCATGGTGCCGAGCTTGTTGACGGCGGGGATCAGCGAGGACGAGGCGCAGGCGCGGGCGACCTCCTCGATGACGATCGCGGTGCCCAGGGCGTCGATGCCCGCGCCGCCGTACTCCTCGGGGATGTGCGGGGCGTGCAGGTCGGCGGAGCGCAGCGCGTCGTAGGACTTCTGCGGGAACTCGGCGTTGGCGTCGGCCTCGGCCGCCCGCGGCGCGACTTCGGCATCGCAGACCTCCCGGGTCGCGGCACGGATGGCTTCGTGCTCCTCGGGCAGGCGGTAGGCGTCGAACTGCGGGTTAGCGGCCATGAGGGGGTCACCTTTTCCAACGTTTGGCGAATAACCGTGGCCCGGCTTTCATGCCGGTCCCCGCCGAGAATACTCGTCGGTAATGAAACCGGCGGTGGGTCTTCGAACACGGAAAAAGCCGCCGGACGACGCAGCGCGTCCTCCGGCGGCTTCGGGTTCAGTCGCAGTGCCCAGGTTCGGCGTCGAAGCCGACGCCGCCGACTGAACCGCCCCAGCGGACGCACTTGCCCGCCGCTGGCTGGGTCGCCGGTCCGGCGTAGTACTTGAAGTCACCGGCGTCGCTGGTGCGGGTGCCGCCTTCGGGTTCGACGTAGGCCGACACCGCCGAAGCCTGTCCGACGGAGACGTACTTCAGGGTCGCGACGCACTTCGAGCCGCTGGCGTCGGCCATGAGGTGCACCTTGCCCAGCGATGTGTCGCCTTCTTTCAGTTCTCGCGATTCCAGCTCGTTGTAGCCGGAACCGCAGACCTGCTGCGGCGTGTACGGGCTGGAGCCGTCGCAGCCGTTGAGGCTGGTGTAGCTCTTGTCGCCGTAGTAGTAGATCTTCTCGTTGTTGAGGTAAATCTCCTCGACGGTGCCGAGGTGACCGCCGGTGCGCTGCTCGTAGTGAGGAAGCTGTTTGGTAACCCCGCCAGTCGATCGACGGGGCACCATTTGAGTGTTCGAGGAACACGACCTTGCCTTGGCATCCTCGCCCCGCAATGGAGCGATTCCTACTGCGCCTCCCGTACAACCTTGCGGCCACATCGCTAAAGACGCCTCGGTGGGTTCCTGCTTCATCGCCACCTGCCACATCACGTGTGGTCTTATATGCGGCTCCACAGGCTTAACGTCCCGCATACCCTGCGGTAGGTCCATGTAGTGACTTAGCAGCCACAATACGAACACATGAACCATACCACGTATGCAGCCGGCCAGCGCGATCACCGCCAGCCGTAGCCGGGAGGGGAAGGGGAATCGGGTCATGTGAGGGCTCCTTCGCGGTCTCGCGGCGGCTGGCGCCGCGACACGTCGGACCCTCATGGTCCTCGCCTGACCTCACAACTCGGCCATAAAAGAATCCAAAGGCATCGATGAGATACGGTCGCGATACCCACCGGTCAGACCCTTTCGGACACGAGGTACGGGATTCGTGACACCAGGTAAGCGCATCGCCGCCCTGCTGCTGGTCGTGCTGGCGCTGGCCGCGTGCAGCCGTCTCGACGGGCGGTCGTCCGACTCGGCCTCGGCCTCGGAGTCGCCGTCGGAGTCGGCGAAGGCGGGGCCGCTGTCGGGGCGGACCATCGCCGTGGACGCCGGACACAACGGCGGCAACGCCGACCATCCGGAGGTCATCAACGAGAAGGTCGACGTGCTGACCGGCAAGAAGCCGTGCAACACCGTGGGCACCCAGACCGACGACGGCTACACCGAGCACGAGTTCAACTTCTCGGTGGCCGCGCAATTGGTCGAGCGGCTGGAGTCGGCCGGGGCGAAGGTGGTGACGACCCGCGACGACGATGACGGGGTGGGGCCGTGCATCGACGAGCGGGCCGAGGTCGGCAACAAGGCGCACGCGGACGTGTCGGTGTCGATCCACGCCGACGGTGGTCCGGACGACGGCCGGGGGTTCCACATCATGGAGCCGGTGCTCATCAAGGGGCACACCGACGAGATCGTCAAGCCCTCGCAGAGGCTGGCGAAGCGGATCGCGAAGACCTATGCGGACAGCACCGGTATTCCGCCTTCGGACTACATTGGCGATGAGGGCATCAACCCGCGCGACGACATGGGCGGGCTCAATCTGTCCACGGTGCCGGTCGTGATGGTGGAGTGCGGCAACATGCGCAATTCCAAGGATGCGAAACTGTTGTCGGACAAGGACTTTCACGGGGACATCGCCGAGGGGATCGCGGACGGGATTGTCGACTACCTGGAATCCGCGTTATCGATTCTTGGCCAAAAACGTCAATACTTCGTATCCAAATTTCGAAATGTTTACAACCTTCACTGCCTAAACTTGAGGGCTTTACGCCGTCGCGCAATGTCGACAGTTAAGGACCCCGATGGTAACGGCATCCCCGAACCAGCGAACCTACATATGTCCACAATGCGGCGCATCGGCCGGGGTGGACCACTGTCCGCACTGCGGCCGTGGGCCGTCGCCGTTGCTGCGGGCCCTGGCCCAGATCGACGACGAGGTCGACGTACGGCGCTTCGAGGCCAACCAGCTGCGCGAACAGCTCAACGCGGTGACCGACAAGATCCAGGCGCTGCGCAAGCGGCGCAGGGCCGTCACGTCCGAGCTGAACCGGATGCTGCGCGAGTCGACCGCCAAGCGGGCGGCCGTTGACCCCGACCCGACTCCGCCACTGCCGCAGCCGATCCCGGTCGCGCCCGCCGAGCCGCAGCCCGCCCCGGTGGCCCAGACCCGGACCCCCGAGGCCAGCACCCGCTCGGTGCAGAACGTGCTGCTGTCGCTGGGCGGGGTGCTGTCGGCCGCCGCCATCATCGTGTTCACGGCGGTGGCCTGGGCGACCTTCGGCGCGCCCGGCCGCGCCGGGATCCTCACCGTCATCACGATCGGGCTGATGATCCTGCCGCTGTGGATAGTCCGTCGTGGACTCACCGCGACGGCCGAGACGGTGTCCGGCCTGGCGATTCTCATGGTGCCCTGCGACGCGATGGCCCTGTACCTGTTGCGGCTGTTCCCCACCTCGACCACCGAACCGGTGATGGAGGAACCCGCCACCCACGACTTCGGCGGCACCATCACCACCGCGCTGACCTCCGGCATCCACACGCCCGGCATCGGGGCCGGCCTGCTCGTCATCACCGGCATCGCGGTGGCCTACCGGATGCTGACCCGCATGATCGTTCCCGGCTACGCCGTCGCGGTGCTGGGAGTGTTCACGCTGGCCGTGGCCGCCCTACAGTCCAGTGTGGCCCTGGGAACCGGGCTGCTGCTGGGATCGGCGGCCATCCAGGCGTTCGCGGCCACCCTGTTCGGCCGCCACCCCGCCCGCCGGGGCCGAACCGCGGGACGGGTACTGGTGCAGACCTGCGGCGCCCTGGCGGCGATGACACTGCTGGCGGCGGCCCTCTACAGCGTCGGCAGCACCAAGCCCGGCTACACGCTGCTGGCGGTCACGGCGCTGGCGGCGGTGCTGCTGGCCGTCACCCAACGGCTGCCGTCCACCTGGCGCCCCGGACCGCTGTGGACGGTTCGCATCACCGTCGCGGCCTCGGCGTTCGTGGCGGTCGCGCTGGCCCTGATCGTCGCGGGCCGCTGGCTGCTGCTCCCGCTCCCGGCCTGGAGCGCCACCCTGGACGTTCCCGATTGGCCGCTGGATCCCCGGTTCCCGTTTGGCTGGCGGCTGACCGCCACCGTCGTGATCCTGACGGTGGTCGTGGCGGCGCTGCTCCCCTACGACCGCTGGGCCGCCGCGATGTCGGCCAACGGGGCACCCGAAGACCTACCCGAACCCGGCCGACCAGCCACAGCGTCGGCCACGAGCACAACCGACGTTGACGGCACGACAGCGTCGGCGCAGGCCAACGCGCCGCACTCGGCGACAGTCGACGCTAACGGCGCGACAGCGACAGCGACGTCGCGAGCCGACGTGCCGCACTCGGCCACGGCCGACCACGCCTCGGCGCCGACCGGAACCGGCCAGCCGACATCGGCCGCCGCGGCCACCACGTCCCCGGACCCGTCCACCACCGCCCGGCCCGCAGCGACGCTCGCGGGCGGGGTGCTCGCGCTGCTGACCGTGGCACCGGCCCTCGGCTGGTCGTGGCGGGCCAGCGCGCTGCTGCTCACCGCGGCCGCCATCGCCATCGTCGCCGGGGCTCTGGCCGTCAAGCAGCGGCGGCTGTCGCGGGCATTGTTGATCAGCGCCATTCCCGTGGGGCTCAACGCGATCGTGCTGTCGCTCGGTGGTGACGCCACCACGTTGACGGTGCTGCTGGCCGCCTGCGGCTGCCTGGCGATCCTGGCCCCGCTGGCGTGCCTGCGCGGCCAGCTGGCGCCCGGCGGCGCGCTCGCCGGTACCGCGTTGTGGACGCTCATGGCCGCGCTGCCCGTCGCCTGTCACCTGCTCGGCCTCGCCCCGTCCCACGTCGCCGCGCTGTCCGGGATCCTCGCCGCCACCGCCGCGCTGCTGGGCAGCCTGCTGTTGACCCACCGCGCGAACGCGTACTTCCGGCTGTTCGTGTCCTGGACCCTGTTCGGCCTGCTCGGCGGCATCGCCACCACGGCCCTCACGGCGGCGATCATCGCCGGTTCCCGTCCCGTCCCGCTCTTCGTCGCCATAGCCGCCTTCGCGGCGCTGCCGATCCTTCTCGCCATCGCCGTCCGCCTCGAAAACACAGTGGACTTCCATGGCCCGCCGGACGACACCGAGGCCGAGCCGAACCTTCGCCGGGTCCGTCGACTGTGCACCGGCCTGGCCACCATCGCGCTGCTGGCCACCCTCGGCGCCTACGTCAGCATGTGGGCCCCCGCCGACACGCTCCCCGGCTACGTCATCCTGGCCCTGGTGGCCGCGATGGTCACCCGCGTCCTGCCCCGCCGCTACGGCGACGGCCCCGACGTGGGTTCCTGGACGGTCGCCGGTATCGCCTGCGGCTTCGCCGCCGCGGCGGCACTGTCCACGATCCCGGCCCTGTTCGGCCTGACTCCGACGCTGCCGTGGCTCGACTGGCGCACCCCCGCGCTGCTCGGCGTGGTGGCGGTGGCCAGCCTGCTGCTGCTCCCGTCCGCCTGGCGGACCGCGACCGCCACGACGGCGGCCACCCTCGGCCTGCTGTCCGCGCCGGTCGCCTGGACCGTCCCGTGGTGGTCGGGCCCGACGCTGTTCACCGTCCTCGCTGTCGCCTATGGACTGTGGGCCGTGTTCAGTCCCAAACCCAAGCCGCCCCAGCAGTCCACGAACCGAGCCGACGCCGAATCGACAGGCTCGCTAGCCTTCGCCGCGTCCGCGAGCTCCCGCACCGAAGCCGAGCCGCCCGGCCCGCACGCCACCGCCGCCGAACCCTCGGCTGAGCCGCGCGACCGCGCCGCCGGCACCGGCGAAACCTGGTCCTTCCCGCCCGTGGCCACCGTCTGGGCCCGCGGCCTGGCCGCGTTCGCGTTCGCCGCCTACGGCCTGGCCGCCGCCGCCCTGCACGCCAACGCTCCCAGCCCCACCGCCCGCTACTCCCTCACCGCCACGCTGGCCGCCGCGCTCGTGTCGGCCTGCATCGTCATCGCGGTGCTGGCGTACCGACGCCAGCGCGTGGTCGGCGGGCTCGCCGTCGCGTCCGGACTGATACTCCTGCCCGGAACCGTGGTCATGGCCGGGCTGGCGATGCACGCCCGGACCGAGCCGATCCAGTTGGGCGCCATGGCCGCCGCGTGCTTCGGCCTGCTCGTCGCCGCCGGGCTGCGGTTCGGCGCGGTCGGCTACCTCGGCTGGGCGACGCTGGTGGTGCCGCCGGTCGCCGTGGCCTGCGCCCGCGCCGGGGTGCCCAGCCACCAGTCGGGCATGTACATCGCCGTGGCCGGGCTGGTCGGTGTCGGGGCGGCAATGCTCATGCTCCCCAACCGCCGCGCCGCGATGATCCGCACCGGCCTGTCGGGCATCGCGATCCTGTCCACGATGTTCAAGGTCCTGCCGCTGTCGATCGCGACGATGACGCTGCCGTACCGCTGGCTGGGCTCGGTGTGGACCGAGACCCCGCTGACCACCATGGACGGACTGGTCCCCAGCGGCTCGGTGCCGCGGTTCCTCGTCGACGCCACCGGCTGGGACCTGGCGATCCTCGCCGTCGGGGTCACGACCGTGGCGCTGGCGATCCTCGGGCTGACCGGACGCGGCTGGGGCATCGGCGCGACCTTCGTCGCGCTGGCGATCGCGCTGCCGACGGTGCCGGTCGTGTTCGACCTGCCGTGGCCGAGCCTGCCGTTCGCGGCTCTGGCGATCGCCGTTGCCGCCTACGTCCTGTCGACCCATGTGAAGCTGCCCGCGTCGCAACTGTCCATACTCACCATCGTCGCGGTGATCTGTTGCGGCACCGGCCTCACCGGCTCACTGGCCTCGCGCGGCGCCACCCTCGCGGCGCTGACCGTCCTGAGTATCGGGACCCTGACCGGCGGCCTGCTCGGTGCCTCGACGGCGCGGCGCGCCACCGGCTGGCTGCTGTCCTCGGCGACCGTCACCGGCCTGGTCACCGCCACCGCCTTCGCCGCCGACCTGCCGACCGGGCGACTGCCGTACGGCATCGTCGCCGTCGCCGCGCTGTTCCTGGCGCTGGCCTCGGCCCGCACCCCGCTGACCGGCCCGGCGACCTGGGCCGCCGAGGCCAGCGGCCACCTGGTCGCCCTCGCCGCGGTCGCCACCGCCACAGCGGTTTCGGTCAAGACGGTCGCCACCACCATCTCCACCCCGGCGATCGTGCTGGTCATCTACGGCGCCCTGCTGGGCCTGCTCGCCGTCCGAGCCGCCCCCGACGACGACGCCGACCGACTGCTGACCTCGAAACGTTGGTACACCGCCGGTTCCATCACCGCCGCCTTCGCCGCGTACTGGCTGCTGCTGGCCGACGCCCGGGTCTCGGTCATCGAGGTGTACACCGTCCCCTTCGCACTGGCCACTTTGCTCGCCGGTTGGCTGGAGCTGCGCCGCCGCCCCACGCTGAGCAGCTGGACGGCCTACGGCCCAGGCCTGTGTCTGCTGTTGCTGCCGCCGCTGGCGCAGATCCTGCTCACCGAGGACGAACCGCTGCGACGCCTCGGCCTCGGCGTGGCCAGCATCGCGATCCTGTTGCTGGGCACCCGACAGCGCTTCCAGGCCCCGGTCGTCGTCGCCACGATCATGCTCGTCGTGCAGACCGGCTACGAGATCACACTACTGTGGACGCTGGTGCCGTCCTGGCTGCCGCTGGCGATCGGCGGCGTCCTGCTGCTCACCCTGGGCGCGACCTTCGAGAAGCGCCGCCGCGACCTGCGCCGCCTGGCCGGAGCCATCACCGACATGCGCTAACCCCGGCCGCTAGTCGACGCTCGGCTCAGCGTCGACTAGCATTTGTATACGTAGCCGTTTACGTATTCAAATTGAAGAGACCGACGTGCCCCCAACCCAGGTCCTCGTCACCGGAGCCGGTCCCACCGGCCTGACCCTCGCGTGTGGCCTCGCCGCCCAAGGCATCGCGGTCACCGTGGTCGACGCCGCCCCCGGCCCCGCCACCACCTCCCGCGCCAACATCCTGCACGCCCGCGGCGTCGAGGTCCTGACCCGCGTCGGCGCACTCGGCGACCTCCCCGCCCGCTCACTGGCCCCCGTCGGCATGACCATGCACGCCCGGGGCAAAGCCCTGACCACCATGCGATTCGCCCCCGACACCCGCGAATCGACGCAGGCCCTTTTCATCTCCCAAGCCGCCGTCGAGGCCGAACTGCGACGACGCCTCGACGAACTCGGCGTACCGATCCAATGGAACCGCCGCGTCCTGGCCGCCACCCCCGACACCGACGGCGTCACCGTCGACTTCGGCGACAACGCCCCGATCCGGACCGACTGGCTGGTCGGTTGCGACGGCGCCCGCAGCACCGTCCGCGGCCTGTCGGGCATCGACTTCCCCGGCGTACCGGTCGTCGAACAGTTCCTGCTGGCCGACGTCCGCGCCGACTGGGACCGGGACCGCTCCACGTCCGCCGGCTGGTTCCACACCGACGGCATGCTGCTGGCCATCCCGATGCGCGACAACGACGGCGGCCTGTGGCGGCTGATGGCCGACGTCCCCAAGACCTCCGAACACCTCGAACCCGAGCAGATCATCGCCCGCTTCGAGCGACTCCTGCCCGAACGCACCGGCGAGACCGGCGTCCGGATCCGGGAAGCACTATGGACATCGGTCTTCCGGATCCAGCGCCGCCTGGCCGACTCCTACCGCGCCGGACGCGTCCTGCTCGCCGGGGACGCGGCCCACATCCACAGCCCGATCGGCGGCCAGGGCATGAACACCGGCATCGGCGACGCCGAGAACCTCGCCTGGAAACTCGCCCTGGTCGCGCACGGCCGGGCCGACGAATCCCTACTCGACACCTACACCGCCGAACGCCGTCCACTGGCGACAGAAGTCCTGAGGCGCACCACCGCCAACACGCGCGTCCTCGTCGGCGACGGCCCCGTCTCCCGCGCCCTGCGTGACTGGCTCTTCGTCCCGCTGCTCAACCTGCCAGCGGTGCAACGCGACCCGAACCGCGTCCCAGCTGTGGGTCACCTACCGCGACGGCCCACTCGGCGCCCGGGGCAAAACCCCGCGACCGGGAGACCGGATCCCGGACCGCGACTGCGTAACCGCCGACGGCACCCCCACCCGCCTCTACCAGCACCTGAGCTCCGCGTGGGTCGTGCTGTCCCGCAACGATTCCCCCACGGCGGACACGGTCGCGGCCACCGCCCGCCGACACCTCGGCGAGGATGTCACGGTGCTTCACGACCCGACGAACGCCGACGACATCCTCGTGATCCGCCCCGACGGCCACCTCGGCTGGCGCGGCGACGACCCGGCCAAGCTGGCACAGTGGCTCACTGACAACGTCCACACGAGGGAGTCGCCATGACAGCGCCCAAGACCGACGGCCCCGGCCGCCCCCGCGATCCGGCGGCGGACAAGGCGATCCTGCGCGCGGCCATCGACCTGCTCGTCGAACGCGGCGTCGACCAGACCAGCATCGAGCAGATCGCCAAGCGCGCGGGCGTCGCCAAGGTAACCGTCTACCGCCGCTGGCGCACCAAGGAAGACCTGTTCGCCCAAGCGATCGAGACCGCCCGCCAGGACATCCCCAACACGGCCGACGCCGACCGCCCCTCCGAAGCCCTCCCCCAGGTCATCGCCGACCTCCTCCCCCGCTGGGGCCAAGTGCTCGCCGAACCCCGCTTCCGGGCCCTGACCGCCCGGCTACTCGGCGCGGGCCCCAGCCACCCCAAACTGCTGGACGCCTACCGCCGCCACCACGTCCAACCCCGCCGCGAACTGGCCCGAGCGGCCATGATCCAAGCGCAGGCCGACGGCGTGCTGTCACCGTCCGCCGATGTGGACATGCTCATCGACATGATGACCGGAGCCATCATGCAGCACCTACTCCTAGAACCCGAACCGTTGCACCCCAAGGACATCAGCGACTACCTACGCCGACTCCTCCAACAAGCCGGGTTCACCATCGCCTAACTCTCACTCTCCGTTTCGGCCAACCGCAACGCCACCGCCGCCAACCCGGTGGTAAACCGAGGATGCTCGGTCAACAGCGGCTCGGCCAAGGCCACCGCCCGCCAAGCGGCATCCCGGTACTCCTCCCGCCCGGTCTCATTCCCGTAAGCCAACAACGCCGAAGCCGCCAACGCCCACCCCGACGGAGTCGGCCCGTCGGTCGGATCGGCGGGCCGAGTCACCAACGTCTCCGCGTCCGCCGCCGTGTCGTGCAACGCGCCGGTCTCGTCGGTGAACTGGTCCACGATCACCCCGACCAACTCAGCCGCCCGCTCCAGCCACACCTCGTCCGCCGTCGCCCCCCAACGATCCAGGTACGCCTTCGCCACCGCACCGTAGTCCTCCAAGATCCCCACGGCCGCACCGACTTCCCCATCCCGCGAAACCCGCCGCAACCGGCCGTCCACAGTATGCACCTCGGCCAACAACCGCGCCGCCCTGTCCGCCGCGGCCTCCGCCCAAGGCACCTCAAACTCCCGCGCGTACCGGGTCAACGCCGAGATCGCCAGCCCGTTCCAGCAGGCCACGACCTTGTCATCCCGCTCCGGCTGCGCCCGCTGCCCCCGCGCCGTCAGCAACCGCGCCTTGACATCCGCGTACCGCTTCATGTCCTCCGGATCCACCGGCAACTGCAACACGCTCGTCCCGTGCTCGAACGTCCCACCTTCCGACACCGCGAAGGCATGCGCTGCCCACTCCCCGTCGTCCTCCCCCAACACATCCCGCAACTGCCGAGGCGTCCACACATAGGTCGACCCCTCGACCCCCTCAGTATCAGCATCCAAAGCGGACGCGAACCCGCCCTCAGCCGTCCCCAGACCCTCCACAACAAACCGAGCGGTCTCCTCGGCGACCCGCCCGAAGAACTCCTCCCCGGTAACCCCACCCAACCCCGCATACGTGTCCAACAGCAACGCGTTGTCGTACAACATCTTCTCGAAGTGCGGCACCGTCCAACTGGCATCCACGCTGTACCGCGCGAACCCCCCACCCAACTGGTCGTACATCCCACCCCGGGCCATCCGACTCGCGGTGTGCCGCAACACCTTCCGGGTCTCCGCATCCGGGTTCTCCCGGTACCACTCCAACAGAAACGCCAGCACCGGCTGATTCGGGAACTTCGGCGCACCCCCGAACCCACCATTGCGCTCGTCATACGCCCCCTGAATCGCCGCCACCATGTCCCCCAACACCGCAGCCCCCAACGGCGGCCGGGGCGGACAGGGCTCCCCGATCGGACAAGCCTCGGTCACATCAGCCAGCTTCGGCCCGGCCGAGGCCAACGCCTCCACAATCGTGTTCCCCTGCGCCACAACCTCTTCCCGCTTATTGGTCCACGCCTCATCAACAGCGTCCAACAACCGCAAAAAATGCTCACGCGGAAAATACGTACCCGCGAAAAACGGCGTCCCCTCCGGCGTGGCGAACACCGTCATGGGCCATCCGCCCTGCCCGGTCAACGCCACCGTCGCGTTCATATAGACGGCATCGATATCCGGCCGCTCCTCCCGGTCCACCTTCACGGGAACACACATCTCATTGACCCGGGCCGCCACCTCGTCATCCTCGAACGACTCATGGGCCATCACATGACACCAGTGACAAGCGGCGTACCCCACCGAGATCAACAACGGCACCTGCCGCCGCTTCGCCTCGGCCAACGCCTCCTCCCCCCACGGATACCACTCCACCGGGTTCCCGGCGTGCTGTCGCAGGTACGGGGACAGAGCGTTCGCAAGCCGGTTCATCCCCCCACCGTCTCACAGGCGTCTTCCGAAGAATTTTCCCGAGGGTGTCGATCCGGGGCCGGGTCGTTCGACGCACGGGTAGGAGACAAACCCGAATCAGCGAGGAGAAAACCATGAACGTCACCGTTTCGGCGAACACGCTCACGACGCAGGACGGCGAGCTGTACTACGAGCTGCGGGGTAGGGGGCCGTTGGTCGCGCTGGTCGGCGCGCCCATGGATGCCGACGCGTTCGCGCCGTTGGCGGAGCTGCTGGCCGTCGATCACACCGTGTTGACGACCGATCCCAGGGGGATCAAGCGGAGCAGGCTCGACGATGAGACGCAGGTGTCGACCCCGGAGTTGCGGGCCGGGGATCTGGCTCGGTTGTTGGAGGAGGTCGACGACGGGTCGGCGGTCGTGTTGGGGTCGAGTGGGGGTGCGTTGACCGCGTTGGCGTTGATGCAGGCCCGGCCGGAGTTGGTGCGTGCCGTTGTCGCGCATGAGCCGCCGGTGGACGCCCTCTTGGAGGACCGGGAGGTGTATTTCGCGGGCACCGACGCGATCATCGAGCGGTATTTGGCCGGGGATGTGGTGGGGGCGTGGAAGAAGTTCATGGTGCAGGGGAACATCGACATTCCCGACGAGGCGATCGAGTTCATGTTCGGGGGTGAGCGGGATCCGCAGGCGGTGAAGGACGAGCGGCGGTGGTTCGCGTATGAGTTGCGGGCGACGACGCGGTGGGAGCCGGACCTGGAGGTGTTGCGGGGCAGCCGGAGTCGGATCGTCGTGGGGATCGGGGAGGCGTCGGCCGGGCAGGAGTGCGATCTGACGTCGCGGGCGCTGGCGGAGCGGCTGGGGATTGAGCCGGTGCTGTTTCCCGGTGACCACACCGGGTTCGCGGACGATCCTGCCGCGTTCGTGCCTCGGTTGGGGGAGGTGTTGGCGAGGGTGTGAGGTGGGACGGCGGTGCGGGCGGGTGGGCGTCCGCACCGTTTTAGGTGTCGGCCGGGGTTTGGTCGCGGTGGCGGCGGTAGTGGCGGGCGGCTCGGGCTCGGTTGCCGCAGGAGGGTTTGCAGAACTCTTGGCGGCCATGGCCTTTGACGAAGTAGCGGACGCAGCGGGGTGCGGTGCAGGCGCGGATGTCGGGGCGGTGCGGGCCGGTGAGCAGGTCGATGGTGGCGCGGGCGAGAGTGGCGGTCAGGGTCGGGGTGGGAGGCGCGGTGACGGCGGTGACGCGTTGGCGGGGTGGGGAGTCGTCCAGCCATTGGAGGTGCGGGACGGTGGGGACCTGGGCGGCCGCGGTGTTGACGCGGTTGATCGCTTCGTCGAGGGGTAGGAGGCGGTGGGCGTCGGCGGGGCTTGGCGGGCCGGGGCGGACGGCTCGGGCCAGCAGGGTTCGGGTGGCCTGGCGGAGTGAGATGACCTGGTGCCAGTCGGGGTCGTCGGCGGTGAAGCGGGTCGCCCAGGAGCCGAGGCGGTCGGAGCGGGCGCGGACCCAGCTGGTGAGGCCCTCGGGGGTGGCCAGGTCGTCGGTGACTCCGCCGTTTCCGTCGTGGCGGATGGTGCTCGCCAGATCCAGCGCCAACAGTTCGACCATGGGTCCCAGATTACCGACGGGGTTCTAACGGTTATATTCGGGTTTCCCGTTAGAACTTTTGAGCGTAGGAGTGCCCCCATGGTTCTGCTGGCCCAGATCAGCGATCTTCATCTCGATGGCAGTGAGCGTGCGACCCAGCGCGCGGTTCGGACCATGGAGTACCTGCGTGGTTTGGCCACGCCGGTGGACGCGTTGTTGGTGACCGGGGATATCGCCGACCACGCCGAGGTGGCCGAGTACGAGGAGGCGGCGCGGCTTCTCAAGGCGCCGTTTCCGGTGCTGATGTGCCCCGGCAACCACGACGCCCGGGGTCCGTATCGGGAGGTCCTGTTGGGGGAGGCAGCCGACGAGGCGCCCGTCAACCGGGTGCATCGGGTGGGTGACATCGCTGTGCTGATGTGCGACTCGACGATTCCCGGACGGGATGACGGCGAGCTCGATGAGCGGACCCGGGAGTGGATCGCGGCGACGCTCACCGAGTTGGGTGGCACTCCGGCGCTGGTGGCGTTCCACCATCCGATGGTGAACATGCACCACCCGTTCGTGGACTCGCTGCGGCTTCGCAACGGGGAGGAGCTCGCCGCGCTGTTGTCCGGCTTCGAGAACGTGGTGGCCATCCTCACGGGGCATACCCACACCGCCGCGGCGTCGAGTTTCGCGGGACTTCCGTTGCGGATGAGCCCGTCGGTGACCTACGCGCTGCGGTTGCCCTGGGAGGGGGACGAGATCACCAACTGGGAACAGCCGCCGGGGGTGGCGTTCCATGTCGTCGATGAGAACCGGGAACTCATCACGCACTTCCGCTCGGTGGCCTGAGGGTGAGTGTCCATATTGTCGCGGGGTTTCTGCTGGCCGTGTTTCCGTTGATCGCCACGCCGGGGGCGAGTTTCACGTTGATGACGCAGCGGGTGATTCCGCACGGGGCCCGGCATGGGGTGCCGGTCATCCTGGGCACGATCGCCGGGTTGTACGTGCACGCGACGTTGGCGGCGGTGGGGTTGTCCGCGTTGGTGATGCGGTCGGCGGAGTTGTTCGCCGTCGTCAAGGTCGTCGGCGCGGTGTACCTGGTCGGGCTGGGGTTGTGGACGTGGCGGACGAGTTTCGGCACATCCGAGGCGGCGACGACGCGGACGGGGGCGGCGAGTGGGTCGACGTTCGTGCAGGCGCTGCTGGGCAACGTGCTCAATCCGAAGGCGGCGTCGATCTTCCTGACGCTGGTGCCGCAGTTCCTGGACTCGACCCGGCCGATCGTGCCGCAGATCCTGATCCTCGTGACGGCGCAGTCGCTGCTGATCACCGTGTGGCTGTTCGGCTGGGCCGCTGTCATCGGCCGGGCCGGACGCGCGTTTCGGTCTTCCGCGTTCACCACCGTGTTCCGGCGGATCACCGGGACGGTGCTGATAGGACTCGGGGTGCGGGCCGCGTTCGGGTCCCGGTGAGGCGCGACGGCGGGGCGGACGAGTCGCTCGTCCGCCCCGATCCGCGTCTCAGGCCCAAGTCACTCCGGCTTCCTGCCGGGTGATCGCGTTGACGCGGTTGACGAAGTTGATCAGGCCGATGAAGGCGACGAGGGCGGCCAGCTGCTTCTCGTCGTAGTGCTTGGCGGCGTTGTCCCAGATCTCGTCGGAGACGGACTCGGGACGGTCGGCGATGCGGGTTCCCGCCTCGGCCAGCGCCAGGGCGGCCTTCTCGGCGTCGGTGAACAGCGGCGATTCGCGCCAGATCGCCACCGAGTGGAGGCGTTCGTCGGTCTCGCCGTTCTTCTTGGCCGCGTCGACGCCGCCGTAGACACACACGCCACAGCCGTTGATCTGGCTGATGCGCAGGTGGACCAGTTCCATCGTGCTTCCCGACACACCGGCCGTGCCCAGCGCCTTGTTCAGGTGCAGGAAGGGCTTGTTGAGGTCGGGCAGCAGCATCATCGGGTTGTTCAAGCGAGCGTTCATGGTTAGCTTTACTCCTGGTTCGTGGTTTGTTGGCTTCTCACCTCATTGACGAACCGCGACGGAGGAACCAGACACGTGGACGAGAAAAAACTTTTGGCCGAGCGTTTCGAGGCGCATCGGGACCATCTGCGCGCGGTGGCGTACCGGATTCTGGGTTCGCTGGCCGAGGCCGAGGACGCGGTGCAGGAGACCTGGCTCAAGGCCGAGCGCGCCGACACCACCCAGGTCGAGAACCTGGGCGGCTGGCTGACGACCGTGACCGGGCGCGTGTGTCTGGACATGTTGCGGTCCAAGAAATCCCGACGCGAGGACTCACTGGACGACAAGCCCACCGAGCCGGTCGTCAGGGTGCATCGCCGCACCGACCCCGAGGAGGAGGCGCTGCTGGCCGACTCGGTGGGGTTGGCCCTGCTGGTGGTGCTGGACACGCTGTCGCCCGTGGAGCGGCTGGCGTTCGTCCTGCACGACATGTTCGCGGTCCCGTTCGCCGACATCGCGCCGATCGTGGAGCGCAGTCCGGAGACGACGCAGCGGCTGGCCAGCCGGGCCCGGCAGCGGGTGCGGGGCAAGTCGGTCGCCGAGGACGCCGACCGGTCGCGTCGGCACAAGGCCGTCGACGCGTTCCTGCGCGCCGCCCGCGAGGGCGAGTTCGAGAAGCTGCTGGCGATGCTGGCCCCCGACGTGAAGTTCCGCGCCGACGAGGCGGCGGCCCGGCTGGGTGGCACGGCGCTGCTCGACGGGGCCCGGTCGGTGGCCGAGAACTTCAACGGTCAGGCGCAGCTGGCACGCACGGTGCTGCTGGACGGCGAGGCGGGTGCGCTGGTGGCGCCGCGCGGCAAGCTGCTGCTGGTGCTGGAGGTGCGATTCGACGGCGACCTCATCTCGGAGATCACCGCGATCGCGGACTCCGACCGGCTGGCCCAGATGGAGGTGTCGCTGCCGTAGCCGGCAGCGGTCGGGGCGGCGGCCGAAGCCACCGCCCCCAAACCGGGTGTCCTCAGTTGTAGGGCAGCCACTCGCGTTCTTCGAGACTGTCGAGGTCGCTGGCCATCAGGCCCGCGTCGGAGATCGTCCACAGTGCGGTGCCGATGACGATGGAGCGGCCGACCGGCGCGTAGGACCTGGTCGCCTCGTGTTCGATGCTGCCCACCTTGGACAGTTTCTCCTCGCCGATCTTCAGCGCCAGCATGCTGTTGCCGCCGCCGTCGTAGCTGGCGACCGGGACGACGACGAGTTCCTCGTCCTCCCAGTAGAGGAAGGCGTGCGGGTCGTACTCGACCTCGGAGATGTCCGCGTCGATGTCGTAGGTGTCCATCTGGGTGGGATCGGACGGGTCACTGACGTCGAACAGCGACACCTGGGTGCCGGTGATGGTGCCGTCATCGGTGCCGGACTTGCCGACGCCGATCAGGCGGTCGTTCGAGACCGGGTGCAGGTAGGCCGAGTAGCCGGGGATCTTGAGTTCGCCGGTCTTCTTGGGTTTCTCGGGGTTCGACAGGTCGATCGTGTACAGCGGGTCGGTCTGGCGGAACGTCACCACGTATCCGGTGTCCTTGATGAACCGCACCGCTTTGATCTGTTCGTCCTTGCCGAGCCCGCCGACCTTGCCGACCCGTTTCAGCGAGTCCTTGCCGACCTTGAGGGTGTAGACGCTGCTGGACGACTTCTTCGCCACCTCGCCGTCCTGGCTCCACTGTGGCTGTTTGGTCGTCGCCACCCGCAGGTGTCCGTCGTATTCGGACATCGAGTACTGGTTGAGCAGGTAGCCGGGCACCTTCTCGGAGGACTCGAACTTCACCTTCTCGCCGGTGATGCCGAAGCGGTACAGCTCGGTGGCGTCGCTGCTGGATTGGCTGTCCTCCCGGGCGGCGAACTCGGTGCGGTTGTTGGCGATGTAGATGGCGTCGGCGGTGCCGTAGACGGTCTCGCCGTCGGCTTCCAGGCTCAGCGGTTTGCCGTCGTCGAGTTTGCGGGTCAGGTCGAAGGACAGGATCGTCAGCGTCGCCGAACCGGAGTACTCCGTCGGCCGGGCCAGCGAGCGGCACGGGACCTGCTTCTCCTTGTCCCCCACGCTGTAGCGCGGCAGCCAGTCCTCGATGGTGGAGTCGTCGATGGCGTCCTCGCGGGCGTCGGTACTGTCCTCGAACAGGCCCGGCTCCTGGTACGGCAGCCGCGGGTTGGAGCTGATGACGACGCGGGACATCTCCTCGACCGATCGAGCGTCCACAAACGAGCCTTCGATGGTGTAGTCGTTGATGACCTTGGGATCCGAGGTCGACAGGTCGACGAGGGTCAGCGTGGTCGCCGAGGGCGTGTAGCTGTCCTCCTTCTTCCACTCCTCGGGGATCGACTGGGTGGAGTACGGCGAGATCACCAGCGCCCGGTCGCCGTGCAGCAGCAGCGTCGCGCCGGAACCGTATTCCTCGGCTTCGGCGATCTTGACGCTGCCGGAGAAGTCCTCGTCCTCGGCGTCGACGACCCACAACCGCCCCTGCGACAGCGACACGATGCGCTCGCCGTCGGTCTTGACGATGTCGGGTTCGTCGACGCCCTCCTCCTGCACGTTGGTGCCGGAGTGGTCGCCGCCGGATTCGCTGTTGGAGTCGCTGGGACCGGCGGCCTTGTCCTGGCCGGAGCCGTCCTCGGCCCTCGCCTCCTCGTCGGTGGTGTAGCCGCCGAATCCGGAGGCCTCCAGGTCCGCCTTCGCCTTGGCCTTCAGCTCTTCGAGTGCTTCGTCGCAGGAGTCGAAGGACGTCAGGGCGCCGCTCAGCCTCGGGGCGCCGCCGTCGCCCTCGATCGTGCCGCCGCCGCCCTGGCTGCTGGTGCACGCGGCGGTGAAAGCGATGGCGCACAGGCCGATCGTCGCCAGCGCGATGTTGCGGCGGGGGTATTCAGTGGGTCGCATGGCTATGTGACGGCCGGGTTCGCTGAATGGTTCCCGATGGCCTATCTCATTGTCAGATGACGGCTTGATCATTTAGGATTTCGCTTCGTGACTGCCGAAACCGCTCGCGAGCGCCAGTACCTGCTGGCCACGCCTACCCATTTCACCGTCGCCTACGCGATCAACCCGTGGATGGACGCCACCGAGCCGGTCGACACCGCGCGGGCCATCGAGCAGTGGCAGGGACTTGTCACCGCGCTCACCGACCGCGGCCACCGGGTGCACGTCCTCGACCCGGAGCCGGGACTGCCGGACATGGTGTACGCCGCCAACGGCGCCTTCAGCGTGGGCGGGGTCGTGTTCGGCGCCAAGTTCCGCTACCCGCAGCGCGCCGCCGAGGCGGCCGCCCACGAGAAGTGGTACCGCGAGCGCGGCTGGCGCTTCGTCGCCCCGGCCGAGGTCAACGAGGGCGAGGGCGACTTCGCGTACGTGCCGGGCCCGGGTCTGGCGCTGGCCGGATACGGCTTCCGCACCGAACCCCGCGCCCACGCCGAGGCCGCCGAGGCCCTGAAGCGGCCGGTCATCTCACTGAAGCTGGTCGACGAGCGGTTCTACCACCTGGACACGGCGCTGACGGTCCTGGACGACGACACCATCGCCTACTACCCGCAGGCGTTCTCGGCCGCCTCGCAGGAGATCCTGCGGCGGCTGTTCCCGACGGCGGTCATCGCCGACGAGGCCGACGCGCTGGCGTTCGGGCTGAACCTGGTCTCCGACGACAAGCACGTGTTCATCAACGCCGAGGCCACCGGCATGGCCGACAAGCTCGCGGCGCGCGGCTACGAGCCGGTCGTGGTGGACCTGTCGGAACTGAAGAAGGGCGGCGGCAGCGTCAAGTGCTGCATCGCGGAGCTGCGGGACTGACCCTTAACCAGGTGTCGTGCCGGAATCGTTGCCGGCGCAACCGGGCCAGGCCGCTGGCGTAGTCGGCCAGCACCGCGTCGACGGCGGTTTGTGCTTCGGCGATCAGCTCGGCGCCGTCCAGGGCGTCCATCGCGTTGTCAGCGAGCACGCAGCGCCAGGTGACGAGGCCGCGGCTGCCCAGCCGCAGCCAGCCCCGCCGCGACGAACCGTTCGCCCTGAGATCGTCCGCGGCGCGGGCCTTGGCGCCCCGGATCTCGCGGCGGGCCTCGAAATACGCGGCGAAGGATGGACCGAGCAGCGCCGTGAACTGGCCCTCGAAGCGCCGGGCGTCGTAGTCGCGGATCGCCGCCGAGCGGACGGACAGCGTGACCGAGGGGCCCTGCCGGATGACGAGCCGCAGCAGGCCGTCGGGCGAGGACCCCTCGACGGCGAGGTTGTCCAGCCGCCGGTACTTGTCGGCGGGGCTGGTCACTCCGGCCACATCGACGTGCGGATCGTGTCGGCCGACGGCGGACTGCCGGGTTCGCCCACGATGCTGGGTCGCGGGATCGTGAACAGCGTGAAACCGTAGTCGTCGTTGGGGGCCTGTAGCGCCTTTTCCATCATTCCGACGTTCTCGCGCAGCGTCGAGGTGATCTCGGCGAGCGACTTCTCGTACTCGTCGTGCATCTTCTTCAGCGCCGTACCCATCTTCTCGATGACGTGAGCGGGCGTCTCGGACATGAAGTCCAGGGATTCCTTCTTCGGCAGTTCGTCCTTGGCCAGGCCGACCACGACCCCCAGGGTCGCGGAGCCGATCGCGACGCCCAACGGCGGGTTCGCGATGGTCGCGGTGCCGATGGCGACCGCCGCGCCCGCGACGAAGATGGCGGTCTTCAGCTCGTCGCCGTCCAGGAAGTCGAGGGTGTTCTTGGCTTCGTTGAGGGCGCTGATCACCTCGTCGACGATTCCCGTCAGCGTCTGGCGTTTGCGGAGATTGACGAGGTAGATCGCCTCGGTGGCCTGCGTGAACACGTTGAGGGCGAAGACGTTGTTCTTGTGGATGACGTCGATCGGGTTGACGACCGCGTGACGCAGGTTCTCGGCGAACAGCCCGTTCCAGTCACGGACGTGCGCCTCCATCGAATCCATGTGGTCGTCCATGGTCGCGTCGAGCAGGCCCGGG
This sequence comes from Stackebrandtia nassauensis DSM 44728, assembly GCF_000024545.1. GTDB lineage: Bacteria > Actinomycetota > Actinomycetes > Mycobacteriales > Micromonosporaceae > Stackebrandtia > Stackebrandtia nassauensis. The sequence goes on from NC_013947.1 coordinate 6,401,525, forward strand.
AATGAGTCACTGGAGCTTCCCGGCGCGACCATCTTGATCGTGCCGTCGGCGACCCCCAGCCGGTGCTCGACCTGCTTCACCGACTTGACGAGCGCGTCCAGCTCGGCCGGGTAGGGACGGATGTGTTCCAGGATCTGGTCGGTGTACTGGCGGTAGTAGCCCGACACGGACGCCTTGTCGCTGTCGTAGCAGATGGGCCCGGGTCCGATGGCGACATCGTCGCCGCCGCAGGGTTCGCCGTTGGCGTGTTTGACGGCGTCGCGGGTGTTGTGGTCGGAGTCGCGTTGGGCACTGCTCTTGAAGGTCACCTCCATCGCCAGCTTGTGGATCTTCTCGGCCTTTTCCTTCAGTTCCTCGGGGCCATACATGGCGACTCCTTGTCAGCTCGGGTAGACCGGTTCGCGGGGCACGTCGTCCGGTTCGGTTGGCGGGGACGGATTGTCGTAGGACCGGCCGTCGAGACCCTTGCCGGTCTTGATGATCGAGTCGAGTTCCCGCTTGGCGTGCTCGTCCTGTTCGGTGAACGCGGTGACGGCGTTGTTCACGGCTTCCTGGACGCGCAGCAGGTTGTCGGCGTTGGTGGCCAGGACGCGTTGCAGCAGTTGCCGCATCGCCTCCCACTCGGGGTGGGGTTCGCTGCTGGCCTTGTCGAGCGCGTCGTCATGGGGGAAGGCGTTCTGGGCGGCGGCCTGGGTGTCGTTCAGCAGTTCGGTCGCGTCGGAGTACATGTCGGCCACCGCCGGTACGTGCACGTTCGCGAACAGATGCAGCTTGTGCAGCTCACCGCCGAAGCTGGTCCCGGGTTGGTTCATCACTCGTCCTCGTTGTGTTCGAAGTAGACTCTCGGTTTGCGTTGCCTCATACCGTCGCGGGCGGCGACGGTGCCGGGATCGTGTTCGTGACCGCCGTGTCCCCTGTGGCCGCGAATGACGGGGGCGACGGTGGCGCGGTCGACCGTCCATTCCGTGGTGCGTTCACCGTCGGCGCTCAGCGTCGCCTCCGGTTCACCGGACGCACGGACGGGTGTGCGCGTTGTGCCCGGTTTCGCTTGGGGGCCTTGGATCGACGCCCGAATGCCGCCTTCGCGCCGGAACCGGGGTGTCGCGGGCTTGGCGGGCTGTCGCGACCCGGTCGTGGGCCTCGGGTTGGCGGACTGCCGAGTCGGCGGGGTCGCGGACGTCGGACTCACCTTGCCGCGCCACGACTGGATCGGTTGCGGCGTAACAGTCGTAGGCCGGGTGGGCGGCAAGGCCGGGGTGGGGCGGGCACCGTGGTTCACCGGGTTGACCAGGCCGCTCGGGCCGGGCCTTGGGGCAGGCTGCGGGCTTCCGTGGATCGGCAGGCCGGTCCGGCCGCCGATCACCGGCGGCAGGGTGGGCTGGGTCGGCACGTGGAACGTCGCGGACGTTGGCGTCGGCGTAGCGGTGGGTGCCGGTGCGGTGGTTTGCAGCTCCGGGCCGAACGACGCGACCGACCGGCCCCGATCGCCGTGGTAGCCACCGGACTGGTGCGCGCCGCTGTCGCCCGCGCCTTCTCGGCTCGGCCAGCCGCGACCGCCGCTGTACGTGGTGCCGTTGTCCCCCAGCCGATCGCTGTTGTGGGTCGGGGAGTCGACGGGTTTGCGGACGCCGCTGTAGGCGTCGAAGTCCTTGACCGACGCCGCCTCGCCGCGATAGTCGTCGGCGAACTTGGAGTACCTGGCCCGCATCTCCTGCTCGATCTCGGCGCGGGTCACCTTGTCCGTGGTGGCCTCGTAGCGTTTCCACAGCCGTTCCAACTGGGTGTGGGTGTCGCCCCGGGCTTCGGCGACGCGTTCCATGGCCGCCTGGAGTTCGCCGGTGTTGGCCGCGTAGCCGCTCATGTGGGCGCGCAGTTTCGTCACCGCTTCGCCCAGGGCGGCGCCGAGGTGACCCTTGGCGTCGGCGGCGTCGAAGCCGAAGCGGCCGGTCTCGGACATCTCCTGGTTCTTGACGTCGAGGGAGTTGCCCAGTCGCCAGGCGCCCCAGGCTTGGCGGGACCATATGGGGGCGTTGGCCTCGGCGACCTGCGACCACTGCCAGATCTGTTCGGCGCTCAGTTCGCCCATGGCAGCCAGCCCTCCGGGAGGTAGTCGCGGGTGATCTCGCCGAGGCGTTCGGCCGAGATGACGTCGGTGTTGTCCATCTCGGATAGTGCTTGTTCGGCGATCGCGCCGAGGGCGTTGAGTCCTTCGAGGATCGCGCGGTGCTGGACGGCGGAATCGACCAGTTGGGTGGCGAAGCGGCCGCCCGCCTCGCCGACGCCGGGGCCGTCGGGGATCGGAACCGGCATGCCCGCGTGGACGCGTCCGGTGTTCGCGTCGGGGGTCATGTCCTGTTCGGGCAGACAGGCGTCCTCGCGCCACCCGGTCAGGTTCGCCGCTTCGGTCTGGCACCACCGGTAGAACCGGCGCATCGTCTCTCTGTTGACGACTACCTCGGTCACGCCCGCCTCCATCTGTCGGCCTGGCTACCGATCCTGACGGACGTGACCGCTTCGGAGCCGTTTCCCGTACGACTCCGGACAGCCGGGGACTACCGCAGCCCGGCGTCGTGGCACAGCTCGACGACGAGCCGTTCGACGCGCGATTCGTCGAGACCGCGGGCGGTGAACCATTTGCCGACGTTGGCCACGTCGCGTTCGATGAAGCTCCGGCCGCGCGGGTTGGCGATGACGTCGACGACCTGAGGGACGTCGATGAGCACCAGTCGTCCGTCCTGGACGATGAGGTTGTACGCCGACAGGTCGCCGTGGGCGTACCCGTCACGGGCCAGGATGGACAGTGTGAAGCGCAGCTGTTCCCACAGGTCCTCGAGTTCGGCGGCTTCGGGACGCAGCTGGGCCAGCCGGGGTGCGGCGGTACCGTCGGGTTCGCCGATGAACTCCATCAGGATCTCGGTGCCATCGATCTGCACCGGGTACGGGACCGAGGCTCCGGCCTGTCGCAGCCGCACCAGGGCCGCGAACTCGGCGGCGGCCCACTGTCCGGCGATGACCTGCCTGCCGAACCGGGTCCGGTTGGCCATGGCGCGGGCCTCGCGGGACTTGGCGACGCCACGGCCCTCGAGGTATTCGGCGTTGCGGTGGAACATGGTGTGCTCGGCGTCGCGGTATCGCTTGGCCGCCAGCAGACAGCGGCGGTCGGTGCCGGGGACGGCGCGTTCCAGCAGGAACACGTCGGCCTCCTTGCCGGTCTTGAGGACGCCGAGTTCGTGGTCGACGGCGGCCGACTCGGTGACCAGCCAGTCGGGAAAGGGCTGGGGACCGCGTTGCAACGGCTCCCGCGAGTCCCAGGTGGACCAACGGTCGCCCTCGGGCGGGCCGTCATAGGAGGTTTCCTCCAGCCCCCAGTCGAATTCGCCGTATTCGTAGTCGAAGTCGTCGGCGTCCATGCGACGGAGGTGCTTCTTGCTGGCGCGAACGGGGTTTTTCGGCATAGCGGGCGGCTCCTGGAGAGCTGGTCCGCGGGTGCCTCAGCTGCGTGAACGGATGACACCGGCGGAAACGAAACGGGGAATCGAGGTGGCGTGCGCCTGGAGGGCACGCGTGGAGAAAGCAGCCATCGTTACGCGCCTCCTCTCGATTCGCCGGTCGCCGTGCAGCGCCGGGTCACAACACTTCCGGAAGCCTTCCATGGCGTCCCGGAATCGCGCAAGTCTTTTTTCGATGACGTTCCTCGATGTGACGTAGTTCAGTCTCACCGCAGTTCAGGGGCCCGACAACGCCGAACCCGGTAACGTTCGACAACCCACCGGTTAACGATCGAGAGGCCCCATGGAACTCAGGGACATCGAGATCTTCCTGACCCTGGCCGAGGAACTGCATTTCGGTCGCACCGCCACCCGGCTGCGGGTGACACCCGCGCGGGTGAGCCAGTCCATCGCCAAGCAGGAACGACGCATCGGCGCCGCGCTGTTCGACAGGTCCAGCCGCAGCGTCGTCCTGACCGCCATCGGCGAGCGGTTGCGCGACGACCTTTCCGAGGGATACCAACGCATCCAGCAGGGACTGGCCACCGCGACGAGCGCGGCGAAGGGACTCACCGGGGCGCTGCGGCTCGGCGTGCTCGGGCCGGTCATCCACGAGCTGGCGCCCATCACCCGCACCTTCGGGGCCCGGCATCCCGAGTGCGAACTGAGCTTCCGCGAGATCCCGCTCACCGACCCGTTCCGACTGCTCCGCGACGGAGGCGTCGACATCGCCGTCCTGTGGCTGCCGGTCGAGGAACCCGACCTGACCGTCGGGCCGGTCGTGTTCCGGGAGAACTCGGTGCTGGCCGTGGCGGTCAACCATCCGCTGGCGCGCCGCGATTCGGTGAGCCTGGAGGACCTCGCCGACCAGGTGGTCGTGCAGGCGGCGAGTCCGGTCCCCGACTACTGGGTGGACGCCCTGTCACCGCGGCACACCCCCAGCGGCAAGCCCATCAAGCGCGGCCCCAAGGTCAGCACCAACGAGGAGAGCCTCGCCGCCATCGCGTCCGGCCAGGCCGTGGCCCCGGCGCACGAGACCGACGCCCGCTACTACGCGCGTCCCGACATCGTCTACGTGCCGATTCACGACGCGAAACCGCAGCGGTGGGCGCTGATCTGGCGCACCACCGGCGAGACCGAACTGATTCGCGCCTACGTCCGTGTCGCTCGTGAGATAACCGGTGGGTTAACGATCGTTTCGCGAAACGCCGTTGGCGCGCGTCGCGTGACCGGCGAACATGGGCAGTCCACCAACCTTTCGGAGAGACCATGCCCCGCGACGATCTGACCATCCGCCCGCTGGCCGACGCCGGTGAACTCGACCTGTTCCAGCGGCTCGACTACGTCCTCGACGACGAACTCGCCGACGACCTGGCCACCAACCGGCGACGGCCGCGGTGGCTGTGGATCGCCACCCGCGACGACCGGGTGCTGGCCCGCGCCGGCTGGTGGGGCGGGCCGGACGACGAGGTTCCGGCGAGCTTCGACTTCTTCGACGTCGACGACTCGCTGCCGGTCGACGAGGCCGTCGCCGTCGGCGTCGAACTGGTGGCCACGGCGCTGCGCCACGTCGTCCCGTCCGGTGCCACGCCGCCCGAGTACGGCCGGTTCATCCCGCCGGACTGGCGCGAGGACCCCGCCGCGCGGCAGGCCGTCGAGACCCGGTTCGCGGTGCTGGAGAGGCTCGGCGCCCGGCAGCTGGTCGAGCGGCTGCGGCTGGAATGGCGCGTCGGAACCCCGCTGCCGAAGCGCAGCACCCGGTTGCGGTTCCGCGCCGTCGCCGACCGCGAGGAACTGATAACGCTGATGACCCCGGTACAACAGGGCACTTTGGACGCGCACAGTCAGTCCGATCTTGCCTCGTTGTCGCCCGAAGCCGCCGCCGCCAAGCACTTCGACGAGGAGTTCGCCCACTTCGAAAGTCCCCGCGACTGGTGGCGGGTGGCCACACTCGACGACGGCGAGCCGGTCGGTTTCGTCATCGCGGCCCGCAACACCTACAACCCGATCATCGCCTACCTCGGCGTACTCCCCCAGCACCGGGGCCACGGCTATGTGGACGATCTGCTCGCCGAGGGCACCCACATCCTCGCCGCTCAGGACGTGCCCCGTATCCGCGCCGCCACCGACCTGGCCAACGTCCCCACGGCCAGGGCCTTCGAACGCGCGGGCTACGTGAACTTCGCGCGGGCGGTCAACTTCACCTGGGAGCACTGACGCAGTACGGTTTCCCCAGGTTCACCCCCCGGTCGGCCAACCGTCATCCCCCCGCGAAACGGTGCACCCATGAAGAAGTCCGCCCCGCTCAGCGCCGTGATCGCCACGGCACTGCTGTTCAGCCTGCCCACCCCGGCCGCCGCGTCCGGCCCCGAACGCCGCTTCGACCTGCAAGCCCACCGTGGCGGCCTGGGGCTGGTCGTGGAGAGCACGCTGCCCGCCTTCGCCAACGCCCTGGAACTGGGCGTCAGCACCCTGGAACTCGACGTCCAGATCACCCAGGACGGGCAGGCCGTCATCACCCACGACCGCAAGGTCTCGGGCGGCAAGTGCCTCGACACCGGCCCGGCCACCCCCGGCGACCCGGAGTACCCGTACGTCGGCAAGTACATAAAGGACTTGACCCTCGAACAGGTCCACACACTCGACTGTGGGACGTTGACTCAGCCGCAGTTTCCGGGCCAGGAAGCCCGCCCCGGTGAGCGGATGCCGCTGTTGAGCGAGGTCTTCGACCTGGTCCGCGAGTACCGCGCCAAGCAGGTGAAGCTGAACATCGAGACCAAGGTGGAGGCGGGCGCCCCGCACGAGACCGCGCCCCGCGAACAGTTCGTCGAGGTGGTCGCGGACGAGATCGAGGCGGCCCACATCGGCCGTCAGGTCTCGATCCAGAGCTTCGACTGGGGCGCGCTGAAACTGATGGGCGAACGGTCGCCCCGGCTTCCGCTGTCGGCGCTGACGAACTACGACTTCCTCCAGGTCGGTAAGCCGGGCGCCTCGCCGTGGCTGGGCGGACTGGACATCGACGACTTCGACGGTGACCCGATCGCGGCGATCAAGACCTTCGACGCCGACGTCTTCTCCCCGGTCCACGGCTTTCCCCAGGGCGGCACGGTCAACGACCCCGACTACAAGCCCTACGTGACGTCCGAAATGGTGGAACACGCGCACGACAACGACATCAAGGTCGTCGTGTGGACGGTGGACGACAAGGACACCATGAACAAGCTCATCGACGACGGGGTGGACGGCATCATCACCGACTACCCGGACCGGCTGCGCGAGGTGATGGCGGCGCGGGGCTTCAATCTGCCCAAGCCGTATCACCGCCCCTAAGGAGTTACGCCTCAGCCGTCGGCGAAGCGGGTGAGGCTGGCCAGGTCGCCGTTCCACAGGTTCTGGTTGCCGGGGACGGCGCCGTGGTCGCTGTGCTGCCAGAAGCTGTGGGAGATCCAGCCGGACGGCAGCGAGCCGACGGTGGGCGCGTACTGCGAGATCCACAGTGGGTTGATGTCGCCGAAGAAGGCCGTGTTGCCGGTGCAGCGCTGCCACCATTTGGTGGTGGTGTAGATGACGGGGTACCGGCCGATGCGTGAGTGGACCGTGTCGGAGAAGTCGCGGATCCAGCCGTCCATCGACTGCTGGGACAGGCCGTAGCAGGGTGGCCCGTCGGGGTTGGGTTCGACGTCGAGCGCCGGTGGCAGTGTCATTCCGCCCGGGATCCAGTTGCCGCCGTTGGCCAGCAGGTGCTCGGCCTGCGCGGCGCCGGACGACTGGTCGGGGCGGGCGAAGTGGTAGGCGCCCCGGATCAGTCCGGCGTTGGACGCGCCCGCGTGCTGTGAGCCGAACAGCGGGCTGCGGTAGTCGGCGCCTTCGGTGGCCTTGATGTAGGCGAACGCGACGCCGTTGGCCTTCGCGTCCTGCCAGTTCACGGTGGGCTGGGAGTCGCTGACGTCGATGCCCTTCACCGTGGCGGAGGCGGACGCGGGTGTGGGCGCCGCGATCAGCGACAATGCCGCCGCTGTCACCAGGAAACCCCTGAGCCATCGCGATCCCGGAGCCGACGTTGCCATGACATACCCCCTCGTGTGTCTGCGGAAGTCTTCAGTAGACGACACTTGCGCCCCGACTTCAGCCGAATCCGCGAAGCCGCACCGGATTTGGCCGACGAAAAACGGTTGCCGCTCCCGGCGGGGACCGGGTTAGCATCGCCGCGTGACATTTGCGTTCTTCCGCTTCGGCTAGCCTCCGCTAGCCGGTTTCGAGGGTGATCCCGCGGCTAGCGATGTGGCACGGCTGTCCGCCGCGCCAGGTCGCTCACCGGGAGCTTTGTCATGTCACCGAACCGTCGTTCGACGGTGGGCGCGGGAGCGCCCGAATCGTTCTGCCGCCTGATCGCGAGTACCACGCACGGGCTTGAGGAGCTCGCCGCCGAGGAGCTCACTCGGCGCGGGCACCGGGTCGTGTCCGTCCGCAAGCGACAGATTCTGCTGGCCTCGCCGTGGTTGCTCGCGAGCGATCGGCCGCGGCTGGTCGACGACCTGCTGATCCAGGTGACCGAGACCGCCGATCCGGGGCCGACGAAGGCCGAGCTGGAGCGGTTGCGGTCGTGGCTGACGACCGCCGAGCTGACGCCGGTTGACTTCGGCGACGGCGAACTGGTCTTCAGCGTGTCGGCGTCGATGGCCGGACGCCGGGCCTACAACCGCTATGACCTCGAAGCGGTGGTGGGATCGGTTCTGGCGCAACGCTTCGATGCTCGGTTCGCATCCCGGGCCGGAGGTGTCCGGCCACCAGCGGACGCGGTCGAGTGGCGAGCGGTGCTGTCGGCCGAGGGGTTCTTGCTCGGCCTGCGGGGTCGCCGGGCGCCGCTGCATCGGCGGGTGTGGAAGACCGCGTCGATTCCGGGGACGCTGCACCCGCCGGTCGCCGCCGCGATGGCTCAGCTCGCCGACCTCGCGTCACGAACCGACCAGCTGGCCGACACCGCGTCGGGGTTGACCGTCCTCGATCCATGCTGCGGGGCCGGAACGATCCTCGTCGAAGCGCGGGAACTCGCACCCCGGGCCACCCTCATCGGCTCCGACCTCGACGCCGCAGCCCTGGCGGCATCGGCTTCCAATACGCGGCACCTGCCGGACATCACCTTCGACAAGGCCGACGCCGCCGAACTGCCGCTGCCCACCGGGTCCGTCGACCGGATCGTGACCAATCCCGCCTGGGGACGACAGGTCACCGCCCGGCACCCGTTCCCGGTGCTGTTGGCCGAATGGCGTCGCGTTCTCGCGCCGGACGGACGACTCGTGTGCCTGGTGCCGCCGGAACTGTTGCGGCACTTCGGTAACTGGGACGTCCGGCAGACGCGGCAGCTGAGCCTCTCGGGGCGGCACCCGGTGATCGTGGTTGCCGCCCCGTGAGGGGGTTTCAGGCGTTGTCGTATACGCGTTGCAGCTCAGCGGATTCGATCTTGCCCATGTTCAGCATCGCCGCCATGACGGCCTGGCCCTTGACCTGGTCGGGGTCGTCGCGCAGCGTGAACAGCAGTTTCGGGACGATCTGCCAGAACAGCCCGTACTTGTCCTTCAGCCAGCCGCACGGACGCGGCTCGCCGCCCTCGGTGAGCTGACTCCAGTACCGGTTAACCTCCTCCTGGGTGTCACAGTGGATCAAGAAAGACACCGACTCGTTGAACCGGTACTGCGGACCGGCGTTCAAAGCCATGAACTTCTGGCCCGCCAATTCGAAGTCGACGGTCATCACCGAACCGGATTCGCCGGGTCCGGCCGATCCGTAGTGCAGCACCTTGGTGATCTTGCCGTCGTCGAAGAGCGAGGTGTAGAAGGTAGCGGCTTCCTCGGCCTGGGTGTCGAACCACAGGAACGGGGTCACTTCTTTCATGATCGTTTTCCTCCAATGGGGATTGTCAGGGGTGTTTCGGTGTTGGGGGTACGGATCCGTTTGCCGGTACGGATTGTGGAAATGTGAACAGTCCGCCGGGGTCGTAGCGGTTCTTGGCCGCGACGAGTCGGGGGAAGTTGTCGGCGTGGTACGCCGTGGCCCAGTCGTCCAGGGCCGGGTCGGGGAAGTTCGGGTAGACGCGTCCCGAGCCGTCGGTGTGCGCGATCGCCCAGGACTCGTCGATCCAGGCGGAGTCGGCCGCGGCGAGGTGCTCGACCAGGAAGCGCTGGTCGCGGTGCGCGAAGGCCGTCGCGGACGCGGCGACGCGGTCGTAGGCGCCACCCATGGCGGTGAAGCCGAGCCGTCGCGGCTCCCCCGTCCCGTCCGCGATCGCCCCGGTCAGCGCCTGGATCGTTGGGGGCCGCATCGGTTCGGCGAAGAACTCCGAGCGGATCCGCAGACCCGGCTCCTGCGGGTCGAGTTCGGCGAGTGTCTGCTTGAGACGGTGGTAGGGCAGCGCGTCCCCGACAGCGATCGCGGGGCTCGTACCGGTGCGGGCGCGGAACTCGTTGAGCAGGTCGGTCGTCGCGGAGTGAGAGAGCAGGCTGGCTCCGGAAAGGACGGCTTCGACAGGGCGGCCGGGTTCGGCGGTGACGGCGAGGTTGGCGGTGAGCTCGTCGGGTGCGTCGGGGGCCCAGTGCTGCCACGCCTCGATCACCTCGGCGATGTGAGCCTCGGTCCAGCGCGCTTCGAACGGAATCGTCATCGGTTCGGGGATCGTGGCGAAGACCAGTGAGGTGACGACGCCGAACTGGCCGCCGCCCGCGCCGCGCAACGCCCAGAACAGTTCCGGGTCCCGATCGGGTCCACAGTTGACGACGCGTCCGTCCGCGAGAACGACCGTCGCGCCGACGAGCCGGTCGCAGGTGAGCCCGTGGGCGCGCCCCAACAGGCCGATGCCGCCGCCGAGCGTGAGGCCCGCGATGCCAACGGTCGCACCGCAACCGGCGGGGATGGTGCGGCCGTGTCGATGCAGCGCAGCGTAAACCTGGGCCAATCGGGCGCCCGCTCCGATCGTCGCTGTTCCGGCGGCGGCCACATCGATGTCGTCGAGTTCGGCGAGGTCGAGCACGGTCCCGTCGGTGGACGACCGGCCCGCGAAGCAGTGGCCGCCGCCGCGCGGAACGATGTGGACGTCGTCGTCTCGCGCGAAGGAGAGCGCGGATACGACATCCGCCACCGAGCGGCATCGCAGCACCAGCTGCGGGCGCACGTCGTCGAAGCGAGGGTTGGCCGCGACGCGCACCGCCTCGTAGCCAGCCGAAGCGGGGCTGAACACCTCGCCCGCGAACCGTTCGCGCAGCCGCGCCAGGTCGATCATGGACTGAGCTTAGAAACGGCGCCCCCGTCAGCGCTTGAACGAAACGCGCATGTTCACTGTCGCGATGGCGCCACGGCGCGCGTGGCGAGGAACGGACGGTAGGACGCCGCGTGGTCGTGCCCGCAGGCGCACTGGTCCTCTCCGCCGACGAGTACCGATCGCGGGCTCAGTCCGGTGAGGCTCAGGCATTCGCGGCTGAGGTGCGCGTGATCGGCGTAACCCGCCGCGATCGCCAGCCCGGCCAATCCGTTGCCGCCGTATCGATCAACCCCGACACCAGTGCTGACCCCGGTTGCGGCGCGGTCACTGGCCCCTGCCCTTGCCTGTGCCAGCGCCAGGAAGCCCTGGAACCGCAGCGTCCGCTGCAAGGTCTTCGGGCCGAGGCCGACCGCGTGCAGGCACCGCCGCCGCAGCTGGCTGCTCGAGATCGCCAGGTGCGCGGCGACGCTGCCGACCCCGACCGGGTGCCACGGCAGCAAAAGCCGCACCGCTTCGGCGACCAACCGATCTACGTGTCGGGCTTCGCGGAACGTCCACAGCAGATGCTCCTGCACGACACCCAACGCCGCTTCCGGCGTCGGTGCGACCGCGACCGCCTCCGCGAGTCGCTCGGCCGCGCTGCCCCACACGTCCGAAAGCGACACCCGCTGGTCCACCAGCTCGTCCAGGACCGTCGGCAACGCCGGTGCCGCCCCCGGATGGAACCGCACCCCCACCAGCGTCGTGTCGGCGGGAATGACCTCGATGTTCGCGCCCGTCAACGGCCCCAGCAGCCGGGGCCGGCCGCCGATCGGGAAATGCAGTTCGACGCCGCCGGTGGGCACGTGCCGCTGCACGTACGGCTCCGCGCCGGTGCGCTGAATCCACACGGTGCGCACCACCCCGGCCAGCTCGGCCCGGGGAGCACGCTCTACGTAGGACTGCGTCACAGCACCAGGCTAGCGCCGCGCGAACGGTTCCGCGACGGTCATTGCCGCGGGATGTCGACTCCGGCCGCCCGCAGCCGCTTCTCGATCAGCGCGGTCAACCGCTCGTAGGTCGGCGGCTGCTCCTGGCCGTCGTGGTGGTTGATCAGCCCGTACCGGGTGGCGCCGTCGCTGCCCTCCAGGTCGCTGGGCAGGCTGGTCAGCGTGGGGTGGTTGAGCAGGAAGTCGGCGGCGGCGTCGGCCAGCCCGACGATCCGCGGATCGTCGGGCTCCCAGTTCCCGGCGTCCCAGATCCGTTTGATCACATCGACGTACGCGGGTTCGGCGATGGCCTCCTCGAACCTAGCCAGGTACGTGTCGAAACCGGACGGAAACAGCGCCCTGGCCAGGATCAGGCTCTCCCGGTAGGTGTCGACGGTGTCCGCGTCGAAATCCAGTTCGCGCAGCCGTTCCAGGAGCGCGCAGGCCCGGTCGGGCAACAGTGCCCGGTCGCCGCTCTCGAGCCGGTGCAGGGTCTTGCGCCGGTCCTTGAGCTCGGCGATCTGCTGGGCCAGCCGCCGGTCGATCTCGTCGATGGCTTCGGCGAACCGCTGCGGGCCCGCGTCGAGCATCGCCGGGATCTGGGCCAGCGGGATGCCCGCGCGGGCCAGCGTCCGGACCCGCACCAGTTGCAGCAGTTGCCGGGAGCCGTAGCGGCGGTAGCCGGAGCTGTCCCGCTCGGCCTCGTCGACGAGGCCGAGCCGGTGGTAGTGCCGCACCGCTTTGACGGTGACGTCGGCGTAGGCCGCCGCCTGTCCGATGGTGAGCCCGCTGCGCATCCCTTACTCGTTTCGCTTCGCCGCGGCGGCCGCCGTCTCGCGAACCACCTCCGCTACCGCACGATAGTCCTTGCGCAGCACGGTGACGTGGTTGCTGGGCACCGTCGCGCCGACGCGGATGTTGGGTCGCCGGGCCAGGACCGGGTCGAGGCTGGCGCGCATCGTGGCCATCTCCTCGGCGGTGCCGCCCATGCTCGCGCCGGTGGCGACGACGAACCGGACCGGACAGGTGACCTGGTCGTATTGGGCCCCAAGGGCTCCGAAGACCTCGTTGATCTCGATGTTGATCTCGGCGTGCTGGTCGGCGCTCATCCGCGCGGCCATGCCGAACGGGGCCAGCAGCGGCAGCGCCCACCGCATCTTGCGGAACTGCTGCCGGGTCCGTTCCTTCGCGGCGTCGTCGATCCAGTCGTGCGGGAAGCCGCCGTCGACCAGGACCACTCCCCGGACCCGGGACGGGTTGCGGGCGGCCCAGTGCACCGCCGTGGCCGCGCCGAACGACCAGCACACCAGCAGCGGCCGCTGGACGCTCCGGGCTTCGAGGACCGCGTCCAGGTCCCGGATGGTGCCCTCGAAGGAGTAGTCGTGCGAGCGCCGGGACTTGCCCCGGGCCCGTTCGTCGTAGGTGATGTGGCGCCAGCCGGAGCCGAGTTCGGCGATCACGCGGCGCCAGGCGGGCTGGCTGCTGTAGGCGCCGTTCAGGTAGACCACGGCGGGCGCGTCGCCGCCGGTGTCGGTGACGGCCAGCGCGGTGTCGTCGACTGTCACGAAGCCGGTCCAGGGCGATTTCTTGCTGTTTGAATTCGTCATGGATCGAACGTAAAAGCTTGACCCTGGGTCAAGGTCAACCCTTGTTCGCCAGCGCCTTGCTCAGTCGTCCGCCAGCGGCGGCCAGCCGTTCGCGGGCGGTGTCGGCGTCCACGTCGTGCTCGATCATGACGATCGCGGACTTGATGTGGTTTCCGGCCCGCCCCAGGGTTTCGGCGGCCGTGGTCAGGTCGGCGCCGGTGATCTCGGCGACCATGCGGGCGGCCCGGGCGGCGAGCTTCTCGTTGAGGACGCGCATGTCGACCATGTAGTTGCCGTGGGTGTGTCCCAATCGGACCATGGTGATGGTGGAGATCATGTTGAGGACGAGTTTCTGCGCCGTGCCCGCCTTGAGGCGGGTGGATCCGGCCACGACCTCGTTGCCCACGACCACTTCCAGGCCGTGTTCGACCACCTTGGACAGTTCGGCGTCGCCGTTGCAGCTCAGCCCGACGGTCAGAGCGCCCCGGCGTCCGGCCTCGGTGAGCGCGCCGATGACGAACGGGGTGCGGCCGCTGGCGGTGACGCCGACGACCACGTCGTCGGGCCCGATGTCGTGGGCGGCCATCGCGGCGGCCCCGGCGTCGGCGTCGTCCTCGGCGCCCTCGACGGAGTTGGTCATGGCCGCGCCGCCACCGGCCAGGACGGCCTGGATGAGCTCGGGCGGGGTGGAGTAGGTGGGCGGGCATTCGGAGGCGTCGACCACGGCCATCCGGCCCGCGGTGCCCGCGCCGACGTAGCGCAGCCGTCCGCCGCGGGCCATCCGCTCGACCACGGCGTCGATGGCGGCGGCGATGGCGTCCAGCTGCCCGGCGATGGCCCGGGGCACCTCGGCGTCGGTGGTGTTCATGACCGCGGCCAGTTCCCGCGACGACATCTGGTCAATGGTGGCGAAACGCGGGTCGGAGCCCTCGGTGGACAGGCCCCTCAACTGCTGGACGAGTGCTTCACTCTCGGTCACGTTGCCTCCATGTGTCGACGCGCTCCGACCCTATATGTGCACGTTTGGATCCGGGAACGAGCGGTGTCACGCCGTGCCGCTTTCGCGGTCCGAACTGGGAAAACTGTCATACCAGTCGGGTATATTCGAACAAACGACCGAATCTCTTCATGCGAGGAGGGCCACCCGTGACCCAGATCGAGATTCCCCTCAACGGCTTCGTCGATTACCTCCGCACCAAGGGCGCCGCGCGCGTCGACGTCGCCGCCCGGCACCTTCACCAATCCACCGAGCCGTACAGTCCGGCGCGCGATTTCTACCGGCGCGCCCTGTCGGCGATCCTGGCCGGGCGACGCAGCGGCGACGACCGGGCGGTGTGCGAGCACGCGCTCGCCGAGGCACCGCCCGCGCGCCGCACCCACTACCAGGCCGTCATGGACGGCTGGCTGCGCTACCTGCCGAAACTGGCCGACACGAAGCACGTCCCGGTACACACCGGACGGTGGCGGGGCGGCAACCTGACGGTCCGGGTGACCCCGCATCTGGGGGTGCGGTATCCGGACGGGCACGTGGAGGCGCTCTTCCTGTACCTCAAGGCCGAGCCGCTGCCCTCGGCGGACGCGCGGGCGATGCTGTGGCTGGCCTCGGCGGCGATGCCCGAGGCGTGCCCGGAGGCACGTCCGGTGATCGTGGACGTCCGGCGTTCCCGGGCGTTTCGGGATCTGCCCGACACCTCCAGCTATCCGGCCTGGCTGATGGCCGAGGCCGGTGGCTACCGGCATCTTCGCGAACAACTGACCACCGCCTGACAACACCTTCGCCAGGTGTCACAAAGCGGCCGTCCCGGCAACGAAGCCGGGACGGCCGTCCTTTTTGGAGTAGGTCAGTAGACGCGCGACCCGATGAAGTCGTCGTGGCCGTAGCCGACGGGATTGGCGTAGTCGCGTGTGGACAGCTTGAGCTTGGAGCCGCTGCCGCCACAGTTCGCGATCACCAGGTTCGCGCCGCTGCCGCCCGAGGCGAAGGCCGCGCACCGGCTGGTGTCACCCTTGGGGTGGACACCCTGGTCGTCGATCACGAACTTCTGGTCGGTGCCGCCGTCGCAGTTGCGCAGCGTCAGCTTGGCGCCCACGGCGCCGTTGCCGAAGTCGACGCAGCGGTCGTGCGACAGTTCGACGTGCAGCGAGCCGAGGCTCTGGTCGTAGTAGTAGCCCTGGTTGCGGCCGCCGTGACAGCCGTAGGCCTGCAACGGCGTCCCGTCCCGGGAGTCGTAGCCCTTGGCGTCGACACACAGGCCGCTGTCGGAGTTCTTGACGTCCTTGAACTCGAACAGACCGTTGTAGAGGGTGGCGTTGCCGGTGCTGGCCGGGTCCACACAGGTCGCGTTCTGCCAGTCCGGGTTGTCGAAGAACTGGGTGATGCACTGTGCGAAGGCGCCGTGCCCGCGGGCGTTGGGATGCAGCGACTGCCGGAAGGCGTGTTCGGAGGGCAGCTCGCCGACCTCCACGTAGACGCCGCGCGCCCAGGTGTTGTCCTCGCAGACGCCGTGGCCTTCGAAGAGCTTGCCCGCGTTCAGGTACCGGACGCCCTTGGCGGTGGCGGCGTCGCGGATGCCGTCCTCGAACAACGGCACCGCCTTGTTGCGGGCGAAGGCCGCGTCGGCCAGGTACAGCAGGCAGCCGCCCTTGTACCAACCGGGGAAGTTCGGGTTGTCCTCCACGTCCGGGCCACCGGGGCTCGGGTAGGACATGACCACGAACTCGTAGTCCGAGTCCAGGTATCCGGCCTCGGTCATGGTCTTGCGGATCGCGTCGATGGACTTCTCGACACCGTCCTCGGAGACCTCGACGCGGGCCGCCCAGTTGTCGGTGTGGTTGGGGTAGCACGGGCCCTTGAACAGGATCCGGTTGGTGGCGCACTCGGTGGCGACCGGTCCGAACTCGATGCCACCGGAGTCGTTGGCGCCGATGGCGATCCACACCAGCTTGATCTTGGTGTTGCGGGCCTTGATGGCCAGGTTGTCGCCCTGGTTCAGCTCGTCCCACTGCGTCTCGCCCGAACCCTGGATCAGGTGCGGACTGGCGCCGCCGGAACAGGCCACATTGTATTGAACATCACTGGCGATCCCGGTACGGAAGATCGCCTGGTCGTAGGAACGGTCACACCAGTTGCCGTCCCGGTGGGTGTTGGGGTCGTAGTTGCCGACGCCTTCGCCGGAGATCTCGCTGTCCCCCATGGTGATCAGCGAGGATTTGCGTTCTTCGACGGGCTTGATGTCGGGGCTGCCGTAGAGCTTCTGGGCTTCCGCGGCTCGGATGGACTCGAGGTTCTCCGGGAGGGGTTTGATGTCGGGGCGGTTCGCGGCGGCCGACGCCGGGGCGATGCTCGTGGTCAGGGTCAGGGCGGTCAGGGCCAGTGCCGTGGCCGCCGCGGTAAGTCGGCTTCGATTGCGGGACATAGAAAGGCTCCCTATCGCGACATTTAACTGCGTGATAGGGAGGTTACAGATACTGGGCAGTAATGTGAAGACCTCTCGCGTTCACGGATTTGTATTTTAAGTTAGGTCACCCTAAGCTGGCCTCACCATGAAGCCCTCCCTGAAGCTCCCCGTGTGGTTCGAAGCGCCCGCCGAACCGATCCGCGTCGCCCCGATCCACGTCGACGCGTCGACCACCCCGCGCCGACTCGCCTTGCGCACCATCATGGCCGCGCGCCGCTACACCGTCCCCGGAGCGCTGTTGACCATCGGGCACCAGCTCGGCGAGGCACTGGTGCCGGTCATCATGGGTCTGGCCATCGACCGGGCTCTGGCCACAGGGGACGTCGGCCAGCTGCTGCTGTGGGTGGCGCTTCTGGGCGTGAACTTCGCGATGCTGTCCTACAGCTACCGGTTCGGGTCCCGGGTCTCCTACCTCGGCATGCAGGCGATCCAGCACCACCTGCGCACCCGGGTCACCGACCGGCTGCTGGCGCCGCGCAACGGCGACAAGGCCACCCTGCCGGGGGCGTCGCTGTCCATCGCGACCTCCGACGTGCTGCGGCTGTCCACACTGGTGGCCATCGGTGTCTACCCGGTCGGGATGTTCGCGGGCGTGATCTTCTGCGCGGTGGTGCTGCTGACGATCTCGTGGCCGCTCGGCCTGGCCGTCCTCATCGGCACCCCGCTGCTGCTGTTCCTGCTGGACAAGGCGGACGGGCCGCTGCGCCGCCGTACCGAGAAGCAGCAGGAGCTGGCCGCCGACGCCGCCGGCAACGCCGCCGATCTCATCACCGGGTACCGGGTCATCAAGGGCATCGGGGCCGAAACCGAAGCCGCGCAACGGTATCTGCGCAGCAGCCAGGAGGCGCTGGACGCGACGCTGCGCGCCAAGACCGCCCAGGGCTTCTACACCGGCTCCACCAACCTGGTCACCGGCCTGTTCATCGCGGCGCTGGCCGTGGCGGCCGGGATCTTCGCCCTCAACAAGCAGCTCAGCATCGGCCAGCTCATCACCGTCGTCGGCCTCACCCAGTTCATCATGAGCCCGTTGCAGGGCCTGGCCGGAATCGTGGCCGCGTTCTGGCCGCCCGGCCTGGCCTCGGCGGGCCGGATCCTGCCGGTACTGCGAGACTCCACAGCGGAGGGTTCCGACGAGGCCGACGAGCTCGCGACCACCGTCGCGAAGCCGGAGACCGGTCTGGAGTTCGCCGCGGTGACGGCGGGAGCGTTGCGGGACTTCAGCCTGCGGGTCGAGCCGGAGGAGTTCGTCGGCGTCGCCGCCGAGGGCGAGACCGCCCGGGTCCTGACCGAACTGCTGTCGCTGCGCCGCGAACCCGAATCCGGGGAGCTGACCTTCGACGGCGAGCCGCTGGCGACCGCCGATCCCGAGGCGATGCGGCGCCGGATCCTGGCGGCCCCGCACTCGGCCGACCTGTTCGACGGCACCATCCGCGACAACGTCGCGCTGGCGGGAGCCGACCGGGTCGAGGCGGCCCTGGACGCGTCCGGCTGCCGCGAGTTCATCGACGTCCTGCCCGACGGCCTCGACACCGTCGTCGGCGAGGGCGGCACCCGGTTGTCGGGCGGCCAACGACAGCGCGTCGCGCTGGCCCGGGCACTGGCGCGACCCGTGCCGCTGCTGGTGCTGCACGACCCGACCACCGCCGTGGACTCGGTGACCGAGGCCGGAATCGCCGAACGGCTCGCGAAAGTCCGCGATGGACTGGCGACGCTCGTCATCACCTCGTCCCCGGCACTGCTGGCCGCGTGCGACCGCGTCGTGCGGCTCGACGAGGCGGCCGACGCCAGCCCCCACCCCCAGGAGAACCCGTGACCCGCCTGCCGATAGCCACCCCGCGCCAGACCCGCGCCGAGTTCGCGCGCGCCATGCGCGGCCGCTGGTGGACCCTCACCTGGGTGATCGCGGCGCTCGTCATCGCCGCCGCCGCGGGGCTGGCGACCCCGGCCGCGCTGGGCGGCATCGTGGACGCCATCTCCACCGGCCAAGGGGCGCAGCGGGTGTGGCTGCTGGGCGGTGCCATCGCCGCCGGTGCCGTCGTGGCCGCGCTGTTCGCCGGACTGGGCACCATCGGCGCCGCCCGGTTGTTCGAGACGCTGCTGGCCTGGCTGCGGGAACGCATGGTGGAACGCGCCCTGTCGCTGCCGCAACCCACAGTGGAGGAAGCTGGCACCGGCGACCTGGTGTCGCGCGCCAGCGACGACGTCTCCCGGGTCAGCGACGCGCTGCCCAAGGTCATCCCGGCGCTGAGCCAGTCGCTGTTCACGATCGCGTTGACCTTTGTGGGCGTCGGCATCCTCGACTGGCGTTACGCCCTGGCGCTGCTGGTGGTCGTGCCCGTGCACGTGTGGACGGTGCGCTGGTACCTGCGCACCGCGCCGTCGATCTACGCCGCCGAACGCGCCACCATGGCCGAACGCGCCCAGCACCTGCTGGCCTCGCTGCGGGGCCTGGACACGGTGCGGGCCTTCGGTTTGCGCGACGCGCACAGCCGACGCATCGCGGCGGCCTCGTGGGAGGCGGTGCGCTGGGCGATGCGCACCCGGATCGTCCAGAACCGGTTCTTCGGGCGGCTCAACTTCGCCGAGTACCTCGGCATGACCGCGATCCTGCTGGTGGGCTTCGTCCTGGTGGGCAACGAACTGAGCACCATCGGCGGGGCCACCGCCGCGATGCTGATGTTCCTGCGGCTGTTCGACCCGATCAACAGCCTGTTGATCGTGGTGGACGACCTCCAGGCCGCGACGGCCTCGCTCAACCGCATCGTCGGCGTGATCCAGATACCGGCCACCAGCGACGCGAAGCCGGCGGCGGTGCCGACCGAATCCGGTCCGGTGCTGACCGCCGAGGGCGTCACGTTCCGGTACCCGACCGGCGACGAGGTGCTGCACGGCCTCGACGTGACCGTGGCCCCGGCCGAGCGGGTGGCCCTGGTGGGCACCTCGGGAGCGGGCAAGACCACGCTGGCGGCGCTGGTCGCGGGCGTCCACGAGCAGCGCACCGGAACGATCCGGCACCGGCGTCCGCCGAAGTCGCGGCGGGCCCGCCAGGTCACCCTGGTGACCCAGGAGGTGCACGTGTTCCACGGGACCGTGCGCGAGAACCTCACCCTGGCCAGCCCGGGAGCCGACGACGAGACGGTACGGGAGGCACTGCGCCAGGTGGGCGCGACCGAGCTGGTGGCGGCGCTGCCGGACGGGCTCGACACCGTCGTGGGAGCCCACGGCCACGCGCTGTCCCATGTGGACGCGCAGCATCTGGCGCTGGCCCGGCTCGTGTTGGCCGACCCCGTACTGGCGGTCCTGGACGAGGCCACCGCCGAAGCCGGAAGCGCGACCTCGGCCCGGCTCGAACGGGCGGCGGACCAGGCGGTCGAGGGACGGGCGGCCATCATCGTGGCGCACCGGCTCAACCAGGCCGCCGGAGCCGACCGGGTGCTGGTGATGGAGGAGGGCCGCTTCATCGAGGAGGGCCCACACGAGGAGCTCGCCGCCGCCGGTGGCCGCTACGCGCGGCTGTGGGAGGCCTGGAGCCGCCGCCGAGGCTGAGCCTGGCAACGGTTCCGGCTGGGGATATGACCGGCCGACCCGGCGCGGTCAGCGCGAGACGGGAGCACAAGAACCCTGTCCCGGCGCGACTCGGGAGTCTCGAGTGGGTCGGCGCCGGGTGTGCAATAGCGGGATCGGGTTCAGGCGGATGTGCTCGCCTACCGGGTCGGCCGGTGTCCGGCTCGCCTACCAAGCCGGACACATCGCGGGGCAGTCGGTCAGATAAAGCCCCGCGCGAATGACGCTAAAGTCGCCACCGGAAGCGTCGGGCGGCGGAAGAGCTTGGCCAGCATGGCGTCCAGCCGCCACACCTGTTTACCGTGCCGGGCGTCCATCCAGAAGCGATGGCGGGTGTCCTCCGCCGTGAAGGCGAACTCCACCCCCGGCAGCGCCGGATCGGCCGACCAGCGGACGTCGTCGAGTTCGCCGACGGCGGTGTCCATGTCCAGCCGGACCCGGCCGAGCACGCGGGATTGTTTCGTGACGACCAGCCGCCTGCGGGTCAGCAGCATCAGGTGGTCACCTGACAGCTGCCCGTCCGGGCGCAGACAGTGCGCCAGCAGCACGACCTCGTCGTCACTGCGGATACTGCGCCGCAGGCTCGGGACGTGACGGCTGAGCGTTATCGTCGCGAGCCCCGCTTCGGCCGCGGCCGCCAGCAGTGTTCTTGAAAACCGATCCATGGTTTATCCGACCCCACCTTCTTGCCAGTTCACGGCAATGTCTTCGTGGAGTACAACGGCAATCGGCACATGCAGGTTACGGCGCCGTGACGGTTGTCCCGCAAATCCGTCTATAGAGGTCGCACGATCAGTGCGATAAGCGCTCGTACATCCACGGATCGCTATATCCCGTATCCCACGATGGGAGGTCATAGCCGCCGGACGACGCGAAGTACTCGGTCTCACCGTCAGGACAGTCGAGGTTTTCCCAGGTGAACACGTGCGTCGACGGCTCCGGCCACTCGATCGGCAGTTCGTCCACGGTGTCCTCGACCTGGTTCCACACTCCCGAGCCGGCCTGCTCGACCTCGTCGACGGCGTCCGGCGCGGTTTCCGCCTCGACCTGCCGGGTATCGAAGGTGTCATGGGCCGCCGGAGCGTTGTCCCGGAATTCCTCGGTCTCGACCGGCTCGGCCGGGTTGGGTGCCGGTGGTGGCCCCGGGTCGTCGGGCAACAGCGCCGGTGGTTTGGGGTCGGCCTGCGGCGGCGGGAGCGTCTCGGCGCCGCCGTAGCCCCGCGGCTCGTCCAGAACCGACAGCCCACCCGCCGCGGCGATGCCCACCGCCAGCGAGGTCACCAGCGCGAGGCTCATCACCACGGTGGTGTTCCTCCACGACCAGATGGCACTGGCATGCCTGTGGTCGTCGTTCGCGAAAAACCGCATGCCGCCCCCGGATCAGTCTGGTTTGTTGTCGCGACGGCCAAGATGTACGCATCACATGTTACCGAACGTTGCAACTGGGTCTCATTCGGTCATTTTGATGATCACTGTGTCAGGTCCTTCCTATCTTCTGGAATGCTGGGGAGACCCCAATCGATACGACCATCGCGCAAGACCGGCCACCCCGGGCTTCCGCACATCTGAACAGGGAGGACGTAGATGGTCAACGGCGACCAAACCCGTAGTGGTCCCAAAGCCAAATCGCCCGCGCGGCGAAAGAAGACACCGGTCGGCGACCCCGACATGGTGCAGCTGTTGACGCCCGACGGAAAGCGGGTGTCGCACCCGGACTACGCCGTCGATCTGACGGACGAGGAGTATCGCGGACTCTACCGCGACATGGTGATCGTCCGCAGGCTCGACTCCGAGGGAACCGCCCTGCAACGGCAGGGCCAGCTGGGCATCTGGGCCAGCCTGCTCGGCCAGGAGGCCGCCCAGATCGGCTCCGGACGCGCGCTCGCGGCGCAGGACATGGTGTTCCCGACCTATCGCGAGCACGGCGTCCTGTGGACCAAGGGCATCGACCCGATCATGCCGTTCGGGCTGTTTCGGGGCGTCGACCTCGGCGGCTGGGACTCGCGCAAGTACAAGTTCCAGATGTACACGATCGTCATCGGCGCCCAGACCCTGCACGCCACCGGCTACGCCATGGGCATCACCATGGACGGCAAGGTGGGCACCGACGACGGCGAGGCCGTCATCGCCTACTTCGGGGACGGCGCCTCCAGCCAGGGAGACGTCAACGAGTCGCTGGTGTTCTCCAGCGTCTACAACTCACCGATCGTGTTCTTCTGCCAGAACAACCAGTACGCGATCTCCGAGCCGGTCTTCCGGCAGGCCAAGGCCCCACTGTTCAAACGCGCCGACGGCTTCGGCTTCCCCGGCGTACGCGTGGACGGCAACGACGTGCTGGCCACCTACGCGGTCACCAAGACCGCCATGGACAACGCCCGCTCCGGCAACGGCCCCACCTTCATCGAGGCGTTCACTTACCGGATGGGCGCCCACACCACCACCGACGACCCGACCCGCTACCGCGACTCGGTCGAGGTCGACCAGTGGAAGGCCAAGGACCCGATCTCGCGGATGCGCACCTTCCTGGAGGCCGAGAAGCTCGCCGACGCCGACTGGCTGGCCGGTGTCGACGCCGAGGCCGACGAGCACGCCCTGAGTCTGCGCGAGCGGGTCATCTCGATGCCCGACCCGGACCCGGACTCGATGTTCCAGCACGTATTCCGGGAGGGCTCGCCGCTGGTCGACAGCGAGCGCGCCGCATTCGCCGACTACCACGCGTCCTTCGAGGGGAGTGAGCACTGATGACCGACACACTTCGCATCGGCGGCGCCATCGGCGCCGGTCTGCGCAAGGCCATGGAGGACGACCCCAAGGTCCTGATCATGGGTGAGGACGTCGGCAAGCTCGGCGGCGTCTTCCGCGTCACCGACGGACTCCAGAAGGACTTCGGCGAGGACCGGGTCATCGACACCCCGCTGGCCGAGTCCGGGATCGTGGGAACCGCGATCGGTCTGGCCATCCGGGGCTACCGCCCGGTGGTGGAGATCCAGTTCAACGGCTTCGTCTACCCGGCCTTCGACCAGATCGTGTCGCAGCTGGCCAAGATGCACAACCGCTCGCAGGGCACCGTCCCGATGCCGGTGGTGGTGCGGATCCCTTGTGGCGGCGGCATCGGCGCGGTCGAGCACCACTCGGAGTCCCCGGAGGCGTACTTCGCCCACACCGCGGGGCTGAAGTGCGTCTCGGTGTCGAACCCGCACGACGCCTACTGGAAGATCCAGCAGGCCATCGCCTCCGACGACCCGGTGATCTTCTTCGAACCGCTGCGGAGGTACCAGGAGAAGGGCGAGGTCGACCTGTCCGGAACCCTCGCCGACGCCGACCCGCTGCTGTCGGCGAAGGTCGAGCGCGCCGGTGACCACGTCACCGTCGTGGCCTGGGGTTCGATGATGAAGGTCGCCCACGACGCCGCGGGTGCCGCGGCCGACGAGGGCCGCCAGCTGGAGGTCATCAACCTGCGTGCCCTGTCCCCCATGGACATGGAACCGATCTACGCCTCGGTCCGCAAGACCGGCCGTCTCGTCGTCGTCCACGAAGCACCGTCCAACGTGGGCATCGCTTCCGAGATCGCGACCCGGGTCTCCCAGGAGTGCTTCTACTCGCTGGAGTCCCCGGTGCTGCGGGTGACCGGCTACGACACCCCCTACCCGGCCGCGCGCCTCGAAGAGGAGTATCTGCCCGATTTGGACCGTGTCCTCGACGCGGTCGACCGGACGTTCACTTACTAGGGGTTGTGGGAATGCCGAAATACGAGCAATTCAATCTGCCCGACCTGGCCGAGGGTCTCGTCGACGCGGAGATCATCAAATGGCTGGTGTCCCCGGGGGACACGGTGACGCTCAACCAGCCGATCGTCGAGGTCGAGACGGCCAAGGCGCTCACCGAGATCCCCTCGCCGTACGCGGGTCAGATCAGCAAGCTGCACGGCGACGAGGGAACCACCGTCGACGTGGGGCAGCCGCTGGTCACCTTCGACCTCGACCCCGACGGCTCGGCGCCCGCCGAAGTCGCCGAGGAGGAGGAAGACACCAAGGTGCTGGTGGGCTACGGCCCCAAGAAGGTCAGCACGAAGCGGCGGGCCCGCAAGCCCTCCGGTTCGGCACCTGCCGCAGCCCAGCCCGCCCCGGTCGCGGAACCGGCCCGCCCGGTCCCGGCCCAGGCTCCGGCTCCGCAGCCGCCGAAGGCCGAACCGCCAGCTCCCGCTCCGGCTCCGGCCCTCACCGCGACCCCGCAGCGGATCGCGGTGCTGGCCAAGCCGCCGGTACGCAAGCTGGCCAAGGACCTCGGCGTCGACCTGACCACCATCACCGGCACCGGCCCGTCCGGTTCCATCACCCGCGACGACGTGCAGTCCGCCACCACCCAGGCGGCGGCGCAGGCATCTCCTTCCGTTAAGGCCCATCAGGGCCTTAACGCGGCACCGGTGGGCGGCGAGGAACGCATCCCGATCAAGGGCGTGCGCAAACTCACCGCGCAGAACATGTCCCACAGCGCGTTCACAGCGCCGCACGTCACCGAGTTCCTGCAACTGGACGTCACCGCGACCATGGAGGCCGTGGCGCGGTTGAAGACGCTGCCGAACTTCGACGGCGTCAAGGTGTCACCGCTGCTGTTGGTGGCCAAGGCGATGCTGCTGGCCGCCAAACGGCACCCGATGATCAATTCGTCCTGGGACGAGGCGGCGCAGGAGATCGTGGTCAAGCACTACGTCAACCTGGGCATCGCCGCCGCGACGCCGCGTGGGCTGATCGTCCCGAACGTCAAGAACGCCGAGTCGCTGTCACTGCGGGAACTGGCCGAGGCGCTCAACGCGCTGACCGCCACCGCCCGCGAGGGCAAGACGCCGCCGGCCGACATGAGCGGCGGGACGATGACCATCACCAACGTCGGCGTCTTCGGCGTCGACACCGGTACGCCGATCCTGCCGCCCGGCGAGTCGGCGATCCTGGCCTTCGGCGCGGTGCGCGACCTGCCGTGGGTGCACGAGGGTCAGGTGGTCCCGCGCAAGGTCACGACGCTGAGCCTGTCCTTCGACCACCGCATCGTCGACGGCGAGCTGGGCTCGAAGTTCCTGGCCGACGTCGGCGCCTTCCTGGCCGACCCGGGCACCCGGCTTCTGGCCTGGAGCTTAGGTTCTCGGACCTCGTGAGTCCCCCGCCTCGATCCGAGGCGGGGGACTTTCTTTGACCCTCATGATCGACGTCACGTGAGAGCCTTCACCTTAATTTCGATGGAATTTTTAGCCGTTGAGTGTTGTAATGGATGGGACGACAGCGAAGACACCGAAGATCTTGGGGAGCCCCACATGAACACTTTCGAAAAATTCCGAGCCAACCGCCTGCGCCGCGCCGAAGCCGCCCACCAGCGCGCGATCATGCGCAAGCGCGTCGAATCCAGCACAGACTTGGCGCGTCGAGACGCGATGCTGTACTCGAACCGCCTGATGTAAGACCACGTTCTCCTCTGGGGTTAATTGGGTGCATAGGGGCGCCCATGGAACCGGTGATCGCCACAGGCGATCACCGGTTCGTCTTTTCTCCACAAGTGCCTCCCGGCGGCCGTTCGGCCGCGTTATTGCGATTTGGCGGCAATTCCGCTCTGGCTCATGCATCCTCTCGACAGGCGCGGGCATTCATTCGGTAGCGTGTAGCCCGACCAGCGAGGTATGACTTTTTACGGATGTGCGACAGGTGCACGTCCGCTCAGCAGGAGGCGTGATGACGTCCGACCCCAACAACCCGTCGGCGCCGCAGAGCGGGCCACCCGCTCAGCAGTCCTCAGGGGACGAGGACAACACCTCGGTGATCCGGCCTGCGCAAGAGTCCGCGCCGCCGTCCGCCGAGCAGGCGCACGCCGAAGCGCCGACCGCTGAGAATCCCGCGGCCCACCAACCGCAGTCCCCGGCTCCGCAGCCGGAGGACAACGGCACCGCGAAACTCGGCCAGCCGCCGGCCCAGCCGCAGCAGCCGGAGGAGGACCCGGGCACCTCCAAGCTCGGCGGTCCGCCGCAGCAGCAGCCTCCCGCGCAGCCGCAACAGCAGCAGGCGCCGCAATGGCCGCAGATGCCGCCGCCCGCGCACCAGCCGCCCCCGGCACCGGACAGCGACTCCACCCAGCAGATCCCGCAGGTCGCCCCGCCGCAGCCGCCACCGGCGCCTCCGGCCCCACCCGCGCCCTCGCAGGACAACACCTCCGTGCTGCCCACACAGCAGCCGCCGCAGCCTCCCCAGGCTCCGCCACAGCCGCCGCAGGCCGCTCCGCAGCCTCCCCCGCCAGCGCCGCCGCAGCCGCCCGTCGGTCCCGACTCCACCGCCGCGCTGCCCGCCCAGACCCCGCCGGGTCAGATGCCGCCTCCGCCTCCGGTGGCGCCGCCGCAGCCGCCGCCGATGGCTCCCCCGCAGCCGCCGCAGTACCAGCCTCCGCCGCAGCAGTACGGTGCCCCGCCACCACCGATGGGCTCCCCCGCGGCCATGCCCGGGTCGCCCTCGGCGATGCCGGGTTCCCCGCAGGTGTCGCAGCAGCCGGGAATGCCGAGCCCGCCCAGTTCGGCGCCGCCCGCCAACCAGTCCGGCCTGCAGCCGGGAATGCCGCTGTGGGGCGGTTCCCAGCCGGGTGCCACCGCGCAGCAACCCGCCGCCATGCCGGGCTCCCCGGTCGCCGGATCCCCGTGGCAGCCCAGTGACCCCGGCGCTCCGCAGCCGGTCACCGGCCCGCCCGCCGGCCAGCCCGGTCAGCCCGACTTCGGCGGCGGTTTCCCGCCCGGAGGCGGCGTCCCCGGCATGCCCGGTGGCGAGCAGCCCAAGAAGAAGAACCTCGGCCTGCTCATCGGGGTCGGCGTCGCGGCGATCATCCTGATCGCGGGCCTGGCCTTCGGCGGCATCATGCTGTTCGGCGGCGAGAAGTTCGAACAGGGTGGTTGCGTCAAGCAGGAGGGCTCCGAGGCCGTCGCGGTCTCGTGCGACGACAAGGACGCCAAGTACAAGATCACCAAGCAGGTGAAGAAGAGCTCCGAGTGCAAGGACCAGACCATGCCGGTCGTCAAGCTTGAGGACGAGGGCATCGTCTACTGTCTCGAGGCCGCCGACAAGAAGAAGTAAGCACCCCGGCTTTCACCGCACGGGCTTCGGTTCAGGATCCGCTGACCTCTTGGTTCAGTACCTGAACTGGAGCCCGTGCAGTTCTATGCCGTCCTTCCACTCGTGGTGGCGGTTGCGCAGGTCCTTGGTGAGCGTCACCTGGGACAGCGCGGTGTAACCGGCGTCGTGGAAGCAGCGCAGCCCCGCGATGTTGCGGGTGACCGGCTGGATCGTCAGGTACTCCAGCCCGCGTTTGTCGGCCTCGGCGGCGATCCGGTCCAGCAGTTGCGTCCCGATGCCCCGGTCGCGGGCCTTCTCGGTGACCACCAGCGGCTCCACCTCGCCGTGGCGTCCCTCGATGAGCAGGCCGGTGAAGCCGACGACCTCGCCCTCGGTGACCGCGACCCACATGCCCGACAGGCTGATGTTGGTCAGGTAGTCCTCGAACCCGGCGCCGGGGTCGGCGCCGCCGATGGTCGGATCGTCGTAGAACTGCCGGTGAGCCCCGGTCATCTCCACCCACAGGCTCCGGCAGGCGGGATGATCGGTGGCGGGCCGGTATCCGCGTATTTCGACACTCATATGCCATTCCTACTCCTGATGGCCCCGCCACGCCAGATAAACGGTACGTACGGGCCACGGGCTTATTCGCCGATGCCGTCTACCATTCGATGAGGCGACCCATTACCCCACACAGGAGCGCGAGTCATGCCGGAAACCCGTCGAGACCCCATCAACCTGCCGGGCATCAGTTCCCGGGCCTGGGAACACCCGGCCGACCGGGGCGCCCTGGTGGCGTTGCGCGAACTGCGTGGCTTCGACGTCATCCTGCGCAAACTCTTCAGCCTGTTCACCGAGCGTGAGATCCGGCTGATGTTCCTGGGCGGCGCGATCCGGGTGAACCGGCACCAGTACACCCACGTGCACGACGAGTACCTGAAGGTGGCCGCGGTGCTCGACGTCGCCGAGCCGCCGGAGCTCTACGTCTCGCAGAGCCCCTACCTCAACGGCGTCACCATCGGCCTCGACAAGCCGATCATCGCCATCAACTCGGCCTCGGTCTCGCAGCTCGACGACGAGGAACTGCGGTTCCTGCTCGGCCACGAGCTCGGCCACGCCCAAAGTGGGCACGCCCTCTACCGCACCATGCTGATGTGGGTGCTGCGGCTGACCGGCGGCCTGTCGTGGCTGCCGGTGGGTGTGGTGGGTCTGCGGCTCATCCTGGCCGCGCTGTACGAATGGCAGCGCAAGTCGGAACTGTCGGCGGACCGGGCCGGAGTGCTCGCCGTCCAGAACCCCGCCGCGGCCATCCGGGTGATGGCCAAGTTCGCCGGCGGCGGCGACCTGTCCGGTGTGGACATCACCGAGTTCCTGGCGCAGGCCAAGGAGTTCGAGTCCGGGGGCGACATCCGCGACAGCCTCCTCAAGCTGATGCTGCTGGAGCACCGCAGCCACGACTTCCCGGTGGAGCGGGCCGCGGAACTGCACCGCTGGACCACCGAGGGCGAGTACCAGGACATCCTCAGCGGCGAGTACCCCCGCCGGGAGGACGACGAGAACGTCTCGCTCACCGACGAGGCGAAGTCCGCCGCGAAGCACTACCGCGACGCGTTCAACCGCTCCGAGGACCCGCTGACCAAGACGATCCGCAAACTCAAGGACCGCGTCGGCACCTCCCGCAACGACAACAGCAGCAACTAGCCAACCTCGCACCGGCCCGGTCGTCGCGCGCAGCGCGATCGCCGGGCCGCACGCGTCCAGTACCGTGAGCGCGTGGACCTGGAATACCTGCGCGCGCACCCGGACAAGCTGCCGATGTTCATCGAGCATCAGCGCATCCGCTCCACACCGGTCGGCGGCGGTTCGATCAGTGTCACCCAACGGCTGACCCTCGACGACGGCACCGACGTGTTCGCCAAGTTCAATGAGGACGGACCACCCGGGTTGCTGGAGGCCGAGACACGCGGAATCGCCTGGCTGG
Source organism: Stackebrandtia nassauensis DSM 44728 (assembly GCF_000024545.1). GTDB lineage: Bacteria > Actinomycetota > Actinomycetes > Mycobacteriales > Micromonosporaceae > Stackebrandtia > Stackebrandtia nassauensis. Next base: position 6,430,898 of record NC_013947.1, read on the forward strand.
CCGAAGCCGGGGCACCGGTCCCCCACGTCCTGTGCGCCACCGCCGAGGTACTGGTCAGCGACTGGATCGACCCGGGAGCCCCGGGCGTGGTGGCCGCCGAAGAACTCGGACGGCGCCTGGCGGAGCTACACCGCTTCGGCACCAAGACTTTCGGCGCGCCCTGGCCGGGTTTCATCGGACGGCTGCCCCTCGACAACGAGGTGGCGGAGCGGTCGTGGTCGGGCTGGTTCGCGTCCCGGCGGCTGCTGCCCTACCTGCGGGACTCACGCGACAACGGCTCCCTGTCGGCCGCCGACGTCGCCGCCGTCGAGGCCGTCATCACCCGCATCGAAGAGCTGGCGCCACCGGCGGAACCGGTGGCGCGACTGCACGGCGACCTGTGGCCCGGCAACATCCACTGGGGACGTGACCGGGCCTGGCTCGTCGACCCCGCCGCCCACGGCGGCCACCGCGAGACCGACATCGCACTGCTGCACCTGTGGGGCGGGGCGCCGCACCTGGACCGGATCGTGGCGGCGTACCACGAGATGTGGCCGCTGCCCGAAGGCTGGCGACACCGGATTCCGTTGCACCAGCTGCATCTGCTGCTGGTCCACACCGCGATGTTCGGCAGCGGCTACCGGGACCAGGTGATGGACGCGGTACGGCAGCTGTGAGCACCCGGGTAACCGCGTGAGGAAGTCGGCGTAGGCGATGCTGCGGTCCCACAGTCGCTCGGCGCGGCGCTGGGCCGCCGCGAGGTGTTCGTGGGAGTAGCGGTAGTGCCGCGCGATGATGCGGCGCTGCTCGTCGCATTCGAGCTCGACCTCGAGTTCTCCGTCCCAGATGCCGAAGTCGACGCACAGATCCGCTGGCAGGTCCTCCTCGTAGGTGATGCGCACGTCGATCCCGGCGGACAGCTGTTCCTCGATGACGCCCCGATACGGTTGCCGCCGCAGTTCCTCGGCGACCTCGCCGCGGACGATGAAGACGCGCCGGAAGGTCACCTCGCCGGTCTTGGCCAGTTCCCGCAGCCGGTCCCGAATCTCGGCCTGATAGTTACGTCCGTACGGGGTGAGCCAGAAGTCGAGCGGATGGAAGGACGTGCAGAACACGTCCCGCTCGAAGGTCCGCACCAGGTGCGATCCCAGCGAGGACGAGCTGCCCCCGAGAACGATGTGGCCGGTCTCCAGGGCCCTGGCGGCCTGCCCGAGCAGGTCATCCACCACTCCGAACAGCGGGACCGGGATGTTGGGGACGGCCTCGTGAACCCGATTGATGGTGTGGGCGAGATTGCCGCCCTCCCGGGCACTGCCGCGAAGGTGGGCCAGCGCGGCGGCAAGACCATCCTGTTTGGATAGATCGGCGCCCAGACAGATCAGCCGGTCGTTGGTGGCGTGGACGACGCGCATGAGGCTGTTCGTCACGGCCGTGTACTCGACGATGAGCAGCCCCATGGTCACGATGACCCCGAGCGCCAGCGACAGTTGCAGGTCGGCGTTGACGGCGTAGGTGATGAGGCCGCAGGCGAGCCCGGCGACCACGTTGGCGACCTGCGTCAGCCGATAGCGGCGCTGGGACGCCGGACCTCGACGGGTGGCGGGTACGTCGTCCGCGCCCTGGATCTTCGACATGGTGTGCTCCTGCCACGGTGTTGGGTTCAGCCTGCTGCGAAGAGGGCTACGACGGTCAGGTAATGGCCGATTCCCGCGGCCGCGGTGCCGGTGATCTGGTTCAGTCCCCGCAGGGACCGCGCGAGCGACCGCCGCCCGCCGAGGAGGCCGGTATGGACGGTCTTGTTCCACGTGTCCACCGTCCTAGCCAATGCCCGATGAGACGGCGTCGCCCCCAGGTGCGGCAGGTACGCCTTTTCCGGAATGACCAACCCCCGGTCCCCGTCCGGCACGTCCTCACCGTTGATCAGGGCGTTGACGGCGGTGCGAAGCCGTGGCACATCGGGATTATAGGCACCGGTGAGGGTATGACGACTGCTGAACACACAACGATCGCTGAACACCAGCCCGGTCAGCCGGTTCCGCGCGGCATCGGTCAATCCGTTGTGGATCACGCGCTCCAGGCGACCGCGCGTGTAGAACCGCATGTCCCGAGTGGGCGGTGACGCCGCGTCAAGAAAGAACGTCATGGAATAGGTCCGACGGTCCGCCGCCACCGGTATCCATGACAGACAATCACGGCCATACACGTCGAGAACCACCGCACTCGGCCCCCGTCGCGACGCGACGGCCATCCCGATCCCACGCACGACCTCGGCGAACGACTCCTCGTCCAGCTCCGAGAACGGCGCCCCCACACTGAGGTACACATCGGTCGGATCAGCGGCGAAATCAAAGTCGCGCATGTCGGTCAACCGAAACCTCACACCCGCCTCCCCACCCAACCGCCGCTCCCCCAACGCCAACAGCGACGGACTGCTGTCCACCGCCGTATACCCGAAGTGGACGCCCCGGCCCAGCGCAGCCCGCGTCAGCCACCAACCCTCGCCCGCCCCGGCACCCAGATCGACCACCCTGATCCCCCGCCGGCCAGCCCGAACATGACGCAACGCCACCCGCAGCAGGCCGACGTAATCGGGCCGCTCCCAGTCCACTTTGACAGCATCGCCCCGGTCCGGCGAACGATAGTGCCCAAGCGCGTCCGCGTACAGGTCCGTCTCGCCACCAGCTTGCGCGTTCACCGGGCCAGCGCCGCCTTCCTGTTGGACGCCAATTCATCCCAGCTTCACACACGACACCGCCCTGCCCGGATTCCCGGACGAGACCGGACGCCGTCCGGCTAACGCGCGGGAACAACCTCCCGATCATGGAAGTCGTGATCGGCGTCCACCTCATCCAGTGACGACAGGTGCCTGCGACGCGCCACCAACACCACAATCGCGGCCGCACAACAGGCCGCGCCCACGAAGTACGGCACCGACGGCGAGAACTCCTCCCCCAGCTTGCTGGCCACGAACGGCGCCAACGCCGCGCCCAACCACCGCACGAAGTTGTACCCGGCGGAAGCCACCGCGCGCGGCGCGTCCGACACCTCCATGGCGGCCTCGGTGAACACGGTGTTGTTGACCCCAATCGCCAACCCCGTAGCGACGGTGAACCCGATGACCCCGGCAGCCCCGGACAACGCGATCCCCACCTGGCTCACCAACAAGAATCCCAACGCCAAGTACATGGTGCGCACCGACCCAAAACGCCGCTGCATCACGGGAGCCAAGAACACCGAACTAACAGCGACGGCGACACCCCAGCCAAAGAACACCGCACCGATCCCATAAGCCGACATGCCCAACACAAACGGGGTGTACGCCAACACGGTGAAGAACGCGAAGTTGTAGAACACCGCCGCACCCGCCGTTGTAGACAGTCCACCATGCAACAGCGCCCGCAACGGATCGGACAACCGAGTCCTGGCCCTCCCCGCGCTCTCCCGCTTCAACAACACGGTGATGAGCACAAAACCAACGGCCATCAACGCGGCGGTACCGAAAAACGGATACCGCCAATGCCAGTCACCCAGCAGCGCACCAACCAGCGGCCCCATCGAAATACCAAGCCCCAACGCGGCCTCGTAGAGCAAGATCGCGGCTTCGGCCCCACCCGAAGCGGCACCAACGATGACGGCCAACGCGGTGGCCACAAAAACAGCGTTACCCAAACCCCACCCAGCTCGGAACCCGACCAACTGCCCCACCGTGTCCGAAGTACCCGACAACGTCGCGAACACCACCACGATCGCCAATCCAATAAGGAGTGTCTTCTTCCCGCCAATCCGACTCGAGATCCACCCCGTAACCAACATCGCCACAGCGGTCACCAGAAAATAACTGGTGAACAGCAACGACACCTGACTCGGAGTGGCGTCCAACCCCTCAGCGATGGACGGCAGAATCGGGTCCACCAACCCGATCCCCATGAACGCGACCACGGCGGCAAAAGCGGTGGCCCACACCGACGCGGGCTGACGCAGAATACTTCCAGAAGCAGAACTGTGGCCTGTGGACACTACTGAATCACTCCTTCTCACATAGCCGGGACAAAGCGGGCAACGCGGCAGCGATGGCCGCACGATCCTCGGCAGCCAATCCCTCCAACCGCTCGGCGAGAAAACCAACGCGAGCCCGCCGCCCCACCGAAAGCGCCCCCCGCCCGGCCTCGGTGAGAGCGACGGTGACAACGCGAGCGTCGGACTCGTGAGACCCCCGCACAACCAACCCGTCGCGCTCCAACCGATTGACCTGAACGGTCATGGTCGGCATCCGAACCCCATGCTCAGCGGCCAACTCGCTCATCCGTCGACTCCCGGCCGCCAACGAACCCATGACGGCCAACTGCGGAGCAGAAACCTCGCTATCAGCCGAAACCCGACGCAACAACAGCACGATGTCGCGCAACGTCCGGTTCACGTCGGCGGCCAGATCGGCGGTACTCACGGCGACTCCCAAGATAGTTAGCCAAACTAATTAGTCGAGCTAACTATATGCCCGACCTCACGAACGGATCAATGTCCGACGACTGCGAGATACCCCACTGCCGCTTGGTCGAGTGGGTTACAGCCGCTCCTCCAACCGCGCACGAAGACCGGAGTAGTCGTGGTTGGGGAAGAGCTCCGGGAACACGTCGAGCATCGTCTTGATGTCTCGGGCCGCCGTCGTGAAGTCGTAGTCCGTCCGCAGTTCCTTCGTGATGTCACAGAAGAGGAACTGCCATCCGGACGTTCCCTTGGTGAGGATGAGGGCGTCCAGGTACTCCTGATAGTTGATGTCCATGCGGAGGGTGCCCCGGCCCAGGTGGAAGTACCACAACTCCGGGTCCGAAGTGCCGGGTTGGAGTCTGAGGGTGGCCTGGTGGCCGGATCCGCTGTCGGGCTTGTCGTCGATCACGCGAAGTTCTGTGTGGAGTTGGCGCTCGGCTAGAGTGGAACTGCGCACCGAGAACGGAGGGGGCGGAGTGGCGAGTGCTTCCGGAAGGTTGCCGATCCTGAACTCTCCATTGAGCTCTGCGTCTTCGATGCGCCAGCGGGTCCACAGGCAGTTGAATCGCACGAAGCTTTGGTGGAAGTGGGGGGCCAATTCCATCCCGTACTTGTCAGCGATCATCCGGAGAGTTGGCTCGGCGTCCTCGTCGAGGTCCGCGAGCCCGTCGTTGTGCTCCTCCCAAACGGACATCCGTTCGTTTCCGCTGATCTCCTCCTGCATTCGCGTGAGTCGACGCTCGTACGGGGTGAGATGACGCATCGTGTCTTCTCCTTGTGTCATTAGTACTTCCGTTGCTACAAGGTCCTTGGCGGCATCGGTGAGACTAACGTTCGGGGTGGGTGGGAGCCGGGCCTGGCACCGGCCCATTGACGGGGGACGAGAAACAGCGACTGGGCCGCCCGGGTTAGCCCCACGAGGCGAACTGGTGCGCCACAACGAGCCCGCGATCGTCACACCTCGACTGGCGTCTGCGGCCGAGAAGGAGGAGGCCGCCGAGCGAAGCGAGGTGACGACTTTGGTCGCGGCCAGCGGTTGTGGGGGCGATGAGGGGGGTTAGCGGTATTTGTCGGGGTTGGGGAGGAGTTCGTTCATGGCTCCCGAGCGGAAGCCGCGGGGGTCGAGGGTTACCGAGGTGAAGTCTTCGAGCGTGGTGGTGAGGGTGGAGGCCGCGACTGCTTCGACCAGGTCGGGGTCCACTTCGATCTTGGCGTGGTCGTCGCCCATGTCGCGGACGCGGAGGTTGCGGATCGGAATTCCGGCATTGTGGAGTGTGGTGCGGAGGTGGGCTTCGGCGCGGGCTACGCGGGACAGGCCGCGGCTGGTTACTTCGATGCCGTAGGCGATGCGGCTGGAGAGGCAGGCCGCGGCGGGCTTGTCCCATGTGGTGAGTCCCCAGATGCGGGATGCCGTGCGGATTTGGGACTTGGTCAGGCCGGCGTCGCGGAGGGGGGTGATCGCGCCGCGTTCGGCGGCTGCTCGGATGCCGGGGCGGAAGCCCGCGATCGCGTCGTCGGCGTTGGTGCCGGTGGCGATAGTGGCGATGCCCAGTTGGGAAGCCAAGGGGTTCAGGGTGTCCAGTAGTTCGGACTTGCAGAAGTAACAGCGGTCGCCCGCGTTGGCGCGGTAACCCTCGCGAGAGAGTTCGTCGGTGCCGGGGGTGAGGTGGCGGACGCCCAGGGAAGCGGCGAACTCGCGGGCGGCGTCCAGTTCGGATGGTGGGAGGCTTGGGGAGACGGCGGTGGCGGCGGCGACCGCGTCAGGGCCCAGGGCGCGGGTGGCGGCGGCCAGGAGGAAGGCGGAGTCGGCGCCACCGGAGAAGGCGACCAGGAGGGAGCCGTGGCCGCGCAGCCGGGCGTCGAGATCGGCCAGGGCGGCGGTGAGGTTGTCGTCGAGCTGGGCTGCCATCACCCGAGCGTACGAGCCTGTGGAAATAACGAGTGCCCTGGGCTGATACAGCCCAGGGCACTACCCCCAAAGGAAAGGAACGACGGTTCCAATGCCCGATCAGAGTATCCGACCGTGTTTTCCCGATGACACGGGGTTGTGGCTAATCGGTTACTGACGATACGGCCGAAGCCTTTGTGCTGCTGGGAGCACAGATCAAGTTGATGTCGTATTTGCCCTTCGGTGCCTTGGCCGGGATCGTCACCGACAGGCTCGCCTTGCCGCCCGACAGCGACAGGATGGTGCCGATCGACAGGTCGTCCCCCTTGACGTGGATGATGGCCTTGGTGTCGATCGTCAGACACGTGATGTCGACGTCGATCTTCTGTCCGACCTTGACCTTGCCCGGCAGCTTGACCGACGCCTTCAGCGGTGGTGCCGCCTCGGCTTCCCCGGCCGCGGCCCCCGCCACCAGGAACGCCCCGATGGCGAACAGACTCACGATCCCGATGCGAGAAAGTATGCGCATTAAATCCTCCCCCAGAAAATGTCGTCCTCCCCGCGCACGATCTTGCCCGAAGACGGCTAGGAGTTGTCGGTTTCCTCCGAACGGGGGCGCCGGATCGCGCGGACCAGACCGACCAGACCCGCGAGGGTGAAGACGCTGGCGAAGATCCAGCCGATGGCGTGCGGGGGGATGGTGTGGATGTCGTCGATGAGCCACACCACCGCCAGGGTGGCGAAGAACAGGCCCGCGATGAGGGACAACGTGTCGGGAGAGTGTCGTTTCATCGCTCGATCTCCAGACTCCCCGACTCGACGACGGCGTTGACGACGAGGGTGCCGCCGCCCTTGCCGTCCGGGCCGAGGGATTCGTAGCCGCGGTTCCAGCGGACGCCGTCCTGGTCGATCTGTTCGCCGTCGACGGTTACCGTGCTGCGCTGGAAGTCCGCGTTGACGATGACGTCGAGGTTCTCGGGGACCAGGATGGTGGCGGTGCCGGTCCAGATGTTGACCGACAGGGTGGCCCGGTCGTCGTCGGCGAAGTCGACGCCGGACAGGTCCAGCCCGGACTCGCCGAGGTTGGCGGTCAGCTGTGAGGGGATGTCGTCCACCTCGACGACCTGCGTGTACTGGGACGAGAACGGGACGGTCGGCAGGTTCTGCCCGAGGATCGAGACCCCGGCCAGGCTGATCGACAGCACGACGCCGAGCAGGATCAGGCCGCGGCCGCGGCCCCACCAGGTGCCCAGCAGCAGGCCGCCGCCGCAGATCAGCAGCGCCACCGCGATCGTGGAGCCCAGCGGGATCTTGGCGCCCAGCATGTCCAGGATCGCGGCGCCGCCGATGACGATCACCACGAGGCAGAACGTCACCAGGCCCAGCGAGGAGCGTTCCGGGCGCTGGCGCGGGGCCGGTGGCGGAGCGGGCGGGGGCGGGGGCGGCGGGGACTCGGCCGGGAGTTCGAGGGTGCGGTTGGCGTAGGGGCCGTGCGGGGCGAACGGCGCGGCGTACTCGTCGGCGTAGGTCTTGGCGGGCGGGGTCTCGGGTTCGACGGCGACGGGTTCGGTGCCCTTGCGCCGGGCCAGCACCACCACCAGCGCCGCGATGAACGCGAACACCAGGAACGGGCGGCCGTTGGTGCTGATGAAGGTCATGATCGCGACCAGGACCGCGCCCAGTCCCAGCAGCACCGTGACGACGCGGGAGGTGCTGGAGCGCTTCGTCGACACCATCGCCCCGAACGGCGAGGTCTGGTCGCCTTCGGCGGGGAACGCCAGCCAGCACAGCAGGTAGAGCACCAGCCCGGCCCCGGCGAACAGCGTCAGGACGGCCAGCAGCACCCGCCACAGCAGCGGGTCGGTGCCGGTGGCGCGTCCGAGGGCGGCGCCGACGCCCGCGATCCTGCGGTCCTCGGCCGAGCGGATCAGACCGAAGCGTGCCGCGCGGCCGCCGGTGCTCGGCGGGGCGGTGGTTTCCTCGGTCATGCCCCGATCCTGCCAAGTCCGCGGCGCGAGCGCATCGGTCCCCACCCCTGAGTTAACCCTGAGCTTGGGAAAGTCCGGGTCGGGTCAGGGGTGGTAACCCTGGTCGAGCAGGGCCGGAGCGTGTGACGATCAATGGGTCACAGAAAAGAGGTGCACCGCCATCGATACCACCGCGACCGCGACCCCCGCTCGTCCGCCGCTGCGCCGCCGCCGGGCCGGACGGCTGCTGACGGGTGTCGCCAAGGGCGTCGCTGAGCATCTGCGCATCCGGCCGATCTACGTGCGGCTGGCTTTCGTGGTGCTGTCGACGCCGTGGTTCGACAGCATCGGCGTGCTGTTGTACGTCGCGCTGTGGGCGGTGCTGCCCAGTGAGAAGAGCGAGCATCCGTGGCGGGATCGGCACCAGTGGCCGATCTTCGCGGTGCTGGGGCTGGGGTTGCTCATCTTCGCGATGACGACGAACCTGACCTCCAGCGGGATGCTGTTCGGCTGGGTGGCCGCGACGGTGGCGCTGGGCGCCGGGTTCATCTGGCACCAGATCAAGCCGGACCCCGCGATGGTGAAACCCGCGGTGTCGCCCAAGGGGAAGCGGGACGCGATCCTGCGGTTGGGCGGCGGCGGGTTGTTGGTCGCCACCGGCGTGATCGGGACGATGGTGGTGCTGCTGGGGCTGGACGAGCGCAACGCCGACAGCATCATCAACAGCGTCCTGTTCACGGTGATCGCGTTGGCCGGTATGGCGTTGGTGTTCGGGCCGCTGGCCTGGCGCACCATGACCCAGCTGCGCAGTGAGCGCGAGGCGCGGGTACGGGAGGCCGAGCGGGCCGACATCGCCGCGATGGTGCACGACCAGGTGCTGCACACGCTGGCGCTGATCCAGCGTCGCGCCGGGGACAGCCGCGAGGTGGTGCGGCTGGCGCGCGGGCAGGAACGGGCGCTGCGCAACTGGCTGTACAAGCCGGGCGCCGACGCCGAGGAGAAGCTACAGGCCGCGCTGGAGGCGGTGTCGGCGGAGGTGGAGGACTCCTTCGCCATCAGCGTGGACGCGGTGGTCGTGGGCGACTGCGACATGGACCCGCACTCGGCGGCGCTGGTGGCCGCAGCCCGGGAGGCGATGGTCAACGCCGCCAAACACGCCGGAGTCGACAGCATCTCGCTGTACGCCGAGGTGGAGCCGGACCTGTTGAGCGTGTTCATCCGCGACCGTGGCGCGGGTTTCGATCCGGACGACGTGGACGCCGACCGGCACGGCGTCCGTGGTTCGATCATGGACAGGATGCTGCGGCACGGCGGCAAGGCCGAGGTGCGCAGTACCGTCGGCGAAGGCACCGAGGTGCGGTTGCACATGCCACGCGGCCAGGAGGACAAACGATGAACGACACGGACAAACGCCTGCGGGTGTTCCTCGTCGACGACCACGCGATGTTCCGCGCCGGGGTGCGCTCGGAGCTGGGTGAGGCCGTGGAGGTCGCCGGGGAGGCGGGGACGGTCGCCGAGGCGATCACCGGCATCGAGAAGCAGCTGCCCGATGTGGTGCTTTTGGACGTTCACATGCCCGATGGTGGCGGAAGAGCCGTGCTGGAACGGGTTCGGGCGTCGCGTCCGGACGTCAAGTTCCTGGCACTGTCCGTTTCGGACGCCGCCGAGGACGTGATCGGACTGATCCGCGCCGGGGCCCGCGGCTATGTCACCAAGACGATCGCGGCGTCCGAACTGGTCGCCGCCATCCGCCGGGTCGCCGAGGGGGACGCGGTGTTCTCGCCGCGGCTGGCGGGGTTCGTGCTGGACGCGTTCGCGTCGAAGTCGCAGGCTCCGGCCAGCGACCCCGAGCTGGACCAGCTGACCAACCGGGAGCGGGAAGTGTTGCGACTGTTGGCCCGCGGCTACGCGTACAAGGAGATAGCGCGCGAACTCTACATTTCGATCAAGACGGTCGAGACACATGTGTCCAATGTGCTCAGAAAACTACAAATGTCCAATAGATATGAGCTTTCCCGGTGGGCTGTCGACCGACGAATTGTCTGATATGGCAGATTTTAGGTTGCGATAATACCTCCTTTTCGGTCATTTCGGTCATCCAAAGGGTTTGGCCCCTAACGCAACCCGTTTCCATCCGCTAACGTGTGTCACTCGGAAGTACTTTCCCCCAACCGAAACAGTTCCCCCGGGAGGGACACAGAATATGAAGAAAACCTGGATGCGGGCGGGCGTTGCCCTGACGGCCGCCGCAGCCCTCGGCGTCGGACTGGCGGGCACCGCCCACGCCGACGACGAGAAAGAGCCCGTCAAGGCCACTCCCACCACCGAAAGTGGCTGGAAGGTCAATGGCGGCGACGGTAGTTCGGTCGGCCAGATCAGCGCCAGCCGTATCTACCTGACCACCGCCGACGGCACCAAGTCCCCGGTGTACTGCATCGACATCCACACCCGCCTCGACACGACCCACGAGTACGAGGAAGGCAGCTGGGAAGAGTCCGGCGTCGCCAACCTCCCGCTGGTGCAGTGGATCCTTCACAACAGCTACCCGAACGTCGCCCCCGCTGACCTCGCCGAGGCGGCTGGAGCCGACGTCGCCGGACTGGACGAGAAGACCCTCGAACAGGCCGCGTACACCGCGACCCAGACCGCGATCTGGAACAAGACCGACGGCTTCAAGCTCGACGCCGCGGACTCCACCGCTGAGGGTGCCGAGATCGACGCTCTGGTGACCGCTATCGACAAGTACCTGGTCGAGAGCGCCGAGGAAATGCCCGAGCCCACCAAGGAGTTCACCCTTGACGGTCCGGACGCCTGGGACGCCTCCGAGAAGTCCGACGCCTTCAAGCTGACCGCTCCCGGCGGTACCGCGAAGGTCAAGGCCGAAGGCGCCAAGATCGTCGACGAGAACGACAAGGAACTCTCCGAGGTCAAGTCCGGTCAGGAGTTCTACCTGATCCCGGATGACGGTGCCGAGAAGATCACGCTGACCGCCACCTCCGAGTACTCCACCCCGTCCGGTTCGGTCTTCCTGACCACCGGTCAGCCCGTCGAGGCCGCCAAGGAGCTGAAGACCGACAAGTCGCAGCGCCTGATCCTGGCCAAGGCCCTTCCGGGTGAGACCGGCGCCGAGTGGGAGTTCGAGCTCGACGACAGCGGAACCCTGCCGGTCACCGGTATGTCGCTGACCAACTCGCTGCTGGCCGGTGCCGGTCTGCTGCTGGTCGGTGCGCTGGCCGTCGTCGTGATGCGCCGCCGTCGCGTTGCCTCCTCCTGGGGCGACGCGTAAGCACCACTGAGTTAGACGCAGTACTTCTGGGGCGGTTCCCGTGATGCGGGAACCGCCCCTTCGATGTTCGCGAACCGCCCATCCTGTGGCATACTTGCCGACGTGCACAGCGACACGCGATTTTATGGCTACTACGGCACCGGTTGTCCGGGCCGTAGGTCGTGCTGAGCTGTAAACAGACCTACCGCCCCGGGCATCGAGCCCGGGGTGTTTTTCATGAGACCGGGTTCGTTTCGAGGCGACAGACACTCTTCACACGAAACAGGGAGCACCCGACATGAACGCCGACACCGCCACCACCGAGCCCGACCTCAACACGCTTCGCGAGCGCATCAACGGCATCGATGACGAGATCATCCGGCTGTGGAAGGAACGATCGCAGGTGTCCAAGGAGGTGGGCCGGATCCGGATGGCCGCGGGAGGCACTCGGCTTGTGCTGTCCCGCGAGCGCCAGATCTGCGAACGCTTCCGCGAGGCGCTCGGCGAGGACGGGACCCAGCTGGCGCTGTTGCTGCTGCGAGCCGGTCGCGGCCCCTTGTAGACACCGCTCCTCGGCACCTCGCATCCGGCGAAAACCAGTGGAACGGCGCCGCCGTGCGCCGTTAGCATGCGATGGAACTTGTCGTCTTCAGCGAGGACGTGCCGTTGTACACCCTGTGAGACCTCCCAAGAACTGATTCTCAGCGCGCCGCGCTTCCGCGCCGCGCTCATCTTTGTTGCGGACTTCTCACCGAGACGGGTGTATCTCCATGCTCGAAAACTGGGTGGTCATGCCCACCCGGTTGCCGCTGATTCGCCGTCGCTGCCACGTGTGCGCCTCCGCGCGCTTTGGGCCGAGCGGCAAATTCCGCGTCAATGCCAACCAGAAACTCATCGACGTGTGGCTCCTCGCGCTGTGCACCGGCTGCGGGGAGACCACGAAGCTCACGGTCCTGGAGCGGACGAGAGTGCGCGCCATTCCGTCCGGACTGCTGGACCGGCTGCTTCACGACGACCCCGACCTGATCGCCGAACTGCTCCAGGATCCGGCGATCCAACGCCGCAATCGCGTCTGTCTCGACTGGGAGGACGCGTGGCGTCTCGACACCGGTGAGCCGGACCGTCAAGGCGCCGAGGTCATCGAAGTCGCCGTCCATTTCGCGGCCCGGATCCCGGTCCGGGTGGAGCGACTGATCGCCGAGGGCCTGGGGCTGTCCCGGGCCGAGGTGGAACGACTGACCGTGACGGGAAACCTCGTCTCGGCGGTGAAGCCGAGCGGCAAGCTCAGCGAGGACTTCACCTTCACGGTCAAACGCTGAACCGCTCACGGGCCCGTCCGGCAGACCCGCCGGGCGGGCCCGCCCGTGGCGCGAAGCGGTGTCCCAGGCGGGGCCTAGACTGACAGGCGCCATGGACTCTCTCTTCGAAACCGCGCTTCCCGCTTCCGGTTCGGCCGCCGATTCCCTGCTCGACGGGCTCAATGACCCGCAGCGGCAGGCTGTCCTGCACGAGGGCCCGCCGCTGTTGATCGTGGCGGGAGCCGGTTCCGGCAAGACCCGGGTGCTGACGCAACGCATCGCGCACCTGGTGGCCGTCCGGGGTGTGCACCCCGGGGAGATCCTGGCGATCACCTTCACCAACAAGGCCGCCGCCGAGATGCGGGATCGGGTCTCAAGCGTGGTCGGCAACCGGGCCCGGATGATGTGGGTGCTGACCTTCCACGCCGCGTGCATGCGGATCCTGCGGCGGGAGCACGAGCGGCTGAACCTGAAGTCCACCTTCACCGTCTACGACTCCGACGACTCGCGGCGGCTGATGCAGCAGGTGGCCCGGGACATGGAGCTGGACAAGCGCCACACCCCCCGGGGCCTGTTGGCCTCGGTGTCGCGGCTGAAGAACGAGCTCATCGACCCGGACGCCGCGATGGCGGCGGTGGAGACGCCGCACCACCGCACCGTCGCCGAGGCCTACAAGCGCTACGACGAGCGGCTGCGGGCGGCGCACGCTCTCGACTTCGACGACATCATCGGGCACACCGTGCACCTGTTCCGGGCCTACCCGCAGGTGGCCCGGGAGTACCGGCGCCGGTTCCGGCACGTCATGGTCGACGAGTACCAGGACACCAACCACGCCCAGTACGAGCTGGTGCGGGCGCTGGTCGGCGACGACGCGACCGACGAGGAGGTGCCGCCGTCGCAGTTGTGCGTCGTGGGCGACGCCGACCAGTCGATCTACGCGTTCCGGGGCGCGACGATCCGCAACATCCTGGAGTTCGAGCGCGACTTCCCCGACGCGACGACGATCCTGCTGGAGCAGAACTACCGCTCCACTCAGACCATCTTGGACGCCGCCAACGGCGTGATCCGCAAGAACCCGTCCCGCAAGGACAAGAAACTGTGGACGGATTCGGGGCCGGGCGCCAAGATCAAGCGTTACGACGCCGACAACGAGCACGACGAGGCGGCCTGGGTCGCCGAGCGCATCGACGCGCTGGCCGACTCCGACGGGGTGAAGCCCCGCGACGTCGCGGTCTTCTACCGCACCAACGCCCAGTCCCGGGTCTTCGAGGACGCGTTCATCCGGCGCGGCATCCCGTACAAGGTCGTCGGCGGGGTGCGGTTCTACGAGCGCAAGGAGGTCCGCGACGCGCTGGCCTACCTGCGGCTGACCGTCAACGAGGACGACATCGTCTCGGGGCGCCGGGTCGTCAACGTGCCCAAGCGCGGCATCGGCGACCGGGCGGTGGCCTGTGTGGACGCGCTGGCCGACCGGGAGCAGATCTCGTTCGGGGCGGCGCTGCGCCGGGTCGACGAGGCCGTGGGCATCTCCACCCGGGCCGCCGGGGGCGTCAAGAAGTTCGTGGCGGTGCTGGACGCCGCCCGCGAGCGCGTCGACGCCGGCGAGCCGCCCGAGGTGGTGCTGGAGACGCTGCTCAACGACTCCGGTTACCTGGCCGAGCTGAACGCCTCCACCGATCCGCAGGACGAGGCGCGGGTCGACAACCTGCAGGAGCTCGTGTCGGTGGCCCGGGAGTACACCGAGCGGGTCGAGGCCGAAGTCGACGTCGATTCCGACGTCCCGGGTCCGACGGTGGCCAACTTTCTGGAGCAGGTGTCGCTGGTGGCCGACGCCGACCAGATCCCCGACCCGGAGGCCGACTCCGACGGTGTCGTGACCCTGATGACGCTGCACACCGCCAAGGGTCTCGAGTTCGACGTGGTGTTCCTGTCCGGCATGGACCAGGGCGTGTTCCCGCACGAGCGGTCGCTCGGCGAGGCCAAGGAGATGGAGGAGGAGCGCCGACTGGCCTATGTGGGCATCACGCGGGCCCGGCAGCTGCTGCACGTGTCCCGCGCCGAGACCCGCAGTGCCTGGGGGCAGCCGCAGTTCCATCCGCCGAGCCAGTTCCTGGAGGAGATGCCGGGCGAGCTGCTGGAGGCCGAACGCGCCGTCGCCAAGTCCGCGCTGGGGATCCCCGGCGTCCGGCGGGGCATGTCCACGGCGGAGCTGACCACCCCCAAGCGCCCGGCCGGTGACATCCCGGTGCTGTCGGCGGGCGACCGGGTCTCCCACGACAAGTGGGGGCTGGGCACCGTGGTCGAGGTCAAGGGTTCGGGTCCGCGCGCGCAGGCGTGCGTCGACTTCGGCGAGGGCCCCAAATGGCTCGTCGTCCGGCATGCCCCGATTCAGAAGCTCTGAGGCAGACGACCGGCAGTTCTCCGGAAGTTTGAGCCGATACGTCGCTTTTCGGCGATTGTTCGGTTGTCGTCGGTTTTGCCGCGTGGCAGACTTCCCACCGGCAAGCCCCTGACACAACTATGTGGATAGTTCTTGTCCCGCCGCTCCGCATACCCCTGACCCGACCCCTTGGGAGCCCCCTGTGAGAAAACTCCGCCGATCGGTGGGTATCACCGCCGTGGCCGCGGTGGCGATGGGCGCCGCGATCGTCGCCGCCCAGTTCGCCACCGCCGATCCCACCTCCGATCTGGTCTGGAAAGCGTGCCCGAACGCTCCGGACGACCTCAAGTGCACCACCGTCGAGGTGCCGCTCGGCTACGCCGAACCTAACGGCGAGAAGATCAAGATCGGGCTGGCGAAGCAACCGGCGACCGACCCCGGCAAGCGCATCGGCTCGCTGCTGTTCGACCCGGGCGGGCCGGGCGGATCCGGCGTCAGCGTCCTGGCCAGGAAGAAGATCGGTACCGAGAAGCTGCGGGAGCGCTTCGACGTCATCGGCTTCGACCCCCGCGGCATCAACACCAGCACCCAGATTCAGTGCGAGCAGGCCGACATGGACGCGGTCCTGGAGTTCGGTCAGCCCACGACCCAGGAGCGTTTCGACGCGTTGGGCAAAGCCAACCACAAGCTCGCCGAAGGCTGCCGCAAGCTGACCGGCCCGCTGTTCGACCACGCCGACAACCTCCACACCGTCGAGGACATCGAGCGGGTCCGCCAAGCGCTCGGGGAAGGGAAGCTCAACTTCCTGGGCTTCTCCTACGGCACGCTCATGGGGCAGCAGTACGCCGAGAAGTACCCCGGCAACATCCGCTCCATGGTGCTGGACGGCAACATGGACCACAGTCTCGAGTCCAACTACCACTTCGCGAGCAGCCAGCTGGCTCCGGTGGAGCGCAACTTCACGAGCTTCGCGAACTGGTGCGACACCACCGAGACCTGCGCGCTGTACGGCCAGGACACCAAGAAGGTCTACGGCGAGCTGCGGGAGAAGGCCAGGAACGGCGAACTCGTCGACCCCGAGACCGGCGCGAAGATCGACTTCTACAAGTTCAGCGACTACGGCTTCTCGGCGAACGTGCCGGCCAAATGGGCCACGCTCGGCGCCTCGCTGAAGGCGCTGCGCGACGGCCAGGGCACGGCCGACGTCAAGGCCGCGGCGACCCCCCGGTCGGGCGCCAACTACGTGTTCCAGACGATGTTCTGCTCCGACTTCGGCCTTCGCATCGAGAGCTACGACGAGTGGAAGCAGATCACTGGCAAGCTCGCCGAGGACCATCCGAACGTGCAGTGGTCGAACTATGTGTCCAACATGAACGAATGCATCGGCGGCTCGATCCCCTACACCAACAAGCGCAAACCACTGGAGATCGACGGTGCCCCGCCGCTGGTCATGCTCGGCAACCTCAACGACTTCGCGACATCCTACGAGTGGTCCCAGACGGCGGCCGAGCAGTCCGGCGCCACCCTCCTCACCTACGAGGGCTACAACCACAGCGTCTACGGTCTGCGCGGTTCGACGTGCATCGAGGAACCGGTCGACGCGTATTTCATCGACCTGAGGAAACCCGGCAACGGCATCAGCTGCCCCGCTCTGGAGAAGCCGGACGGCACCGGTTCGAAGGCCGACGAGCTCGGCGGTCTCACCGACGGTCCGTACTCGCTCGACTAGATTCCGCCTCGCCGCCCGCCCGCCCGCGACAATCCGGGCGGGCGGCGTCCTGTTTTCGGCCGACCGGTATTCACTTAAAACGACGACCAAACGCGTCACGATCCGTCGATTGTTTTGTTGTCGCCGCTTTCGTTGCGTGGCAGACTTTTCACGCGCATACATGGTATGCCATTTGGACAGTTTCCTCCATTTACTGTTCCAAATACCCCTAATAGGACATATTGGGAGTCCATATGAAACGATCCCTTCGGATGGTGGGAATCGCCGCTGTCGCCGCGTTGGCGATGGGCACGGCGATCGTCGCCACTCAGACGGCGTCGGCCGAGCCGACCGCCAAGATCGCGTGGAAACCGTGTAAGGATGCCGAGGGCAAGGTCTACTGCGCGACCATCAAGGTGCCGCTGGACTATTCGGATCCGCACGGCGAGAAGATCAAGATCGGGCTGGCCAAGCGGCCCGCCACCAAACCCGACAAGCGCATCGGCGCGCTGGTCGTCAACCCCGGGGGCCCGGGCGGTTCCGGCGTCGACATGGTCAAGAACACCACGGTCGGTTCGAAGAAGATGCAGGAGCGCTTCGACCTGATCGGCTTCGACCCGCGTGGCATCAACACCAGCACCCAGATCAAGTGCGAGGAGGCCGACATCGAGGCCACCTTCGACATCGGTCTGCCCACCACGAAGAAGAAGTTCACCAAGCTGGCCAAGGCCAACAAGAAGCTCGCCGACGGCTGCCGGAAACTGACCGGCCCGCTGTTCGACCACGCCGACAACCTGCACGTGGTGCGGGACATCGAAGTGATCCGCAAGTCGCTGGGCGAGAAGAAGCTCAACTTCCTGGGCTACTCCTACGGCACGCTCATGGGGCAGCAGTACGCCGAGAAGTACCCCACCAAGATCCGCTCCATGGTGCTGGACGGCAACATGGACCACAGCCTTGAGTCCACCTACGCCTTCGCCAGCACCGAGACCGGTGCCGTGGAACGCAACTTCAACGAGTTCGCGAAGTGGTGCGACAGCGACAAGAAGTGCGCGCTGTCCGGCAAGACCGCGAAGGTGTACGGCGAGCTGCGTGAGCTCGCCAAGGCCGGGAAGCTCGTCGACGAGGGCGAGAAGCTCGACTTCTACGAGTTCAGCGACTACTACGGTTTCGCGGTGAACGAACCCGGCTACTGGGGCGAGCTGGCCAAGGAGCTGAAGGCGCTGAAAGCCGGTCAGCCCAAGCAGAACAAGCTGAAGTCCGCGTCCGACCGGGCGGCCGTCGAGTACGTGTTCCAGTCGATGTTCTGCGCCGACTGGGGCCTGGGGCTGAAGAACTTCGACGAGTGGAAGCAGCTCAACGCCGACCTCGCCAAGGAGCACCCGAACACGCAGTGGTCCTCGTACAACGCGAACATCGCCGGTTGCGTCGGTGACCCGGTCGGGTACACCAACAAGCGCAAGCCGCTGGAGATCGAGGGCGCTCCGCCGCTGGTCATGATCGGCAACCTCGGTGACTACGCGACGGTCTACCCGTGGTCGCAGGTGGCCGCCGAGCAGTCCGGCGCCACCCTCATCACCTACGAGGGCTACGGCCACACCATCTACGGCGGTGGCTACTCGTGCATCGACAAGCCGGTGGAGTCGTACTTCATCGACCTGAAGAAGCCCGCCGACGGGATCAGCTGCGACTCGCTGGAGACCCCGGGCAAGTCCACGAAGGACCGCACCGGTGACGTCGCGGGCGTCGGTCCGTACTCCCTGAACTAATCCCCCACAACCCCTTGCCGCCCGTCCGGAGTTTCTCCGGACGGGCGGTTTCGCCGGGTTCGGGCGAACCACCCATTGTCGTGGGGGAATGCCCCGATCTTTCGATGGATCCCTTGGCCCGCGACTCGACCCATGCCAGGGTTTGGCGCATGCGAAAACGGTATGTCGCCCTCGCCGCCGTGTTGGCGGTCGCCACGGCGGTCACAGTCACGCGAACAGTCTCAGCCGATCCGGTGGCGGACATCGCATGGGGTCCGTGCGAGGGTGTCAAGGACGACGTCCAGTGCGCCACCCTCGAGGTTCCGGTGGACTACGCGAACCCCGACGGCGAGGCGATCACGGTCGGGCTGTCGAAACGGGCCGCCACCGACCCGGACAAGCGCATCGGTTCGCTGCTGGTCGACGGCGTCGACATGGTGAAGGACGCGCCGGTCGGTTCGAAGCGGATGCAGGAGCGGTTCGACCTGATCGGTTTCGATCCGCGCGGCACGAAGCGCAGCACGCGGATCGAGTGCGACAAGGCGGACATGGCCGCGGTGACGAAGATCGGCGTTCCCAACGACCGCAAGGAGTTCAAAGCTCTGGTCAAGGCGAATCGAAGCCTCGCCGAGGGCTGTCGGGATCTGACCGGGCCGCTGTTCGACCACGCCGACAACCTGCACATCGTGGAGGACATCGAGTCGATCCGCAAGGCCCTGGGCGAGAAGAAGTTCAACTTCCTGGGTTTCTCCAACGGCACGCTCATGGGGCAGCAGTACGCGGAAAAGTATCCGAAGAACCTGCGGTCGATGGTGCTGGACGGCAACATGGACCACAGTCTTGAGTCCACTTGGGAGTACATGAGTTCGGAGACCGCCGCGGTGGAGCGCAACTTCAACTCCTTCGCGAAGTGGTGCGACGAGACGAAGGACTGCGCGCTGTACGGCGAGGGCACCGCCGACGTCTACGGTGAACTGCGTGACGCGGCTCGGGCGGGTGAGCTCACCGATCCCGAGACCGGTGCCCCGATCGACTTCTACGACTTCAGTGACCGTGCCTTCGCGGTGAACACGCCGCAGCAGTGGTCGGTGCTGGCGAAGGACCTGAAGACGCTGCGCGCGGGTGAGGACGAGCTGAAGCTGGACGACCAGCCGCGCGAGCTGCCCGTCGAGTACCTGATGCAGTCGAAGTTCTGCGGCAACTGGGATCTGGGCGTGAGGAACTTCGGCGAGTGGGAGGAACTGACCGAGCGGCTCGCCGAGGAGTACCCGAACACGCAGTGGTCGAAGTTCGCCGGGTTCCAGTCGGCCTGCTTCGGTGGTGCGATCGAGACGACGAACCCGCAGGCGCCGTTGGAGATCGACGGCGCTCCGCCGCTGGTGATGATCGGCAACCACAACGACTTCGCGACCGTCTATGAATGGTCCAAGACCGCGGCCGAACAGTCCGGCGCCACCCTCATCACCTACGAGGGCTACGGCCACACCGTCTACGGCGGTGGCAACAAGTGCGTCGACGAGCCTGTCGAGTCGTACTTCATCGAGCTGAAGCAGCCGGACGAGGGCATCAGCTGCGAGTCCACCGACGAGCCGGGCAGGACTTCCTGACCCCTTTAATCGATATAGGGGAAATCCCCCATTTTTCGATGCGCCCATTGTCGTTCCGTTCGCCGCGTGCCAGGATTTCCTGACACATACCCGGAAGGTATCCACATGAGACGAAAACGGCGAGCAGTGGGCTTCGCCGTCGCGGCCGCGCTGACCGTGGCCGCGGCGGTGACCGTAACCCAGACGGCGATGGCCGACCCGGCAGCCGAGATCGACTGGAAACCCTGCAAGGACGCCGACGGTGACGTCGAGTGCGGGACCATCGAGGTTCCGGTCGACTACGCCAAACCCGACGGCAAGAAGATCAAGATCGGCCTGGCCAAACGAGCCGCCACCAACCCCGAAGCCAGGGTCGGATCGCTCATGGTCGACCCCGGCGGACCGGGCGGCTCCGGCGTCGACATGGTCAAGGGCTCGAAGATCGGGTCGAAACAGCTGCAGGAGAAGTTCGACTTCATCGGTTTCGATCCGCGCGGCATCAACACCAGCACCCAGATCAAGTGCGACGAAGAGCAGCTCGCCGCCGCCAGGTCCGTCGGTGTGCCCACCACGAAGAAGAAGTTCGCCAAACTCGCCAAGGCCAACAAAAAGCTCGCCGACGGCTGCCGGAAACTGACCGGCCCGCTGTTCGACCACGCCGACAACCTGCACACCGTGGAGGACATCGAGTCGGCGCGCAAGGCGCTCGGCGACGAGAAGCTCAACTTCCTGGGCTACTCCTACGGCACCCTGATGGGGCAGCAGTACGCCGAGAAGTACCCGAAGAACATCCGCTCGATGGTGCTGGACGGCAACATGGACCACAGCATCGAATCCCCGTGGGAGTTCGCCAGCACCGAGACCGCCGCGGTGGAACGCAACTTCAACTCCTTCGCGAAGTGGTGCGACGAGACCAAGGACTGCGCGCTGTACGGCGAGGACACCACCAAGGTGTACGGCGAACTGCGCGACGCCGCCAGGGCCGGGAAACTCAAGGACCCGGAGAACGGTGACCCCATCGACTTCTACGCCTTCTCGGAGCGCGCTTCACTCATCAACGAGTCGCCCGCGTGGCCCGAAGTGGCCAAGGACCTCAAGGTGCTGCGCGACGGCAAGGGCCAGCTGAAACTGGACGGCAAAGCCAAGGCCGAACCCGTCGAGTACGTGTTCCAGTCGATGTTCTGCTCCGACTGGGACGTGTCGATCAAGAACTTCGGCGAATGGCGGGACATCACCGACCGGCTCGCCGAGGAGTACCCCAACACGCAATGGTCGTCCTATGTGGGCACACTGACCTCGTGCATCGGCGACCCGGTGAAGACCACCAACCCGCAGGCGCCGCTGGAGATCGACGGCGCTCCCCCGCTGGTGATGATCGGCAACCTCAACGACTACGCGACCGTTTACGAGTGGTCCGAAGTGGCCGCCGAACAGTCCGGCGCGACCCTCATCACCTACGAGGGTTACGGCCACACCATCTACGGTCGCGGCGTGGAGTGCGTCGACAAGCCCGTCGAGTCGTACCTGATCGACCTCGAGGTTCCCGACTCTGGGCTCAGCTGCGAGTCCCAGGAGACGCCGGGCGGCGGCGACTCCGGAAGACGCTCCGGTGCCCCTGGCACCGGTCCGTGGGCGGGGCGTTAGGCCACCGCTCACCACCGCCCGTCCGGAGTGCTGCCGGGCGGGCGGTTTCCCTTGTCGGCGTGGGGTTTCAGCTGTCCCGGCCGCGCAGGTCCTCGGCGTCGACGATCCGGTAGGCGTAGCCCTGCTCGGCGAGAAACCGCTGCCGGTGCGCGGCGTACTCGGTGTCGACGGTGTCGCGGGAGACCACGGTGTAGAAGTGCGCGCCGCGTCCGTCCGATTTGGGCCGCAGGATCCGTCCCAGTCGCTGCGCCTCCTCCTGCCGGGAACCGAAGGTTCCCGAGACCTGGATGGCCACCGCCGCCTCCGGCAGGTCGATCGAGAAGTTGCCCACCTTGGACACGATGAGGGTCGTCAGTTCGCCCGAGCGGAACGCCGCGAACAGTTCCTCGCGCTGTTTGGTGCGGGTCGAGCCCTGCACGACGGGGGCGTCCAGGTGTTTGGACAGGTCCTCCAGCTGGTCGAGGTAGGCGCCGATGACGAGCACCCGTTCGCCTTTGTGTTTGCCGACGATCGACTCGACGGCGTCGAGCTTCGCGTCCATGGTGGCCGCGGCACGGTAGCGGTCGGTCTCCTCGCACACCGCGTAGGCCATCCGCTCGGCGTCGGTGAGCGTCACCCGCACCTCGGTGCACTCGGCCGGGGCGATCCAGCCCTGCGACTCGACGTCGCGCCAGGGGGCGTCGTAACGCTTCGGGCCGATCAGGGAGAACACGTCGGCCTCCCGGCCGTCCTCACGCACCAGGGTCGCGGTCAGACCGAGACGGCGGCGGGTCTGCAGGTCGGCGGAGAACCGGAAGATCGGGGCGGGCAGCAGGTGCACCTCGTCGTAGACGATCAGGCCCCAGTCGCGGGCGTCGAACAGGTCCAGGTGCCGGAACTCGCCCTTGCTGCGAGCCGTCATCACCTGGTACGTGGCGATGGTGACCGGCCGGATCTCCTTGCGCTCGCCGGAGTACTCGCCGATCTCGTCCTCGGTCAAGGTGGTGCGCGCCAACAGTTCCCGCCGCCACTGGTGCACCGAGACGGTGTTGGTGACCAGGATCAGCGTCGTCTTCTGCGCCTGGGCCATGACGGCGGCGCCCACCAGGGTCTTGCCCGCGCCGCAGGGCAGCACGACCACCCCGGAACCGCCCGACCAGAACGACTCCACCGCTTCCTTCTGGTACGGACGCAGCTGCCAGCCGGACTCCTTGAGCCCGATGGGGTGCGCTTCACCGTCCACATAGCCCGCGTTGTCCTCGGCGGGCCAGCCCAGTTTCAGCAGCGCCTGCTTCAGACGACCGCGCTCGCTGGCGTGCACGACGATGGTGTCTTCCTCGATGCGGGTACCCAGCATCCCGGCCAGCTTCTTGCTGCCCGCCACCTCGGCCAGCACCGCCGGGTCGAGTCCGTGCAGCACCAGCCCGTGCGCGGGGTGCTTGAGCAGCCGCAGCCGCCCGTAGCGGTCCATGGTCTCGGTGAGGTCCAGCAGCAGCGAGTGCGGCACCGGGTAGCGGGCGTATTTGAGCAGCGCGTCCACGACCCCCTCGGCGTCGTGTCCGGCGGCCCGCGCGTTCCACAGCCCCAGCGGCGTCAGCCGGTAGGTGTGGATGTGTTCGGGCGCGCGTTCCAGCTCCGCGAACGGCGCGATGGCCACCCGGCACTCGGCGGCCAGCGGGTGGCCGGTTTCGAGCAGGAGAGTTTTATCACTTTGGACGATCAACGGCCCGTCGTTCATGTGAAGAACTCCTTACCCACTGTCTTGACCTCGTGCGGAGTTCCCAGTTTGACACGACATGGGGACCAAATCGTTGCGCGTGTCGGGCACACTGGTCAGGCGCACACGGCGGCGAGTCCTTACAAATCGGTATATAACGATTGAATGACGACGACATCCGTGGGAGTGGGTTCGAACGTCTTATTCATTGAGTCCGTCGAGAAGGTGGTGGCGATGCTGCTGTGGGAGGCAAAGCTGAACAGTGAGGCGCTGCGGCGTGGCCGGGCGTTCCTCATGTTCGCCATCGCGGCGGTGGCCCTGGTGGCGTTGAGCAACGGTTTCCTCGCCTACGCGTCGGACGGCTCCGACCAGGCCGACCTCGTCTCGGCGACCGAGGAGGCCAAGGACGAGAAGTCGGAGGAACCGACGCCGTCGGAAACCCCGACCGAGACCGAGACGGCGACCCCCACGACGGACCACGACTGTGGCAAGGCGGGCGAGTACCAGAAGGACCTGGAGACGACGCTGGCCTCGCTGGCCGACTACGGCACCATCTTCGCCGACGGCAAGCAATCCAAAGAGGACTGCGCGGCCATCAAGAAGTTCCAGAAGCGGATGGGCATCCAGCCCGCTGAGGGCTACGCGGGCAAACTCACCCTCGATGTCGCGCAGCGGATCGCGAAGTCGTCCTTCGACAAGTGCCAGGAGGCGAAGAAGGGCAAGACCGTGTGCGTCGACCTGACCCACCAGACGCTGTGGGTGGTCGAGGACGGCAAGCGGATCTTCGAACCGACCGTGGTGCGCACCGGGATGGCCGGGTACGCCACCCAGCCGGGCGCCTGGAAGATCTTCGTCAAAGAGGGAACGCACTGGTCGAAGAAGTACAAGGTGTGGCTGCCGTACTGGCAGAACTTCAACAACGGCGAGGGCCTGCACACGACCACCACCTACATCCACGAGCCCTGGATCGGTTCCCATGGCTGCGTGAACCTGCTTCCCTCGGACTCCAAGAAGCTCTACGAGATGCTGGACTTCGGCGACACCGTCCAGGTGTTCGGCAACCGGCCGGGCACGTAACAGACCTCATCCAATCCCACCCGGACCCCCCAAAGCCCCCACCAGGCTTTGGGGGGTTTATCCGTGTGCCCGTTCGAAAATGTGTGTCGACGTCGGCGTTCCCAACCGTGGGCTCCTCACGTATCTGAGGTGAAACCAACCCATGAAAGGGGAGGCAGTGCGTTACCTCCGCGCATCCTTGACCGCCGCCGCCGTCCTGGTGGCCCTGGCCGCCGCCGGTGGCGGCACGTACGCGTTCCTCACCGGTGGATCGGCCGAGGCTGCCGCCCCCGACCCGACGCCCTCGACCGTCACGCCCACGAAGGACCACGACTGCGGCAAGGTCGGCGAGTTCCAGGAGGAAGTCGAGAAGAGCCTGGAATCGCTGGCGGAATACGGATCCGTCTTCGTCGACGGCGAACAGTCGCAAGAGGACTGTGATGCCATCGAGGCATTCCAGAAGCGCTTCGGCATCAAACCCGCGAAGGGCCGGGCCGACGAGCTGACCCGCGACGTGGCGAAGCGGATCGCCGAGCAGTCCTTCGACGAATGCCCGACTGCGGAACACGGCACGACCGTGTGCGTCGACCTGACCAACCAGACACTGTGGGTGGTCGAGGACGGCGAGCGGATCTTCGGTCCGACGGTGGTGCGCACCGGCATGGCGGGACACGCCAGCACCACCGGCACCCACACGATCAACCACCGCGCCGACAGAGAATGGTCGGAACCCTACGAACAGTGGCTTCCCTACTGGCAGCACTACTACGCGGGCGAGGGGCTGCACGAGACCACCAGTTACCTGCACGACCCGTCCCTGGGCTCGCACGGCTGCACCAACCTGCTCCGCCAGGACGCCAAGAAGCTCTACGAGATGCTGGACTACGGCGACACCGTCGAGGTGTTCGGCAAGCGGTCGGGCACCTAGAACAGCGTCGGCTGCGGGATCTCGACTTCGGGTTCCGGTCGCGGCGGTGGCTGCGGCCGGTGAACCCGTTGCGGGATCCCGTACTCGGCGGCCAGGTCGTTCACCATCCCCGAGACGTGGGCCTGGTATTCCTTGTCCGCGTATGAACCCCCCGAGTACAGCAGCTGGTAGTCGGCCACCAGGCCCGGATACTCCCGCCACAGCCACTTCAGGAACCACTCCCGGGCCCCGGACCGCAGGTGCAGGACGATCGGGGTCACCGCGGTGGCGCCCGCGTCGGCACACGCGGACACCATGGTGCGCAACTGTTCCGGCGAGTCGGTCAGGAACGGCAGGATCGGCGCCAGCAGCACCGAGCACTCGATCCCGGCGGCGTTGAGCTTCTCGCACACCGCCAACCGCGCCCCCGGCCGCGGCGTCCCCGGCTCGATACTGCGCCACAGCGGAAGATTGTTCATACTCACCGACACGGCGGTGCTGACCTGGGTCACCGAAGCGGCCTGCCGCAACAGCTCCAGGTCACGCAGGATCAGGGTTCCCTTGGTGAGGATGGAGAACGGGTTGGCCGCGTCCCGCAGCGCCTCGATGATCGCGGGCATCAGCCGGTACCGGCCCTCGGCCCGCTGATAGCAGTCCACATTGGTACCCATGGCGATGGCCTCGCCGCGCCACGACGGTTTGGCCAGCTCCCGGCGCAGCAACCGGCCGGCGTTGGCCTTGACGATGACCTTCGAGTCGAAATCGGCCCCGGTGCCGAGGTTCAGGTACTCGTGCGTCTTGCGGGCGAAGCAGTAGGTGCAGGCATGACTGCAACCTCGGTACGGGTTCACGGTGTAGCGGAACGGAACCCGGGATTCGGCGGGGACCCGGTTGATGATGGATTTGGCGTGGATGACGTAGAAGGTCAGCCCGGCGAACTCCGGGGAGTCGACGGTGTCGGCGATCGCGTCGGCGCCGAAGAGGGCGGCGGGCGCCTCGGGGCCGTCGACGAGCTGAAGCCGCTGCCATCGCATCCCATGACTATAGAACGTCTGTACGTCGGTGGGGGTGTCCGTCTGCGCCAGCCCTGGGGCGGGTGTTGTTGAAGTGAATAAGGCACAATTACACATAAATGAATACCGACCTTGAAAGGGGAGGTTCTATGCGCATACGCCGCGCATTTGTCACCATTGTCGCGGTATCGGTGGCGTTGACCGCTATGACGAGCGGGGCCTACGCGTCCTCGCCTGACAAGGGCACGGAAACCGAGCAGGTCACCACGACCGAGAAGGCGACGGTTTCGCCGCCGTCCTTCGAACAGGCGATGAACGAACGCGCCAAACCCAACCCGAACCATAATTGCGGTGAGACCGGCCCGAAGCAGAAGCAGGTGGAGACCCTGCTGGCTTCGCTGGGCGGTTACGGAACCGTCTATGTCGACGGCAAACAGTCCGTTGAGGACTGCGCCGCCATCAAGAAGTTCCAGAAGCGGATGGGTATCAAGCCCGTCGCGGGCTACGCCGGTCCGGTGACCTACGGCGTCGCCAAGCGGATCGCGGACTCGAGTCTCAGCAAGTGCAAGCACTCGACGAAGCGTGAGACCGTCTGCATCGACCTGACCCACCAAACCCTGTGGATACTCAACAAGAGTGGCAAGCGAATCCTCGGGCCGACCGTGGTGCGCACCGGGATGAAGGGCTACGCCACCACCCCGGGCACTCACAAGATCAACGTCCGTGAGTACAAGCACTGGTCCAAGCCCTACAAGGTGTGGCTGTACTACTGGCAGCACTTCCACGACGGTGAGGGTCTGCACGAGACCACCACCTACATCCACGACGCCTCGATCGGCTCGCACGGCTGCGCGAACCTGCTGCCGTCCGACGCCAAGAAGGCGTACGACCTGCTGAGCTACAACGATTACATCAAGGTGTTCGGCAAGCGTCCTGGAACCTGATTCGCACCACCGATACGGCACAACAGACCCCCGAGGCCCCTGCGGCTGTCGGGGGTTCGTTGTGTTCGCGGATCGGTCGAGGTCACAGCAGTCCGGCCTCGGCCAGGATCTCGGCGATGCGGGTGGTCTCGGCGTCGGTCAGCGGGGACAGCGGCGGGTTGGTGGCGGGGTTCTTGATGATGTTTCGCAGTGCCAGCGCGGCCTTGAAGCCGCCGAGGGCACCGGCGGTGAAGCCGACGCGGGAGCGGTCGGCGACCGAGATGATCCGGAACAGGTCGAGCAGTCGTTCCTGTTCGGCGCGGGCGACTTGGCGGTCGCCCGCGCGGGCGGCGCGGTAGAGGCGGACGTAACCGTGCGGGTCGATGTTGCCCAGGCCGGGCACCAAACCCTTGGCGCCCAGGTCAAGGGAGACGTCGGCCAGCAGTTCCGAGCCGGTCAGCGCCGGGAAGTCCGGGAGTCGTCGGGTGATCTCGCGGAAGGTCACCAGGTCGCCGCTGGAGTCCTTCAGGGCCGCGATGGTGTTGGATTCGGCCAGTTCGCAGACCACGTCGGGGGTGATGCGGGACTGGGCGTTGCTGACGATGTCGTAGGCGATGACCGGGATGTCGACGGCGGCGGCGACGCGGCGGAAGTGCTCGGCGATCTCGGTGTCGTTGGGTTTGACGTAGAACGGCGTGGTCACTACGACGGCGTCGGCTCCGGCGATGACGGCTTGGCGGGCCAGGTCGATGACCCGCGCGGTGCCGGTGTCGATGGCTCCGGCCAGCAGTGGGACCGCGCCGTCGACGGCGTCGCGGGCGATGTCGAGGACCTCGCGTTGCCGTCGGGCGTCCAGCAGGGCGACCTCGCCGGTCGAGCCGCCGAGGAACACCCCGTCGACCCCGGCGTCCAGTTGGAAGGCGATCAGGCTTTCCAGTGAGGCGCGGTCGATCTCGCCGTCGGCGTCGAGCGGGGTGGCCAGCGGCGGAATCACGCCCTGGAGATCAAAGTCCACTGGTGAGTGTCCCTTCTGGTTTGGCGAAGGCGGGTGCCTCGGAGTCGGTTTTGAGTGCCCGGCCGATGCGGGCGGGGATGTCGAAGCCGATGATGAGCGCGACCAGGACGGTGAGGGAACCGGCCAGGATCATCAGGGCGTGGCCGAGGCTGTCCATCTCGGCGGCGATCGCGGCTCCGGCGAGCGGGGCCAGCGCGCCGCCGAGCGCGCCGACGTTGTAGCTGAAGCCCAGTCCGGCCGCGCGCAGCCTCGTCGGGAAGTGGTCGCCGATGTACTTGGGCAGCAGTCCGGAGATGCCCTGGCTGGTGGCCTGCATGACGAACAGCAGTATCCACAGTAGGACGATGTTCCCGGCGGGGAGGATGAACACCGGGACCACGAACAGCAGTGAGATGAACAGGCCGCCGACGTAGGTGACGCGGGTGCCGAGTCTGTCGGCGACCACGCCCGCGAGGCAGCAACCCGCGGCGTAGCCGAGTCCGGCCCAGGTCAGGGCGGTGGACACCTGTCCGGCGGTGTAGTGCAGTTCCGTCTTCAGGTAGGTGGGCAGCAGCGACTGGATCGGCCAGGAGTACAGGAAGGCCGAGAACACCGTCACCATGATCGCCAGCATCACCGGCCACAGTCGTCCGGCGACCTGGACGGTGAAGGCGACGAACCCGGCCACCGTCACCGCGATCAGTAGCCAGCCGAAGCCGCCGGTGTTCTCGCTGAACAGCAGGACCAGCGCGGCGGCCAGCACCGTGGCGAGCAGCGCGTTGGGCAGTCGTCGGCGGGGTGTGAACAGCACCGAGGAGGTGGCGACGTCCTTGTCGGCGCGGTCGCCGACCTCGGCCTGCCATTCGGCGGCCTCGGGCAGCGCGCGCCGCAGGTACAGGGTCAGCGCGATGGGCAGCAGGCCGGCGAAGAACAGCCAGCGCCAGCCGCCGAGCGGGACGATGACCTGGTAGGCGAGGGCGGCCACGACGGTGCCGATCGGGTAGGCCGACAGCAGGAAACCGGTGGCGCGGTTGCGCATCGACTTGGGCCAGGACTCCATGACGTAGGTGGCGCTGGAACCGTACTCCCCGGCCATGCCCAGTCCGACGATGGCGCGGAAGACGAACAGCGACCAGTAGCCCCAGGCCAGACCGCACAGCAGGCTGCCGACCGAGAAGGCGAGGATCGAGATGATCATCGCGGGTTTGCGTCCGAAGCGGTCGCCGATCGAGCCCAGCAGCAGGCCGCCGAGCCAGCGGGACACGAACGCGGCCGAGACCAGGGTGGCGGCGGCGGTGAGGCCGAGGTCGAACTCGTCGGCGATCTCGGTGAGCACCAGGGTGATCAGGATGAAGTCGAAACCGTCGAGCAGGTAGCCGAGCCAGGCGGCGAAGAACGCCTTGCGCTGCGGAGCGGACAGCTGCCGGAACGATCCCGCTATGCCGGTGGGCGATGCCATGGCGTGGACCTCCAGGAACGTTAGACATAGGATGTCCTATGTCTTGAGGTAACGTAACCCCGATCGGAGCACAATGCAAGCGTTCACAGCATCGGACCTGTACGGAGTCTGGGCCACCGCGCTGCTGCCGGTGACCGATACCGAGACCATCGACTTCGAGCGGCTGGAATCCGCCCTCGACGTGCTGCTGGACTCCGGCGTCCACGGGCTCTACACCAACGGCAGCGCCGGGGAGTTCCACACGCTCACCGAGATGGAGTACGACCGGCTGCACGAACTGTTCGCCGCCCGGTGCCGGGACGCGGGCATGCCGTTCCAGTTGGGCGCCAGCCATCCCAGCGGGCAGCTGTCGCTGGCGCGGATCCGCAGGGCCACGACGTTTCGGCCGGGCGCGATCCAGGTGATCCTGCCCGACTGGCTGCCGTTGCGGCCCGACGAGGTGATCGCGGCGGTGGCGCGGATGGCGGACGCGGCCGACGGGGTGCCGCTGGTGCTGTACAACCCGCCGTGCGCCAAGACCCGGCTCGACCCGGAGCTGTTCGGCCGGCTGGCCGAGGCGGTGCCGACGCTGATCGGCGTCAAGGTGCCCGGCGGCGACGCGGCGTGGTTCGCCCGGATGCGCGACGGCGCGGCGCGGCGGCTGGCGATCTTCGTCGCGGGCCACACGCTGGCCGCGAAGCTGCCGCTGGGAGCGTCCGGTTCATACTCCAATGTGGCCTGCCTGAGCCCGGCCGGGGCGGTGCGCTGGTACCAGCGGATGCTCGCCGACCCGCAGTCGGCGCTGGACACCCAGAAGCGACTGCTGACCTTCTTCGACGAGCACATCGCGCCGCTGGGCGCCCGGGGTTACAGCGACCCGGCGCTGGACAAGACGCTGGCCGCGATCGGCGACTGGGCGCCGATCGGCACCCGGGTGCGGTGGCCGTACGCCTCGGTACCGGCCGAACTGGTCCCGGGCCTGCGGGACGCGGCCCACCGCGCGGTGCCGGAACTGTTCAGCGGCGCGACGATCGCGAGCGGAGCCTAATATTGGGAACCGTGGACTCCACTTTGACCGGCGCACGCGCCAACCAGCGGGCCCTGCAGGAATCGATCAAGCGGCTGATCGTCGAACGCGGCCTGACGGCGGGCTCCCCGATGCCGCCCGAGCGCGAGCTCATCGAGGAGCTCGCGGTCAGCAGGCACCCGCTGCGCGAGGCCATGAAGGCGCTGGAAGCGCTGGGGATCGTGGACATCCGGCACGGGCACGGCACCTACGTGGGCTCGGTATCGCTGTCGGGGTTTGAGGCGGGACTGACATTCCACAGTGCCCTGTCGGCGCGCGGCGACCTGGGGGCGATCCGCGATCTGCTGGAGGTGCGGCAGGTGCTGGAGACCGGCCTGGCGCCGCGGGTGCTGGCCGCCTACGACGACATCGACGTCGCCGGGCTCACCGAGGCCGTCGAGACGATGGAGGCCGCCGCCGCGAACGACCGCTACGAGCCCGACGCGGACTGGCGGTTCCACGAGACGATCTACAAGCCGCTCGGCAACAAGCTCGTGCTCGACCTGCTCCAGGTGTTCTGGCGGGTGTTCCGCTCGCTGGACGCGCAGCTGCCCAGCGACGAGTACACCCCGGCGGTCAACGCGAGCTGGCACCGGGCCATCCTCGACGCCCTGATCCGCCGCGACGAACCCGGCCTGATCGCGGCGATCGACGACCACTTCCGGGGAATCCGCGCCCGCGTGTCCGGCTAGGGCCTGTGTGGGGGTTCGCTTCCGTCGCGAGCGGCCTCCAGGTGGCGATGCCCTGCGAAGCGGCATCGTTCGAGTTTCTCTGGCAAGGCGGAGGTGCGGCGGCATCCCGGTGTTGGATGTCGCCGTGCCGACAACGCCGCCAGGCGCCGCCTGGTGGGCGCGCAGCAGTAATGGAACTCCCACACAGGCCCTGGGTCCGTCCCGGACGACTCGCCGCCGCTTTCGCACGGTACCGGCCCGCCGGGTCACGTACTGTGACGATAGCCGTGACGAGGGGGACGTTATGGACAGCGCTGGTGACGACGCGGGCAGGGCACGGCGACAGTCCGATCCGGACGAAACCGGCCCGGCACCGTCCGACGAGGAGCCACCCGAGTGGCCGTTGCGGGAGACCGGCGGGGCCGCGCGGCCCGTGGCCGGGGACGAACCCGCCGAGGCGGGCGGCGTGGAGCCAGAGCCAGAGCCAGAGCCAGAGCCAGAGCCAGACAGGACGATGATCGTCCCGCTGGCCCCCGTCCGCTCCCCCGCCGCGGCCGAGACCGCGATCGTGCCCGGCTTGGGCGAGGCCACCGGGCACGCGCCGATCCCCGGCGAGGCCGAGCCGTCGAGCGGTTACCTTGTCGCACAGGGGTTGTCGGCCACCGGGCCGGAGGGCCCCGTCTTCACGTCGGTGTCGTTGACCGCCGAGCTCGGCGAGGTCGTCACGATCGTCGGCAACGCCGGAACCGGCCGCACCGCGCTGTTGCTGGCGCTGTCGGGCCGGTTCAAGTACCAGGCCGGGACGCTGACCGTCGCCGGGGACGGCCGTCCCGGGCGGATTCGGCAGCTGGTCGCCGTCGCCTGCGCTCCCCCCGCCGTGGTGTTCGAGGAGAACCACACCGTCGCCGCCGTGCTCACCGAGTCGGCGCTCGTCGGTGACGTCTCCGAGGCCGAGGTGCGCCGCCGCTGCGACGACCTGGGCCTCGAGCTCGACACCGGCGCCGCCTTCGGTCAGCTGCCGCGCGACGACCAGATGCTGCTGGCCCTGGCCTCCGCCTGGGCCACCGACCCTGGTGTCATCGCCGTGGACGACCTCGACTCCGGAGTGGACGACGCCGCCACCGCCCGGCTGTGGGCCGCCACCCGCGTCATCGCCGACGACCGTCGGCTGGTCCTGGCCACCGCCGTGCGGGCCGGATCCGGCTCCGACCGCGTTGTCCACCCCCGACCGCTGGCCTCGGCGCACGGGGCGCCGCGATGACCACCGTCCGTCCCACCGCAATCGACAGGGAGACGCCGCGATGACCGCCATTCGTCTGGCCTTTTTGGAGCTTCGCCGGTTCCGCGGACACCCGATCCGCTACGCCGCACTGGCCGTCGTCGTCCTGATGCCGCTGCTGTACGCCGGTCTGTACCTGTGGTCCGCCTGGGATCCCTACGGCAGCCTCGACAGGGTGCCCGTCGCCGTCGTCAACGAGGACGAGGGCGCCGAGATGGACGGCAAGAAGCTGCACGCCGGGAACGAACTCGTCAAGCAGCTCAAGGAAACCCCGTACTTGGACTGGAACTTCGTCTCCGCCGACGAGGCCGAGCGCGGCATGAGCGAGGGCGACTACTACTTCACCATCGCCGTCCCGGAGGACTTCTCCAAGAACCTGTCCACACTGTCCGGGCTGGATCCGGAGCGGGCGCACGTGCTCGTGGAACTCGACGACGCCAACGGTTACATCGTCGGCATCATGGCCAAGACCGTCGAGGCCGAACTCCAGAACCAGATCAACACCGCCGTCTACGTCACCTTCGCCAAGACCATGTTCGGCAACCTCACCGAACTCGACGAGGGCATCAAGAAGGCCGCCGACGGGGCCGACAAGATCGCCGACGGCGCCTACACCGCCGACGAGGGCGCCCAGGAGCTGGCCACGGGTCTCGGCAAACTCGAAACCGGCTCCGAACAGGTCGCCGACGGCGTCGGCACCGTCAACGACGCCGTGCAGGGCAACAAGGACACGCTGATCGGTTCCCTCGACACCATCAAGACCGGCGCCCAGATCGGCACCGACATCACCGACGACCTGGCCGGTGTGGACGAGGCGGAACTGGCCGAGATCTGCCAGGACGGCGGCCCGGTGTGCGACGCGGTGACCCAGGCCGTCCAGAAGGCCAAACAGGACCAGTCCAAAGTCGACTCGCTCAACGACGTCGTCCAGAACCTGTCCGGCGACAAGATCTCCCAGGACGCCCAGCAGATGCAGGACCTCGCCGACGGCGCCGACGAGGTCGCCGACGGCATCGCGCAGGCCCAGAAGGGCGCCAACGACCTGGCCGAGGGCACCGCGAAACTGTCCAAGGGCGCCGGTGAACTGTCGGACCAGCTTTCGCTCGCCTCCGACAAGATCCCGTCCGCCGACCCGGAACAGAACGCCAAGGCCGCCGACGTCCTGGGCTCCCCGGTGAGCATCAAGGAGGAGAACGCCAACCCGGCCAAGACCTACGGCCGCGGTCTGGCCCCGTTCTTCTTCGGCATCGCGCTGTGGGTGTTCGGCCTGGTCGCGTTCCTGGTGCTGCGCACCGTGAACCCCCGCGCCCTGGCGGGTTCGGTGGGCGCGTTCAGCACCGCGCTGGCGGGCTGGTTCCCGGCGCTGCTGTTGGGGATCCTCGGTTCACTGGCCCTGTACGTCGTCGCCGACGTCGGCCTGGGCCTCGATCCGATCAACATCGGCGGCACGATCGGCCTGTGTGTGCTGGCCATCGCGGTGTTCTCGGCGATGGCGCACCTGCTGCGACTGGCGTTCGGGGCGGCTGGTGGCGTCCTGGTCCTGGTGCTGCTCATGGTGCAGCTGACCTCTTCGGGCGGCCTCTATCCACTTCAGACGACGCCGGGGTTCTTCCAGGTGCTGCACCCGTGTCTGCCGATGAGCTACCTGGTGGACGGTCTGCGGGTGACCATCTCGGGCGGCAACGTCGACCATCTGTGGCGCGACGTGTGGGTGCTGGCCGCCTTCGGCGTCGGCACCGTCGCACTGTCGACACTGGTCACGATGTGGCAGCGCCGCTGGAGTATCTCGACGCTGCACCCGTCGCTGACCATCTAGGGCGTCAGGGAATCCCGGGCGATGTCGGCGAGGTCCTCGACGTGGGCGATGCCCTCGGCTTCGGTGTCGTTGCCGTTGGTCAGGACGGTGAGGTAGACCGGTTCGCCGTCGTGCGAGTCGATGACGCCCTCGCTGTGGGCCAGCCAGCCGTTGTCGCGGACGTCCCAGCCGTTCTTGAGCCAGGTGGTCTCGCCGTCGTTGGCGGCGGCGGTGACGCCCCAGGCCTGGGCGGGTTCGACGTCGCTCATGAGGTCCTCGACGACCCGGTGACTTTCGGGGGTCAGCAGCTCGGCTTCGAAGGCGGTGGTGAGGATCCGGGTCTGGTCGGCGGCGGTGGTCTCGTCGGTCCCCCAGCCGGGCGCGTCGACGCAGACGCCGGTGCCGCCGGGGATGTCGACCGGTTCGGACTCGGCCGCCAGCAGTTCGCACAGTTCGCTGGTGGCCTCGTTGTCGCTTTCGGTGATCATGCGTTCGGCGAGCGCGAGTTCCTTGGGCGGCAGGGTTTCGTCCTGGCGGGTGGCGAGCCAGCGGACCAGGATCTCGACCTTGACGACGCTGGCGGTCTCGTAGCGGGTGTCGGCGCCGTAGTCGAGGGTGGTGTCGCCGTGGCGCAGGGACACCGAGGCGATGAGGCCGGGGTGCTGCCGGACGTACGCGTCGAGGGTGTCGGTCAGGGTCGTCCGCTGTTCCGTGGTGGAGGGGGTGTCGTCGCCGGTGCTGTCGTTGGCTTTGGCGGCCGATCCCGCCTGGCACGCGGACAGGGCGAGGGTCGCGGCGGCGAGGCTTGCCAGGGCTGCCGCGACATAGGGGCGGAAATGTCGGTTACGAGGGGAAATGTCGCACCTCGACGGGTGTGTGGGGGTTCGATCACCCGCGACGATACGGGCAGATACCGGGTTCGCCAAGTGATCGACCGCGGGCGTGTGAGTTCATCGACAGTCGGTGGTGGGCCATTCACGCGCGGACAGACCGGAAAGTTCAACCGTTTCGCCTGAACGTCCGACACGACCGGTTGAGTACCCATCACCCAACCGTCACACACAGTGATCATGGGTACTTCGGAGTAACAGTAATGATTGTCAATTTACCGATAATTGAGACAACACTGTAGAAATCTTGTTGACGCAGGTAGACTCGCGGCAATCCGTGAATAGCGATGAGAATTTCGGGGCAATTCGTCGCATGTGAACCTCAGTGGAGTGTCTAAATCGGGCGCTCAGCATTATCACGCAGGGTTACATTTTTCCAGGTTTCTGTCGGGTATCTGACAGAAAATTCGCAGGCGGAAAGCATTGACGCCCAAGGGAAACCGCAGGCAAAATTCTTACGCGGGAGGTCGTCGCACCTTCGAAGCACCGGTCGGTTGACTCCGTGCCCCGGCCGTCGCTTTCGATCAGCACCCAATCAGGGTGTTGGGAGTGGCGACCTCCCGACCAATCTTCGGGGCAATCGACGACTTTCTTGTCGCCGCATCAGGAATCCATCAGCTCTTTCAGCGCATTCGTCGGCATTGGCCTGCGATGTCAACTTGAGTTGACGGAAGTGAGGTTGTCAATGTAGGTTGACAGGACTCGTGTGAAACCACTGCTCCGCAAGGGAGAACGACGATGTCCGTCACCACGCCCCCCACCGCTGTCGCCGCCCCGCCACCCGCTCAGCGTCCCCGCCGCACCCGTCGGTTGTGGACCGGGATCGTCGCCGGACCGCTGTTCCTCGCGGTGGCGATCGTCGCCGGGTTCACCAGGGAGGACTACGATCCGGCCCGGCATCCGGTCAGTTCGCTGTCGATCGGGCCGGGCGGGTGGGTTCAGATCGCCAACTTCATCGTCGCGGGGCTGCTCACGCTGGTCTTCGCCGTGCGGCTGCGGGCCGGGCTGAAGGCGTCCGGCAGGCGGACGTTCGCCGGGCCGCTGTTGATCGGCGTCTGGGCGGTGGGGCTCCTCGGGGCCGGGGTGTTCGTGGGCGACCCCATCAGCGGGTACCCCGCCGGTACTCCCGCCACCGGGATTCACACCTGGCACGGCCAGCTTCACGACGTCCCGTTCTCGGCCGCCGGTTTCCTGGCGATGACCGCCGCGTGCCTGGTGTTCGCCTTCCGCTTCGCGACCTGGCGACAGTTCGGGTGGGCCGGGTACTCCGGCCTCAGTGGACTCCTGGTCGCCGTCGGAATCGTCCTGTCCTCCGCCGGATTCGCGCAGGGCGATCTGGTCGACATCGCCGGGCTGTTGCAGCGCGCGACCGTGGCCGTCGGCCTGGCCTGGCTGACCGCGCTGGCGGTTCACGTGCGGAACTGTGGGCGTCGCTGACACGCTTCGCGATAAATCGGTAGCCCAAGATCGACGTCTGCGGGCAAACTGCCGGTATGACAGATATTGAGATCACAGTGCTCGATCCGCTCGAGCCCGACGACGTCGACGGGGCGATGGAAACCGCCGAACTGTCGATCCGTGAGGATGTTCCCGACTTTCCCGCGTTGAGCCGTGCGGAGTTCATCGTCCGCATGACCCGGCGGTCCAAGTCCCACCGCAAGCATCGCTTGATCGCCAAGGTGGACGGCACGGTTGTGGGCTACGCGAGTCTGCACATCCCGTTGCTGGAGAACAGGCACCTCATCGAGTTCGAACTGGAGGTGCGACCGGATCACCGGCGGCGTGGTATCGGCTCGGCGTTGCTCGCCGAGATCGAGCGCTACGCGCGGGCTGACGACCGCACCACCTTGCTCGTCTACATTCCCGACACGATTGATGGCAGGCCGCAGCTGCCGCACAACGGGCAGCACTTCGCGGCCAAGCAGGGTTTTGAGAAGAAGTCACAGGAGATCCGGCGCGCCGCCGACCTGACCGAGGTCGACGACGCCGCCTTGGAC
This sequence comes from Stackebrandtia nassauensis DSM 44728, assembly GCF_000024545.1. Taxonomy (GTDB): domain Bacteria; phylum Actinomycetota; class Actinomycetes; order Mycobacteriales; family Micromonosporaceae; genus Stackebrandtia; species Stackebrandtia nassauensis. The sequence goes on from NC_013947.1 coordinate 6,468,571, forward strand.
GAGTTGCTGGCGAAGTCCTGGACGAAGGCCGAGGGCTACGAGTTGATCCAGTGGATCAACGACTCGCCCGACGACGTCGTCGAGGCGCTGGCATACCTGGACAGCCGGTTGGTGACGGACTCTCCGATGGGCGACCTCAACTTCGAGGCCCCCAAGACCGATGTGGCCCGGATCCGGGAGCGGGAGTCGGACGGCAGGACGGCGGGCATCCTGCGCATCGCCACGGCGTTGCGACACAAGGAAAGCGGCACGGTGGCGGGCTGGACCGACATCGTGGTGGACCCGGGAGACGAGGACAACTGCTGGCAGGGCATCACCATTGTGGACCCTGACCACCGGGGTCACCGGCTCGGCACCATCCTCAAGATCGAGAACCATCGGCATGTCCTGCGTTACCGGCCGCGGATGCGGTACGTGACGACCTGGAACGCCGAGGCGAACGACTTCATGATCAACATCAACGAGGCCGTCGGCTATCGCGCCAGAGAGCGCTGGCTGGCCCTCGAGAAGGACCTCAAATAGTTTGCGAGGTCCCCATAGAACTGGGAGACTGTCCACATGGGCATTGAACTTATCGACGTCAACGACGCTGCCGCCGTAGAGCAGTTGCTCGACGTCAGACTCGCGGCTCACCAGGCCGACGAGCCGGACAATCCGGCGCCGTGCCGGGTGCACTTCCGGGTCAGCGTCGCGCAGCCCTCCGACGACGAGGAGATCCGTTTCTTCGGGGTGCGCGCCGACGATCGCGTCGTCGGTTACGCGGCGCTGCACTTCCCGATCAAGGACAACCTGCACTTCGCCTACGCCGACGTGTTCGTCCATCCTGAGCATCGGCGACAGGGCCTCGGACGCTCCCTCGTGGAGCATGTCAAGACGGTGACCCGCGACGCCGGACGCAAGAACATCAACATCGATGTGGTCGGCGTCTGGGAGAACGGGCCGAAGCGTTTCGAGGGCGGGCGCGCCCTGCTGGAGTCGTGCGGTTTCAAGGTCGCGCTGACCTCGGTGAACCGGCACGCCGACATCACGGCGCTCGACCCGGCCGAGGAGCAGCGGCTGCTCGACGAGTCGCTGGCCAAGTCGGCCGAGTACGAGACGATCGCGTGGCACCACCGGGTTCCGGAGGAGCTGCTGCCGCCGCTGGCACAGCTGAACAGCATCTTCCTGAGCCAGGCGCCGCTGGGCGATCTGGCACTGGAGGAGGAGAAGCTGGACGCCGACCGGATGCGCAAGTCCGGGGAGCGTTCCATCGCGCGCGGCATCGAGGTGATGGGCGTCGTGGCCCGCCGCAAGGGCAGCACCGAGCTGGCGGCCACGTCCGTCATCGGGGTGCCCACCGAGCCCGGCGACGTCGGGCACCAGTGGATCACCCTTGTGGACCCGGCGCACCGGGGCCACCGGCTGGGCATGCGCGTGAAGGTGGAGAACCTGCGGCAGCTGCGGGTGGTGCGGCCGAAGGTGACGCGCATCTGCACCGACAACGCCGACTCCAACGCGCACATGATCGCCATCAACGAGGCGCTCGGCTTCAAGGCCGTCGACGCCCTGTACGAGTACCAGGCAGACGTCTGAGTGACGTCGCTCTAAGACCTATCCATTCTCGGGTAGTTCCCGCCGACTGAACACTGGAATCGTGATCTTCCGTGGCTGGTCGGCGGGTTTTCGTTTGCACTCGACGCAAGATGATGTCATGATGGCGTCATTCTTGCACCCCAGTCACGGGAGACTTCATGGACATCAGCAAGCTTCACCCCGAGGACACCGCCGCGATCGACGAGCTGTGGGAGATGTGGCGACTAGGCGTGGAACGGGACACCGCGTCACCAAAGCTGCGGACGTACTCCAAGACGATATTCCTGGCCCAGCTGGGCAACATCCATCCCGACGAGCACAACGAGTTCCGGGTGGCACGGGTCGACGGCCGGATCGTCGGCTTCGTTCAGATCGGCGTGCCGTTGCGGGACAACAAACACGCCGCCCACATCCACGGCACCGTCCACCCGGAATACCGACGGCGCGGCATCGGCACGGCGCTGCTGACGCAGGCCACCCAGTCGAGCCGGGACCAGGGACGGACGCTTCAGACCTCCAACACCCTCGAAACGCTGCCGGACGGTCCACTGTGTGACCACGCGGGGCGGGATTTCCTGCTGCACCACGGTTTCGCGGTCGGCCTGCCCATGCGGCTGCGCGCCCTGAGGCTGAGCGACAGCGAGGGCGAGATCGAGCGGGAACTGCTGGACGAGTCCTGGCCGAAGGCCGAGGGCTACGAGCTGGTGCAGTGGACCGGCGCCACCCCGGCCGAGCACGTCGACGGCGCCGCCGCGCTGGCCAGCCGCCTGATGTCCGACGTGCCCCAGGGTGACCTGGACTTCGAGGAGGTCATCTTCGACGCGGAACGGTACCTGCGCAAAGAATCCGTGGACTTCCAGAGTGGCTGGGACTTCACCTGCACCTACGTGCGGCACGTCGAGTCCGGGGAGTTGGTCGCCCACAGTGTCATCGCCGTGAGCAGCGACCACCCCAGCGTCGGCAACCAGTGGATCACGCTGGTGCACCCCGACCACAGGGGACACCGGCTGGGAATGATCGTGAAGGTCGAGAACCATCGGCTGCTGCGCCGCACCAAACCCGAGGTCACCTGGATCAAGACCGGCAACGCCGAGTCCAACGAGCACATGGTGGCCATCAACGAACAGCTCGGGTTCACCGAGCTCTGCCGGTACATCGCCTTCCAGCGCGAGATCTGAGGAGTGACCCCAATGGATATAACGAGACTTCGTCCCGAGGACACCGCGGCCGTCGACGAACTGTGGGACATGTGGAGGGTCGCCAGGAAACACGACTGTCCGGAGTTCCAGAGGCCGTTCTCGAAGGCGATCTTCCTCGCCGACCTCAACGAGATCAATCCCGAGGAACGGCACGAGTGGCGCGTGGCCAGGATCGACGGCCGAATCGTCGGTAGCGTCCACATCGGCATGTTTCTGGGGGACAACGAACACCTCCTGTCCACCGACATCTCGGTACACCCCGGGTTCCGGCGCCGGGGCGTGGGCACCGCGCTGCTGGACGCGGCGACCCGAGCCGGACGCGAGGCCGGACGCACGGTCCTGTCCGCCGCAGCCGCCGAGCCGCTGCCGGGCGGGCTGGCCCGTACCACCGACGGCCGGGATTTCCTGCTCCACCACGGTTTCAAGGTCGGCAACACCGTTCGTTCCCGGATCCTCGAGCTGAGCTCGATCGAGGGCGCTGTCGAGCGGGAACTGCTCGACGAGTCCTGGCCGAAGGCCGAGGGATACGAACTGGTGCAGTGGACCGGTGCCACGCCGAGCGAACACGCCGCCGGAGCCGCCGCGCTGGCCAGCCGTCTGGTGTCCGATGTGCCCTTCGGTGACCTGGACATCGAGGAGGTCACCTACGACACCGACAGATACCTGCGCAAGGAGTCCATTGAGATGCGACGCGGGTTCGACTTCGCCTGCACCTACGTAAAGCACGTGGCCAGTGAGGAACTCGTCGCTCACAGTGTGATCTCGGTGAACAGCGAAGCCCCGCAGTATGGTGGTCAGTGGATCACGCTGGTGCATCCCGATCACCGGGGTCATCGTTTGGGCATGATCGTCAAAATCGAGAATCACCGGCTGCTGCGCCGCACCCACCCGGGGGTCCGCTGGATCGAAACCGCCAATGCCGAGGTCAACTCGCACATGGTCGCGATCAACGAACGGCTCGGGTTCACCGAGCTGTTCCGGCACCTCGATTTCCAGCGAGAGATCTGACGCAGGAGGCGACAGTGGACATCACCCGACTGCTCCCCGAGGACACCCCGATGATGGACGCCTTCTGGGAGCTGTACACCGATGTCTTCGAACACGATCAGCCCGGATCGCCTCCAGCGCAACGCAAGTCGGCCGAGGTCGACATCGCGAACCTGCGGTCCGACATGCGGCAGGAGTACCACCTGGCGCATGTCAACCAGCAGCTCGCCGGTTACGTCCGGTTGCTGTTCCCGTTGCTGGACAACAAGCACTTCATGTACGTCAACGGTTGCGTCCGTCCCGAACACCGCCGCCGCGGCGTCGGCTCCGAGCTGTTGGAGCTGGCGCTGCGGCGCGGGCGCTCGTGCGGCCGCGTCACGATCGGCGCCCACACCAGCGAACCGCTGCCCGGCGGTCCCTACCGCTCGACCTCGGGTCGGGATTTTCTGCGTGCCAAGGGTTTCGACCTCGCCCACTCGATGCGGGACTTCAGCGTCGATCTGGAGAACATCAAGGAGAAGATCGAGGAGGACCTGGTCGACGAGTTCCTGCCGCACGCGTGGGAGTACGAACTGCTCAGCTGGTCCGGCCCGACACCCGAGGAGCACCTTCCCGCCGTGACGGCGCTGGCCAACCGGTTCGTGTCCGAGGTGCCGCTCGGCGATCTGGCGCTGGAGGACAAGAACATCGACGTGGAGCGGCAGCGCGCCGCCGAGTCCCTGGACGCGGTGCGGGGCCGCACGAACGTCAGCGCCTACGCCCGGCACCCGGCCAGCGGCGAGCTGGTCGCGCACAGCGTCATCTCCGTCGACGACGAGTCGCCCGAGTTCGCCCACCAGCAGGTGACGCTGGTCCACCCCGAGCACCGGGGGCACCGGCTGGGGACGCTGGTCAAGATTGAAAGCCACCGGCTGCTGCGGCGCGAGTTCCCCGGGGTGCGGACGCTGTTCACGTCCGTGGCCGAGGTCAACACCCACATGCTGGCGATCAACGAGCGGCTCGGCTTCGTCGAGGTCGACCGGCAGCTCGACTTCCAGCGAACTATCTGACACCCCCGTGTTACACACCGCCGACAACCCGTCCGGCATCATGTAACACATGACGCATCCACTGCTCGCCAAGCACCGAGACACCCTCGACAACGCGCTGGCCGCGATCGCGGACCGCGGCTACTTCTCGATCTATCCCGAGTCGCCGAGTCCCCGCGTCTACGGCGAAACCGCCGCCGATGACGGCAAGGCGGCCTTCACGGCGCTGCTGGGGCAGCGTTTCGACATCGACCAGCCTGGCGTCCGCGACCACGTCGCGACCGAGGACAGCCCCTTCGGGATCGACCTGGGGGTCGAGTACCCGCGCACCGAGCCGGGCGCGCTCATCGACGCCGCGACCGCCGCCTGGCCGAGCTGGCGCGACGCCGATCCGGCCACCCGCGCCGGGGTCTGCATCGAGATCCTGGAGCGCATCCACAAAGACGTGTTCACCATGGCCAACGCGGTGCACGCCACCACCGGCCAGCCGTTCGTGATGGCCTTCCAGGCCGGTGGCCCGCACGCCCTGGACCGGGGCCTGGAGGGCGTCGCCTACGGCTACTTCGAGCAGACCCGCACCCCCGCCACCTCCTACTGGGAGAAACCGGCCGGCAAGGGCCAGGTGCTGGCGATGGAGAAGACCTTTACGGTCGTGCCGCGCGGCGTCGCGCTCGTCGTCGCCTGCGCCACCTTCCCGACCTGGAACTCCTACCCGGGGCTGTTCGCGTCGCTGGTCACCGGCAACCCGGTGATCGTCAAGCCGCACCCGAACGCGGTGCTGCCGCTGGCGCTGACCGTGCGGCACGCCCGCGAGGTGCTGGCCGAGGCCGGGTTCGACCCGAACCTGGTGACGCTGGCCGCCGAGCGGCCCGACGACCGGATCGCCGCGAGCCTCGCCACCGACCCGCGAGTGCGCATTGTGGACTTCACCGGTTCCACGTCCTTCGGGACCTGGCTGGAGGACAACGCCCGCCACGCGGCCGTCTACACCGAGAAGGCCGGGGTCAACACCGTCGTCATCGACTCGACCGAGGACTTCAAGGGGCTGTGCCGCAACCTGGCCTTCACCCTGTGCCTCTACAGCGGACAGATGTGCACGACGACGCAGGCGATCTTCCTGCCGTCCGACGGCATCGACACCCCCGAGGGCCACCTGTCCGCCGACGAGGTGATCGCGGGAATCGCCGGCGCGGTGGAGAAGCTCACCGGCGACGACGCCAAGGCCGTCGAGCTGATCGGCGCCGTCTCGGCCGGGGTCGCCGACCGGGTGGGCGACGCGGCCGGACTCGGCGAGGTCGTGCTGGCCTCCCGCGCCATCACGCATCCGTCCTATCCGGACGCCCGGGTGCGGACTCCGCTGCTGCTCAAGGTGACCGCCGAGGCCCGCAAGTCCTACGGCACCGAGTGCTTCGGCCCGATCGCCTTCTTCGTCACCACCTCGGGCACCGCCGAGAGCCTGAACCTGGTGCGCGAGGTCGTCACCGAGCAGGGCGCGCTGACCATGGGTGTCTACTCCACCGACGACGCGGTGCTGGACGCCACCGAGCAGGTCTCGCGCGACGTAGCGGTCCACCTGTCGCGCAACCTGTACGGCGGCGTGTTCGTCAACCAGACCGCCGCGTTCTCGGACTTCCACGCCTCGGGAGGCAACCCGGCCGCCAACGCCAGCCTCGTCGACGGCGCCTATGTGTCCGGACGGTTCCGGGTGATCGAGTCGCGGCGGCACGTGCCGCCGCGCGCCAACTCGTTATCCCGCACACGGGAAAGAACGATTTCACCGCTGGTTGTGCTGGTGTAGCCTCCTTTTCCGTCGGCCGCGCGCCCGCGAGGCCGGAGTACGCACAGTGAGAAGGAAGTACATGGCACAAGGCTCCGTCAAGTGGTTCAACGCCGAGAAGGGTTACGGCTTCCTGGCCGTGGACGGCGGCGAGGACGTCTTCGTCCACTTCTCGGCAATCCAGGCGGACGGATACCGTTCGCTGGAAGACGGTCAGCGCGTGGAGTTCGACATCGCCCAGGGCCAGAAAGGCCCGCAGGCGGAGAACGTGCGCATCGTCTGAGACGTCGGACGGCGCGAGTCAGCGCAAAACCAGGATGGGTACCTTGTGTGTTCACAAGGTACCCATTCTCTTCGTCTGGAGCAGGTGCGATGAGCGAGGCCCACAGCGACACGACCGTCCCGCCCTCATCGGATCCGTTGGTGCCCAGGGATTTCAACGAGTGGACCCTCAACGTCTACGGGATCTTCAAACGCAGCGGCTACCGGATCATGGGCATCGTCCTACTGTGGAGCATCATTCCGGTCGTCGCCGGGGTCTGGACGTCGAGTCAGCTGCTGCGCATCACCGACCGGCTCAACAAGGCACTGCCCGCCGACCAGACCACGCTGACGCCCGCGCAGACCGAAACCATGTGGGCCCACGTCACCGAGGCGCTGAGCTGGTCGGGCATCGCGGTCGCGGTGTCGCTGGCGCTGTCGTACTTCACCGCCGCCGGGTGGGCCGCCGCGCTGCGGGTGGCCGTCACCGACGCCGCGGGCAAACCCATCGGCTTCGGCGAGGCGATGGCCTACGGCGCCCGCAAGGGCCTGTCCATGTGGGGCTGGTACCTGCTGGTCTCGCTGTGCGCCATGGTCGGCGCCTGCCTGTGCGTGCTGCCCGGCCTGTACATGGCGGTGGCGTTCGCGCTGTTCGCGCCGGTGGTGGTCCTCGAGGGCGGGATGGCCATGGCCCGGTCGTTCCGGTTGGTGCACAACGCTTTCGGGAAGATGCTCGGCCGGATCGCGCTCAGCTTCGCCGGGGTCCTGTCGGTCGGGCTGGTCCTGTACGTCCTCCAGCTCCTCATCGCCGGGTTCGGACTCGGCAGCGACGGGATGTCGCCGTCCTCGCCGCTGGACCTGTTCGCCGACGGGGTGTTCGCGCTCGCCAGCGCCGTGCTGACGGCCGTGATCCTCATCTCCGGTCTCCTCGTCACCTACGCGGAGGCACGGGCCCGCGAAGACGGCTCCGCCACCACCGTTGAGCTGCTGGAGCGGTCGCCGTCCTGAGCAGTGCCGACCCCACCCGGTTTGGCACTCTCGGCCCGAGAGTGCTATACCTGTCATTGGCACTCGCAATCGCTGAGTGCCAACCGCCGGGGTGGTGGGGCCTCCCGCCAGGAGGCCAGGTCGTCGCGGGCCGCCCGCCCGGCTAAGACAGACGTAAAGACTCGTATATCCGGAAGGGTTCAAGCCGCATGGCTAAGATCATCGCTTTCGACGAAGAGGCTCGCCGCGGGCTCGAGCGGGGAATGAACGCCCTCGCCGACGCCGTCAAGGTGACCCTCGGTCCCAAGGGCCGCAACGTCGTTCTCGACAAGAAGTGGGGCGCCCCCACGATCACCAACGACGGTGTATCCGTCGCCAAGGAGATCGAGCTGGAGGACCCGTACGAGAAGATCGGCGCCGAGCTGGTCAAAGAGGTCGCCAAGAAGACCGACGACGTAGCCGGGGACGGCACCACCACCGCCACCGTCCTTGCCCAGGCCCTGGTGCGTAACGGGCTGCGCTCGGTCGCCGCCGGCGCCAACCCGATCGCGCTCAAGCGCGGCATCGAGGCCGCCGTGGCCGCCGTCGCCGAGGAACTGGCCAAGCTGTCCAAGGACATCGAGTCCAAGGACCAGATCGCCGCCACCGCCTCGATCTCGGCCGGTGACAACAGCGTCGGCGACATCATCGCCGAGGCCATGGACAAGGTCGGCAAAGAGGGTGTCATCACCGTCGAGGAGTCCAACACCTTCGGCCTGGAGCTCGAGCTCACCGAGGGCATGCGCTTCGACAAGGGTTACATCTCCGGTTACTTCGTGACCGACCAGGAGCGCATGGAGACCGTCCTGGAGGACCCGTACCTCCTGATCGCCAACTCCAAGATCTCCGCGGTCAAGGACCTGCTGCCCACCCTCGAGAAGATCATGCAGGGCGGAAAGTCCCTCGTGATCATCGCCGAGGACGTGGAGGGCGAGGCCCTGGCCACCCTGATCGTCAACAAGCTCAAGGGCACCTTCAAGTCCGCCGCCGTCAAGGCTCCGGGCTTCGGTGACCGCCGCAAGGCCATGCTGGGCGACATCGCCACCCTCACCGGTGGTCAGGTCATCAGCGAGGAGCTGGGTCTCAAGCTGGAGAACGCCACCATCGACATGCTGGGCAAGGCCCGCAAGGTGGTCATCACCAAGGACGAGACCACCATCGTGGACGGTGCCGGTGACCAGGCGCAGATCGACGGCCGGGTGGCCCAGATCCGCGGCGAGATCGAGAACTCCGACTCCGACTACGACCGCGAGAAGCTCCAGGAGCGTCTCGCCAAGCTGGCCGGCGGCGTGGCCGTCATCAAGGTCGGCGCGGCCACCGAGGTCGAGCTGAAGGAGCGCAAGCACCGCATCGAGGACGCCGTCCGCAACGCCAAGGCCGCCGTCGAAGAGGGCATCGTCCCCGGTGGTGGCGTGGCGCTGGTCCAGGCCGGCACCACCGCGTTCGACAAGATCGAGCTCGAGGGTGACGAGGCCACCGGTGTCCAGCTGGTGAAGAACTCGCTGTCGGCTCCGCTGCAGCAGATCGCCGCCAACGCCGGTCTCGAGGGTGGCGTGGTCGCCGAGCGCGTCCGCAACCTCCCCGCCGGTCAGGGCCTCAACGCCGCCACCGGCGAGTACGTGGACATGCTGGAGGCTGGCATCAACGACCCGACCAAGGTGACCCGTTCCGCGCTGCAGAACGCCGCCTCGATCGCCGGTCTGTTCCTGACCACCGAGGCCGTCGTGGCCGACAAGCCCGAGAAGGAGGCCGCCCCCGCCGGTGGCGCTCCCGACATGGGCGGAATGGGCGGCTTCTAGTCGCTCGTCCTTAAACGACGGATCCGTCCCGCTTCCACTGGTGTGGAGGCGGGACGGATTTTTGTGGCCCCTGTCGTGAGAGCTCATAACTGTGTCGTCTTCCGTCGCGAGCGGCCTCCAGGCGCCGCCTGGTGGGCGCGCAGCAGGAAATGCGGCACAGTTATGAGCTCAAAGTGGCCGGATGTCACAACCGTGACCTAGGGTGGATGTTCTTCCGGTTATTGGCTGGGAACCTGCCCGGCAACCAGCTGGCGCGTGACCCACCTGTACGGCAGCCGACCCCACACCCCTTTCTCCCAGGGTGTGGGGTCGGTTGGTTCTCCTCAGGGGTGGGGGGTGGCTAGTCGGGGACGAAAGCCGACGGCAGCGACTCCTCCCCCATCGGGGAGGAGGCCTCGTCGATGAGCTTGCCGTCGTAGTCGTAGAGCAGGTGGATGCCGTTGCCCTTGCCGTCGTCGCCTTCGAGGAGGAGTCGACCGGGAATGGCGAACACCGAGGGGCTGCCGGTGGGCAGGACACCGTTGTTGTCGGAGACCTCGATCTCCTCCTTGGCGCCGGTGTCGATGATGGCGTCGCAGTAGCCGTAGCGGCCAGCGGACATGTCCTCGGTGTAGCTCCCCGGTTCGGATTCGGTGCTGACGCACAGGAACCGGCCGTCGGGGGACACCGCGACCAGTTCGGTTATGTAGCGCCCGCTCTCCATCATGACCTTGGCGGCGCCCGTCGCCGTCCGTTCGCCGCTGCCGTTGGTGGCGTAGACCTCGACGGAGTCACCGGAAGCCTCGGTGGAGAAGACGAGGTCCTCGCCGTCGGCGTTGGTGGCCACCTGCGCGTCGCAGGGATTCTCCACCGGGAACGACGTGAACTCGCTGGTTTCGACGTCCACGAAACCGGTCCGGTCGCCGTCTCCGGCCGAGCCGCGGTCGACGAACAGCCGTTTGCTGTCGGGGGCCCACACCGGTTCGGCGCACAGGTCCTCGGCGGCGGAGTACTGGGCGACCTCGCCGGTGGCGTTGTCCGCGAAGGTGGCGACGAAGATCCGGTCGGTGACCTCCGGATCGCCACCGTCGTTGGACGGCGACGTCATATAGCTGAAGTACTCGCCGTTGGGGGAGACGTTGCCGGTGGCGTAGTACTGGTCCTCGGTATCGATCGCGGTGAGGGGCTCCGCCACCTCGTCTCCCCCCGCCTGCCAGGAGACCACGGATTCAGGTTCGCCGTCCGGGTCCGACACCTGGTAGTAGGTCCCCGACAGCTTGTTCACGTCGGAGGTCGGCAGTTCGCCGTCGGCGACCTGGTGTTCGGTGCCGCCGTTGCCCATCCCGTGGGCCAGCACGCTGAACCCGAACAGGCCGCTGCCGGTCAACAACAGCGCCGTGATGGACGCCAGGATCGCGTTGCGCCTGCCGATGCGCTTCGACTGCGCGACGGCGCGCTCGTGGACCCTGGTCGGCTGCACCTCGTCGGCCATGTCGGTGAGGAGGTCCTTGAGTTGCTTTGTCGTCATGCCAGCTCTCCGTTGGTCAGTTCGACGAGGTCGGGCAGCACGGATCGGAGTTTGTTGAGGGCGCGGAAGGCCTGGGTCTTGACCGTTCCCTCCGCGCAGCCGAGGATCTCGGCGGTCTGGGTGACGGAGCGGTCCTCGAAGTACCGCAGCACGATGACGGCGCGTTGCCGGGGGGCGAGCTGGAACAGCGCCGCGCGCAGGCTCAGTCGCAGGTCGACGTCGTGGGTGGAGTCGGCGAAGGCGGTCTCGACGGGGGTCTCGGTGAAGCTCTCGGCGACTTTGCGACGCCGCCACCACGACACCTGGAGGTGGTACATGATCTTGCGAGTGTAGGCGTGGGCGTTGCCGGAGTGTTCCAGGCGTTTCCACGCCCGGTGGGTGCGCGCCAGGGCCGACTGCACCAGGTCTTCGGCGAGGTGCTGGTCCCCCGTGAGCAGGTACGCCGACCGCAGCAGCGCCGGGGTACACGCGATCGCGAACTCCTCGAAGTCCGACCGGTGTCGGGTCATGGGCTCTCCTCAGGACATGTCACCGTCGTAGACGCCCGCGAGGGCGGCTGAGGTTGACACGGCGACCTGACAAATTGAAGCGGACGACGCCGGTGGCGCCGTCCGCTGTTCGTGCCAATCTCGTGGGCCGTTATGGCGTGTCCGTGGTGACCTCGCCGGTCGAGGTGGGTTCGTCGGAGCTCGAGGAGGTGGGCTCATCGGAGCTTGAGGAGCTCGGCTCGTCGGTGCTCGACGAGCTCGGTTCGTCGGCGCTCGACGAGCTGGGCTCTTCGGTCGTCGTCTCGGTGGAGCTGGGCTCGTCCGACGGCTCGCAGCTGGGTTCGTCGGACTGCGAGGGCTCGTCGGTGGCCGAGGAGCTGGGCTCTTCGGTCATCGTCGGCAGATCGGAACCCGAGTCGCTCGGATCGTCCGACGGCGTCACGGTGTTGTCGGATCCGTCGGTGGTCGAGGAACTGGGTTCGTCGCTGTAGGGCCCACCGGTGGGGTCGGTCTGGTCGTCGGTCGGGGTCTCGGTGGCGCAGTCGTCGCCACCGTCGGTGGGCTGGCTCACCGAGCCGGTGGGCAACAGGCTCACCGCCCCGGCGACTCCGCCGCCCATCAGCGCGACGACGACGGCGGTGCCCAGCACCATCCGGCGCATGCCGAGCCGCCGCGCTCCCACGTAGGCGCGTTCTGTCATATCGACGGCTTTCGCTTCCTTGGTCAAATCGGTCAGCTCTTTTCCGATGTCGTCGTTCATGTCCATGCCCTTCGCAGTTCCCGCAGCTGTGGTGCCCGATCGCGCAGCAACGTCAGAGCCTTCGCGGTTTGGCTCTTGACGGTGCCGGGGCTGCACTCCAGGACGTCGGCGGTCTCGGCGACGCTGAGGTCCTCGTAGAACCGCAGCACCAGTACGGCGCGTTGTTTCGGGGTGAGCCGCCGCAGTACCGACTTGAGGGCGAGCCGCCGCAGCACGTCGTCCGCGCCGTCCGCCACGATCTCCTGTGGATGGAGCAGTTTGTTGGCCCGGCGTTCGCGCGCTCGGCGCCGCCACCAGCCCACCTGTAGGTGGTACATGGTCTTGCGGGTGTACGCCTCCGCGTTGTCCTCGCGTTCGAGCCGCGACCAGGCGCGCAGGGTGCGCGCCAGCGCCGACTGCACCAGGTCCTCGGCCTGGTGCTGGTCGCCGCCCGTCAACAGGAAAGCGGCCCGCAGCAGCGACGCGCTGCGGGCGCGCACGAACTCGTCGAACCTGGGGTTCGGCGGGGGGCGTTGGTACATGAACGCTCCTTTTCGTTGTCACCCACCCAGACGCCCGGGGTGGCGGGGAGGTTGTCGCTGCTGACATTTACGACATTTCAGACAGAGCTTCCGTCAACTTAATTAAGAGTTTCGTGCCCTGCAAAGATCATGGAATGCCTACTCCGTTGCTGGAAGTTATCGCACTCGACGCGGCCGACGCCCGCGCCGCCGCCGCGGGCGGAGCCGACCGGCTCGAACTGGTCACCAACATGGCCGCCGACGGACTGACCCCCTCGCTGCGCACCGTCGCCGCGATCCGCGCCGTCTGCGACATCCAGCTGCGGGTCATGCTGCGACTGCGCGAGGACTTCGCCCCCACCGACCTCGACGAACTCGCCCGTCTCGCCACCAAACTGGCCGAGGCCGGTGCCGACGGCTTCGTGCTCGGCTTCCTCGGCGCCGACGGCACCATCGACCTCGACTCCACCCGCCAGCTCGCCCGGGCGGTCGGGCTGCCCTGGACCTGCCACCGTGTCGTCGACCACACCCGCGACCACGCCGAGGCCATGGCGGCCGTCCGGTCGCTGCCCGGCTTGGACCAGGTGCTCACCGCGGGCCACCCCGACGGTGTTTCGTCCGGAATGGACAATCTGCGGGCGGCCGTCTCGCTGGTCCCCGTCATGGCGGGGGGCGGACTGCGGCCGTCCCAGGTCCCGATCCTGCGCGACTGCGGCGTCAACGCGTTCCACATCGGATCGGCGGCCCGCCCCAACTGGGCCTCCCCCGTCTCGGCCCGTCAGGTGGCCAAGTGGCGGGAACTCGTCAATGACTGTGATACGACAGTTACCAGCTGACACCCCGACAGCAAAACCGGTTAACAAAACGTAGGCTGCGAATCATGTCCACGACCGCATCGGCGCGCGCGGGCGCGCTCCTCGCCACCGCCCCCGTCATCGACGGGCACAACGACCTGCTGATTCGCATGCGCGGCAAGGTCCGTTACGACTTCGACGCGATCGACATCGCCGTCGACCAGACCGAGCACGGCCTGCACACCGACATCCCCCGGATGCGCGCCGGCGGCATGGGCGGCCAGTTCTGGTCGGTGTTCGTCCCGGTCAGCCTCCAGGGCGAGGCGGCGGTCACGGCCACATTGGAACAGATCGACGGCGCCCACGAGATGATCGGCCGCTACGACGATCTCGCCCTGGCCACCACCGCCGACGAGATCGACAAGGCCTTCTCCGACGGCAGGATCGCCTCGCTGCTGGGAGCCGAGGGCGGCCACTCCATCGCCGACTCGCTGGGCACGCTGCGGATGATGTACCGGCTCGGCGTCCGCTACATGACCCTCACCCACACCTCCAACACCGCGTGGGCCGACAGCGCCACCGACGCGCCCGTCGTCGGCGGCCTGAGCGAGTTCGGCCGCGAGGTGGTGCGCGAGATGAACCGCCTGGGCATGCTCGTCGACATCTCCCACGTCGCTCCCTCCACAATGCACGCCGCGCTCGACGTCAGCGAGGCGCCCGCGTTCTTCTCCCACTCCAACGCACTTGCCTTGTGTTCCCACCCCCGCAACGTCCCCGACGACGTGCTGCGGCGCGTGAAGGACACCCAGGGCATCGTCATGGCCACCTTCGTGCCCGGCTTCCTCAACGAGGCGTGCAAGGAGTGGATGGACGCGCTGGAGGCCTACGACGACAAGGCCCAGCTCGCGGTCGCCGAGGACGCCAACGAGGCGGGCTACGAGGAGCGCAAGGCCCGCCGGGAGGCCTGGTTCGCGGCGAACCCCTGCCCCGGAGCGTCAGTGTCTGATGTGGCCGATCACATCGACCACATCCGCGAGATCGCCGGGGTCGACTGCGTCGGTATCGGCGGCGACATGGACGGCATCGGCGCCACCCCCGAACAGCTCAACGACGTCACCGGCTACCCCAACCTCATCGGCGAACTCGCCTCCCGGAGCTGGAGCGACGACGACCTGGCCAAACTGACCCGCCGCAACGTGATCCGGGTGCTGCGCGAGACCGAGCGGGTCGCCCAGGTCGCCCGGCAGCAGCGCGGCCCGTCCAACAAGACCATCGAGCAGCTGGACGGGGCCTAGCAACCGTTGGCTAGCCGCGTCGCCACACCTCGTGCAGACCGTAGGAGTCCTCGAAGACGTGGTGGCGAACGATCTTGCCGTCGCGAACCGTCAACCGCAGCGCGAACGGTGACTCGTACGGCTTGTCGACGGCGTTGACGTTGACACGGACCCGCCCGAACACGGCGGCCTCCTCGCCGTCGACGAGCATGGCGTCGACCTCGGTACCGGTGTCGGTGATGCCCTTGAAGAGCAGGCCGAAGAACTCGGCGGCGCCGGACGGACCGGTATAGCTGCCCAGCCACGGAATGCCCGGGTCGCCGAAGGCGTGGAAGTCGGCGTCGTCGGCGATCAGGGTGAGCAGGCCGTCGATGTCGTTCTTGGCGCGGAAGCCGAAGAACGCTTCGACGACGGAGCGGGTGTCGGTCATGCCCCGATGCTAGCGAGCCCCACGATCGCGTTCCCGCAGCTTTCGGGCTGGTGAGCAGGGCCACTCGACGGTGTGGCCCTTCTCGGCGGTGCAGTGGGCGCAGGTCTTGCCGTTCCATGCGTTGGGGCCGTGGGGTCCGTAGTCCTCACCGTTGTCGAACGCGTTGCGGTAGATGGTGTTCATGGTGGGCTCCCTGTGATGCGAGTTCCGGGGGTGCTGCTTGTGGTGATGTGATCGCGGTCGGTGGTGTCTATGACGCGCTTTTCGCTGTGGTCGCGACCTCCCCAGGCGATTCGACCGAAACTCCTTGGATATCCAGGCAGATAGGCACCGTAGCCTGCGATCGTCCATTGCGATCTCGCGTTTCGGCTTGCACGATGAACCGACGACGACGAGGAGAAGACAGTGGAATACATCCGGCTGGGAGATCACGGCCTGCGAGTGTCCCGGATCTGCCTGGGAATGATGAGTTACGGCGACCCGAACCTGGACGCGTGGGTGCTGCCGCAAGCCGACGCCGAACCCATCGTGCGCGCCGCGGTCGAAGCCGGGATCACGTTCTTCGACACCGCCGACATGTACTCCGACGGCGCCAGCGAGGAGATCACCGGACGGCTGCTGTCGAAGCTGTTCCGCCGCCGCGAGGACTACGTCCTGGCCACGAAGGTCTACTTCCCGATGGGCAAGGGCCCCAACGACTCCGGCCTGTCCCGCAAACACATCCTCGACGGCGTCGACGCGTCACTGCGCCGCCTGGGCACCGATCACGTCGACCTGTACCAGATCCACCGCTGGGACTACGACACCCCGATCGCCGAGACGATGGAGGCGCTGCACGACGTGGTGCGCTCCGGCAAGGCGCGCTACATAGGAGCGTCCAGTATGTACGCCTGGCAGTTCGCCAAGGCGCAACACATCGCGGCGGCCAACGGCTGGACCCCGTTCGTGTCCATGCAGAACCACTACAACCTCGTGTACCGCGAGGAGGAGCGCGAGATGATCCCGCAGTGCCGGGACCAGGGCGTCGGCGTGCTGCCGTGGAGCCCGTTGGCACGGGGCCTCCTCGCGGGCACCCGCGAACGCGGCGGGGGCCGCAACACGCTGCGCTCCGGCACCGACCCCCTGCTCGACGAACGCTACAGCGACAACGACTTCGACATCGTGGACGTGCTGCGCGAGGTCGCCGCCGAACGCGGCGAGGCCCCCGCGAAGGTGGCGCTGGCCTGGCTGTTGTCCCGCCCCGGCGTGACGGCGCCAATCGTGGGCGCCACGAAGCCCGGGCACCTGGCCGACGCGGTGGCGGCGGTGTCGCTGCGGCTCACCGACGCGGAGATCGCCCGGCTGGAGGAGCCGTACCGGCCGCGCCCCATCAGCGGCCACGTCTGAGGGTGTGAGCGTCCTCAGCGGGGATTCTCGCGCGACACGACGGACAGTGTGGGGCCGTCGGCGGCATCGGGATCGACGAAGACGAAGTGGTCATCGTCGTGCGCGACCAGTTCTCCACCGGCGAGTTGCCACTTTCCCTTGCCGGTACGCCAATCGAAGACCTGGATCGGCTCGACGTGCCCGTTGGCCTTCGAGAAGGCCGTGGTGATCATCTCGCCGTCCACGACGTCGATCTCATCGTACTTGCCCTGCTTCGTCCACAAGGTCTTGCCGGTGGCGGTGTCGTAGGCGCCGCACTCCCATCAAGATCATGCCCTCGAATTTCTCCGCGTCGGGATTCCTGGCATCGACACCGCGGAAAGTTCGTTGACCGTCACGGCCTGTCCGTCGCCCGAATCCTTCGCCCAGCGCCGCGATGACGAAGCCGTAGCCGTAGCCGTAGCTGCGAGTAATCGACTCGGCCACGCAACCCTCGATTGTGGAGAAGTTATATCGGCCAGACGGGACGAACCGAGCCGACTCGCTTGCCGCCACCGTAAAGCGGCGTGGTGGCCAGCTTGTCGAGTGTGGATTTGTCGAGCGAGAGGTTGGTCAGGTCCATGGTGCGCAGCGCCGATACCGCGACGGGGCCGGAGGCGCGGTTGTCGCCGTCGTCGATCTTGACCGCGACGGCGCCGACGCCGGGCACGGCCAGCGCCTGGACGCCTTCGGCGCCGAGTTTGGCCAGCGCGGTGGGGACGGCGCGCATGAGGCGGGTGTCGAAACCGTGGGTGCCCGAGACCAGCTCGGGGTGGGCGCGCATGCCGTCGGCCACGGCGCGTTCCGGGGTGCCGGGTTCCGCGTGGACCAGGTGGAGGAAGGCCCGGGCCAGACCCAGCAGCGGGTAGGCGACGAGCGGGGCGCCGCAGCCGTCGACACCGATCGCGGCGATGTCGTAGCCGGTCAGATCGGTGGTGGCGCGGGCGTTGGCCTGCTGGAGCGGGTGGTTGGGCGACAGGTAGTCGTCCGTGGACCAGCCCGCGGCCCGGCTGGTGGCGAGCATCGCGGCGTGTTTGCCGGAGCAGTTCATGGTCAGGCGGCTCTTGCCCGCGCCGGAGGCGATCGCGGCGTCACGCGCGGACTCCTCGATGGGCCACGCGGGCGGGCACTGCAGGGCCTCGGGGCTGAGCTCGGCGCGCTCGAGCAGCGAACGGACGGCGTCGACGTGGAACGGCTCACCGCGGTGACTGGCCGAGGCCAGCGCCAGATCGGCGGGGGCCGTGAACGGCAGTCCGGAGCGCAGCGCGCCCAGCGTCTGCATCGGCTTGTTGGCCGAACGCGGGAAGATCGGGGCGTCGATGTCGCCGATGCTGTCGCGGACCCCGCCGTTGGCGTCCAGGACCACGGCACTGCCGCGGTGGAAGCCTTCGACGAATCCCGAACGCACGATCTCGGCGAGCAGTCCGCCGCCCCGATAAGCCTTGGTCACGAGCTCAACGTAATCGCGGGCAACACGGTAAAGCCAGCGAATGTGTGGGGATTAACCGGTGATGTTGAGCAGCTTCCGGGCGTCGGCGACGGGCATGGCGGGCCGCTGCGCCAGCAGCGCGGCGTCGGCGGCCCGGGCCACCAGCTGAGCGTTGGAGTCGACGGGTACCCGGCGGGCGTAGGACACCGTGTCCTCCATACCGACCCGCAGGTGACCGCCGTGCGCCAGCGACGCGAACATGACCGGCAGGGTGCCCCGGCCGATGCCGGTGGCCGAGAAGGTCGAGCCGGGCGGCAGGTGACGGCGGGTGGCCTCGGCGAAGGCGGTCACGGTGGAAGCGTCGCCGGGGGCACCGCCGGGCACGCCCAGGACGAAGTCGACGTGAACGTGCTCGCCGTGCGGCAGGCCGTGCTGGTTGAGCAGCCGCTCCAGCGAGGTGAGGTGACCGACGTCGAAGATCTCGTACTCGGGGACGATGCGGCGGTCGCGCATCCGCTGGTGGAGTTCGACGATGAACTCCCAGCGGTTCATGAAAACGTCGTCGCCGAAGTTGACGGTGCCCATCGTGCACGAGGCCATGTCGGGGGCGGCCTCCAGCACCCGCAGCCGGTGCTCCTCGGGGTCGGTGACGGCACCGCCGGTGGACAGCTGGACGATCAGGTTGGTGGACTCGCGCAGCGCGGCGACGGTGTCCTTGAGGCGGCCCAGGTCGAGGGTGGGCTGGGCCTCGGCGTCGCGGATGTGGACGTGGATGACGCTAGCGCCCGCCGCCTCGCAGTCCCCGGCGGTCGCGACGAGTTCGTCGAGCGTGACCGGCAGGGCGGGGACGTCGGCCTTCGACGACTCGGCTCCGGTGGGGGCGACCGTGATCAGTGTCGATGTCATGGACGTGAGCATAAATCGTGGGTCGCGGCGATGGTCGCGGTGTGCTCGGGCCAGGAGGGGTGTGCCATGATCCGCCGGTGAGCGACTATTTCGGGCAAAACGGGTACTCAGTCCGGTTCGGTTGGGGGCCAATGGAAGCCATGGAGCTGGCTTCGGAGGGTGCCTGCGTGGTGGTCGTGGACGTGTTGTCGTTCACGACGGCGGTCACCGTCGCCGTCGAGCACGGCAGCGCGGTGTTCCCGTATCCGTGGCGGGACGAGTCGGCGCGGGGGTTCGCGGCCCAGCACGACGCCGAGCTCGCGGTGGGGCGGCGCATGGTCGACACGGACAACCCCTGGTCGCTGTCGCCAGCGGCGCTGTTGGCCGCGCCGAAGGTCGCGCGGCTGGTGTTGCCGTCGCCGAACGGTTCCTCGATCGCGGCCTCGGTGCGGCAGGGGACCGTGGTGGCCGGTTGCCTGCGAAACGCCACCGCCGTCGGGAAGTGGATCGGCGGCAACGGTTACGGACAGCCCGGCAGGCCGGTGGTGGTGATCGCCGCGGGTGAGAAGTGGGGCGACGGGTCGCTGCGGCCGTGCCTGGAGGATCTGCTGGGTGCCGGGGCGGTGCTGGCGGCGCTGCCGGTCGACGACGCGCACTGGTCGCCGGAGGCCCGCGCGGCGCGCGCCGCCTTCGCGGGTTCGACCGACGTGGTGCGGGCGGTTCGCGACTGCGGCAGCGGTGTCGAGCTGTCGCGCCAGGGGTTCGCGTCCGACGTGGACGTGGCGGTCGAGCTCGCGGCCTCGACCGTCGTGCCTGTGCTGACGGACGGGGCGTTTCGCGCCGAGCGGCCGTTACGGCCCCGGCGGCGAGCTGGACAGCGGTGTGGTGCTGGACGAGGGGCGTTACGGTCCTGGCGACGCGCGCCGCGGCGCGATCACGGCGTGGTTCTGGACGACGGGCCGCCGAGCGGCCGTTACGGCTCGGACAGCGGAACGGCGGTGTGGTGCTCGACGTGATCGTCATACCGGCTGAGCACGGCGCGGGCCGCCGCGCTGACGTGGGCGCGGGTCGGGTCGGTTCCGGCGAAGGCCCGGATCGCGTCCATCGACGCGAAGAACGTGACCGTCGTGAACCGGACGCCCTCGGCGCTGTCCTGCCGCAGCAGGTGAGCGAAGGCGAAGCCGGGGATGCCTCGCAGTTCCGGCAGCACCGAGTCGCGGAAGATCGCCTCGTAGGCGTCGGCCGCCTCCGCCGAGGCTGCGCGCCCGCTCCAGGTCCGGGCGATGAGCGATGCGTTCATGACGCCGATCCTGCTACCAGCGCGACGAATCAACTTGAATATTCGTGCTCAGACCGCGCCTGACCGCCCAGCAGCGTCCGCAGTCGCGACGGGGTCGTGCCCAGTTCGCGGCGCGTCGTACGGGTGAGGTGAGCGTGATCGGCGAACCCGAGCCCGGCCGCAAGTCGGCCCAGATCGCCACCGTCCCCAGCGAGCTGGTCCATCGCCGCCTGCATCCGCATCCGGGTTCGCCAACGGGTCAGCGATTCCCCGGTTTCTCGCCGGAACACCCGGCTCAGGTGCGACCGGCTGGTCCCCAGTTCACCGGCGAGCTCTGTCAGGCTGCCAATCCCCGGCCGCGCCGCCAGCAGCCGTCGCGCCGCATCAGCCAGCCGACGATGTGAGGCGCTCGAACCCTCCGTCGGCCCCGCCACCCCGCCCGCGTCCAGCAGTTGCCCCAGCAGCGTGTGAACCCGGTCGGCGATCTCGAACGCGTCGGCACCCTGACGCACCCGCGCGGCCAGGATCCGCCGCGCGAGGTCCACCCGAGCCGGAGTCCGCAGCGGACCACCCACCGCGCGCACCCGCGCGGCTGTCCGCCCCTCGACCGCGATCACGGTATAGCCGTCAACGGCTCCCGGACTGTGCGAAATGGACTGTTCCTGGCCGACCTGGCCCGGATACGCGGTGACCGGATCCGCCATCCCCCGCCAGCGCCCCGATCGCCAACCGAACACCCCGTGGTGAACCAGCGTCAGCCGGGGCGCGGTCACCCGCTCGTGATGGCACCACGCGGGAGTCTCCTCCACCACGCGCAGTTGCCGAATACTCAGGCCGTCCACGTCGGCCCGCCAGGTCACCGTCCGCATCCTCCCACCCTAGAGGCGCGGCACGACGGGGTAAGGCGACCCGGTCGCGCAGCTCCCGCAGCGCGTCGGCGACCTCGTCGGGTTCGGCGCCGAGTTCGTGGCGGCTGAACAGGAACAGCGTGTAGTCCACGTCGATCTCGAGGAGTTTCGTGGTGGCGCCGAAGCGGCGGCGTTCGTCGACCCGGATCCGGGCGATCTCGCTCCAGGCCACGTAGCGCAGCCCGAAGAAGCCGCGCGAGACCCCGACGCCCTCGGCGTCGGCGGTCAGCCGGATCGGGGCGACGAGGTCGCGGACGGCGTAGGCGCCCGCCAGCAGGGTGGCGCCGACGGCGACGGAGAACCTGGCGACGTCACCGCTGAACCACAGCGCCGACAGCGCGAATACCGCCGTCGAGGCAACCTTCACCGCGACGACATGCCGGGGTACGCGCCATCGCAGCGCCGATTCGGTCACCGCCAGCGTGACAGCACCAGCAGGCTCGCGACCAGCGACGCGAAACCGACGGCGAGGTTCCAGTAGCCCCACGGCGCGACCGGGAAGGACCCCTCGGTGAGATAGAAGGTCACCAGCCAGCCGATACCCAGGACGATGAGGATCACCGCGAGCACCGGCACCCAGGTGGGACTGGGTTGGTGGGTGGACTCGGGGGTCTTCGGGCGCAGCTCGGCGGGGGCCGTGTACACCTTCTTCTTCCGAACGCGCGACTTCGGCATTGCGTGAACTGCTTCCTGGTCGTTGAGGGACGTACGTCTTCGTGACCCACACCTTATCTCCCGAAGTGTGACCGATGACGACAGCGCCCGGTACGGATGGACGGGTGTGGCCATGTGTTCTTACGGTTAGGCTTGGATCCGGCAGGGTGCGCACAGATAGAAGAGGGCGACGGCGTTGAGCATGCACCGCGGAGACGACGACTGGTTTGGCGAGGCCGAACCGCCGTTCGACCCGCCCGCGCGCGGCCGGGCGTCGGTTCCGGGGCAGGGCGGCCGGGTGCCGCCACCGGAGGTTCCCGACGAGCCCGAGACCGGTGAACCCGAGATCGATCCGCTGGGCCTGATCCCGGGTCCGGACGAGACGACGCTGATCCCCCGGATCCCGCGCGAGTCCGCCCCGCCCCCGGCCGCGGACCGGCCGGAGACCCGCAGACGGCGGTCGATCAAACGGCACCGGGACGGTTCGCCGTCCCCGCAGGCCAAGGCGGTGCGGATCGGCGGCGAGCTGCTGCTGACGCTGGGCGTGGTCGTGATGCTGTTCGTGGCCTACCAGATGTGGGGCACCGAGGCCGAGATCAACAACGCCCAGGGCAAGCAGTCGGACGCCTGGGAGGACCAGGTCGACAAGGGCAAGGACCCGACGCTGGACCCGGTTCCGGGCGGGGCGATCGCCCGGTTGTACATGCCGCAGATCCGTTCGGAGCCGTGGGTGATCGTGGAGGGTACCGACCTCGACGACATCGAGAAGGCGCCCGGCCACTACTCGGATTCGGCGATGCCCGGTGAGAAGGGCAACTTCGCGGTCGCCGGTCACAACGTGTCGGCGATCTTCCGGCACATCGACGAGCTCAAAGAGGGCGACAAGGTCGTCATCGAGACGGCGAAGAAGTTCTTCATCTACGAGATCACCGGCAACAAGATCGTCAAACCCACCAATTTGGACGTCGTAGCGCCGGTGCCGAACGAGCCCGGCGTCAAGCCGACCGACGAGGACCGCTGGTTCACCATGACCACGTGTTACCCGTGGTGGGACAACTATGAGCGCTACATCGTGTGGGCGCAGCTGACCGACGAACGCAAGCGCGGCGACGCGTTGCCGCCCGAAGCGGGAGGCAAGTGATGTACTCCTGGATCTGGAGCAAGATCCCGTTCGGCCTGCCGGGCAAGCTCATCGGCTCGACGGTGCTGATCCTCGGTACGGGCGCGCTGTTGTGGTTCGTGGCGTTCCCGCAGTTGTCGGCGATGATGACGCCGACCCAGTCCACCATTGAGGACGATGGCGGTGACGGGAGTGACGGCGGCGGTGGCGACAACCGGGACGACAACGACTCCGACCGGGTGACCGACAACCCGTCCGGCTACGACCTGGAGTCCTCCCCGACCGACAAGAGCTCGTCCTAGCGTGCGGATCTTCGTCGCCGACTGCCGCGACTCCTTCGTCTACACCATCGTGGACTATCTGCGCGGCCTGGGCGCCGAGGTCGTGATCCGCCGGGCCGACGAGTTCACCGCCGACGAGGTGCCGTTGACCGGCACCGACGCCCTACTGCTGTCCCCGGGTCCGGGGCGTCCCGGCGAGGCGCGGACCTGTCACGCGCTGCTGGACCGGTTCGCGGGCCGCCGTCCGGTGCTGGGCGTGTGCCTGGGGCACCAGGTCATCGCCGAGCACTACGGCGGCACGGTCTCCCGCGCCGACGAACCCCGGCACGGCGAGACCAGCCGGATCAGCCACGACGAGGCCGGACTGTTCGCGGGCCTGCCCAACCCGGTCACGGTCACCCGCTACCACTCCCTGATCGTGGACGAACCCTTGCCGCACGACCTCGCCGTCACCGCCCGCGCCGAGAGCGGCGAGATCATGGCGCTGCGACACCGCGAGCTGCCGGTGGCGGGTGTGCAGTTCCACCCGGAGGCGATCCTCACCGAGGGCGGTCACCACCTGTTGGGGAACTGGCTGAGCCTCGTGGCATGATCGGCGCGTGACCGCTCATATCTCCGCCAAGCCCGGCGACATCGCCGAGACCGTCCTGCTGCCCGGCGACCCGCTGCGCGCCAAATGGATCGCCGAGACCTACCTGACCGATCCGGTGCAGTACACCGCCGTGCGCAACATGTACGGCTACACCGGGACTTACCAGGGGCACCGGCTGTCGATTCAGGGTTCGGGGATGGGGCAGCCCTCGGCGTCGATCTACGCGCACGAGCTGCTGGCCGAGTTCGGCGTGAAGACCCTGGTGCGGGTCGGCAGCGCCGGGGCCATGAGCAAGGACCTCAGCCTGCGGGACGTGGTCGCCGCGATCGGCGCCACCACCGACTCGGCCATGAACCGGGTGCGGTTCAACGGCCTGTTCGACTACGCGCCGGTGGCCGACTTCGGGCTGCTGCGCAACTCGGTCGACGTCGCCACCGAGAAGGGCAAGACCGTCCACGTCGGACCGATCTTCTCGGCCGACACCTTCTACTCGGACAACGCCGAGATGGAGGCGAAGCTCGCCGAGTACGGCGTGCTGGCGGTGGAGATGGAGGCCGCGGCGCTGTACACGCTGGCGGCGAAGTTCAAGGCCCGGGCCCTGACCCTGGTGACCATCAGCGACCATCTCATCACCAAGGAAGTGATGTCGAGTGAGGACCGGGAACGTTCCTTCGCCGACATGGCCGAGATCGCACTGGAAACGGTGATCCGCTAGCGTGCGGCCCCTCGCCGTCGTCCTGACCCTGGCGGCCCTCGTCGGCGGCTTGGCCGCCTGTGGGCAGAAGGACGGCGACGCCAAGTCGCCGGCGGACGAGGGCATCCGGAAGTTCGACTTCGCCAACGCCGAGGTCCGACTGGGCACGGGCGGCAAGTACCAGCTCAAGGACGGCGACTACACCGAGAAGGGCTACGAGGGCACCGACGTCGGCCTGCATCAGGTCAGCGCGCCGAAGTTCGCCGACGTCGACGGTGACGCCGATCTGGACGCGGCGGTCGTGTACGAGTGGATCCCGGCCGCCGGGGCGCCGACGATGTCGGCCTACGTGTGGACCTGGGACGGCAAGCGCGCCGAGCAGGTCGCGTATCCGATCCGGGGCGGCAACGACGGCAAGCTGTCCGGCCTGAAGGCGAAGAAGGACGGCTTCACGATCACGGCGGTGTCCCGTCCCTACAACTCGCCCGCGTCCGAACAGGATGGTGAGCGGGAGACCTTCACCTTCGCGCTGGAGAAGGGATTCCCGGTGCAGACCGATCCCGGTTTCGGTTCGGTCGACCGGTGCGTGATCCACGATGGCGACCCGCCCGGCGCCGTCGGCGACGGTACCGCGCCCCGGGTGGCGCCCGAGTCGGACGCGCCCCGCATCGGCAAGGACGGGGAGTTCGCGAGCATCCACACGGTGGCCAGCGTCTTCAACACCGAGGAGTGGACGCTGGCGCGTGCCCAACGCTCCGACGGCTCGATCGGTTGCGGCTGGATCAAGACCGACGAGGCCACTCAGGACTGAGGAGCCGACAGGCCGGCGCTCAGCCGACGGTCGGGGTCTCGGCCGTCGCGGCGCCCCAGGAACTCCAGTTCGCCGTCGGGCAGTCGCCGCACCGCGTCGCCGGTGCGGTACCGGCGGTTGGGGCACACCGCGTCCGGCACGGTGAAGCGCGACATCCGGGGATCGGCCGGGTCGTGGTAGCCGCGCGCGACGGCGGCACCGCTGATGACCAGTTCGCCGCTGTCGCCGTCGGGAACCGCCTCGCCCGATGCGTCGATGACGGTGGCTTTCGCGTTGGCCACCGGGGTCCCGATGACCGGCGTCGCGTGCCGGTCGATCACCGCCCTGGCGCAGAACACCGTGCATTCGCTGGGCCCGTACAGGTTGACGGCGGTCGTGGCCGGGGCCGCGCGCAGCTGGTTCCACAATGGCTGCCCGATGGCGTCGCCGTCGATCAACAGCAGCCCGGGGGCGCAGGAGGTGCGCAGGATCCCGGTGGCGGCGAGGGGTTCGGCCATCGCGCCGGGCACCGCGAGCACGTCGAGTCCCGCCTCGGCGATGAACGCCGCCAGCCACGACGGTCCGGCCCGCACGTCCTCGGGGATCAGGTGCGCCTCGTGACCGGCGACCATCCACAGCAGCAGCTCCCAGGAGGAGTCGGTGGACCAGGTCCCGGAGTGCGCGACCCGCAGCGGCCCCATGCCGCAGGCGGCCACCGCCCACCGGAACAGGCTGCGGTAGTGCTCCTCCAGCAGGTTGGCCAGGTTGCGGTGTTCGACGACGACGCCCCGCAGCGTGTCGTCGCGCCGCACCGGATAGGTCAGGTAGATCGCGTCCTCCGGTTGCGGCAGCACGGTGGGAGAACTGTCCACCTTGGGCACCGACGTGACGTCCAGGATGATCACCGGATCGGCGTCGCGCAGTATCGCCGAGGCGCGCTCTGCTGGTTCGGTCGGCGGCACCGCCACGTGAACCGCCCCGGCCTTGAGCACCGCCAGCTGTGCGATGACCGCCTCGACCGAGTACGGCAATCGGTTGGCCACCACCAGTTCGGGGCCCGCGCCCTCGTCGACGAGCCAGCGCGCCAGCCGCTCGGCCCGGCCGTCGACCTCGGCGAAACTCAGCCACTCCCGCCCCGCGACCAACGCGGTACGATGCGGACTTCGACGGACCTGATGCCTCCAGGCCCGGACCACGGTTCGATAAACTGCGCTCATGGTGACCTCCAGCAGTTGGCTCACGGTTACTTGGAGATTGCCATCGATGACCCCGTATCAGGCCAATCCTTGACCTCGCGAATCGTCGGGGATACCTTGGACGCAACGACCTGACTCCCCAGTCGTGAGACTCCCTTCGAATGTTGGATCCCACCAACACATCTGTCTCGTAACTCGGGGTACGACATGCCCTTTGACAAATCCGGTGACACCGCGCTGGGTTTCCGCGTCGCGATGCTGCGATCCCAGCGTGGCATCTCACGGCGCGTTCTGGCCAATCTGGTCGGACGCAGCGAGGAGTGGTTGCGGCTCATCGAGATCGGGCGACGCCCCTTGGACAGTCTCTCCATTGTGCTCCAGATCGCGGAGATCCTGCACGTCTCCGACGTCGCGGCCTTCATCGGCACCCGCCCCGAGGTCAGGCGCCCCGAGGCCCAGATGACCACCCGGCTTTCGGCGCTGCGCCGGGTGGTCACGGAAGTGCCGTGGATGCGAGCCACGGCACCACTGCCCGTCGACGACCCCGGCGCCACGCTGGCGGCGTTGTGGGAGCGCTGGCGCACCTCGCCGACGCGTTACACCGAGATCGCCGTCGGCCTGCCCCCGCTGCTCGCGCACTTCCAGGACCTGAGCGAGACCGAGCCGGGGCAACCGCGCTGGAACACCGGGCTGATCAGCTGCTATGTCCTGGCCCGCAGCGTCTTCAACCGCACCGGCGAGCACGACGTCGCGCGGCTGGCGGCCGACCGGGCCCTGCGGGCCGCGTCGACGTCCGCATTGGACTGGATGCGCCCGATCGCCGTCTGGCACCTGGGCTGCGCGCTGCTCCACATCGACCAGCTCCGCCCCGCCCTCGACTGTGTCGACACCGCCGTGGACCGGATGCACGAGTTCCCGTCCCATGCCGCCGACCGGGCCTGGCTGACCGGGGCGCTGCACCTGCTCGCCGCCGAGATCGCCGCCGCCCAATACGATCCGGCGACCGCCAACACCGCGCTGGGCCGGGCCGGTCGCATCGCCGACGGCATGGACGAGGACCGCTCCCAACTGGGCGTCTGGTGTGGACCCACCGAATTGGGTATCGTCCGGATCCGGGTGGCCCTGCAACTCGGCGACATCGAACAGGCGCTGCGGTTCGCCAGGACCCTCCACATTCCACACGGCTACTCGGCCGAGCGGGTCGCCCGGCACTACGTCGCGCTCGCCGGTGCCTACGCCTCCCGCCACAACGACGTCGCGGCGGTGTACGCCCTGACCAAGGTCGAACAGGTCTCCCCGGAGGACATCTACTTCAACGCCAACGCCCACCGCACCCTCAGACTGCTCGCCGACCGCAACGACCTGACGGTACGGTCCGACCTGGAACGCCTGCTCAATCTGGTGCCCGCCGAGAACGTCAACGGTTTAACTCCTCAACGACGATGCGACCCCGGCGGCTATCGCGAATCCAGGCATCGATTTTTCACGATATAATCGTCAACTGTGTATCCGGAAAGCCAAAGCCCACAGCCGCAAGACGACCAGGAGCTGTTCACGCAGCTGTACCACGGTGGGCAGGATCCGGACCAGCTCGACGAGGACGAGCAGCGCAAGGCCGACGTCATCAAGACCGTCAACGCCGGGGTCTCGGCCAGTGCCGCCGGGGGTGCCGCTGCCGCCTCGGCCATGATCCTCGGCCAACAGACCGCCGGAGCCGGGGCCGCTGGCGCCGGTGCCGGGGCGATGGGCAGCGGCGGTACCGCCGCCACGCTGGTCAAGGGCGGGATGGGCCTGAAGGTGATGCTGGGCGCCGCCGCGGGTGTCGTGGTGGTCAGCGGGGTGGTCGTCGTCGGCGTCAACGTCCTCGACCGGGGCGGCGCGGGCACCCCCGACGCGGCCCCGATCTCCGAGGCCGCCATGGACGAGGGCATCGAGAAGTTCGACTTCGAGAACGCGACGTTCACCGACGAGGCGGGCTCCGAGGTGGAACTCACCGACGGACGGTTCCTGCCGCCGGGTCTTCCCGAGGACTCCAACGAGGGTTACCACCTCAACGCCACCGAATACGCCGATGTGGATGGCGACCGGGACCTGGACGCCGCCATACTGCTGGAGTGGCAGCCCAACGCGGGCCACACCACGTCCTACGTCTACCTCTGGCTGTGGGACGGCGACAAGGCGACCCAGGTCGAGTACCCGGTCACCAACGGGTACTACAGCTCCGTCGGCGGTCTGAAGGCGGCGAAGAACGGCTTCACCGTCGAGACGACCGCCGCACCACCGGACATCTCCTCCAACGACGAGCCGGTCAAGGAGACCATCACCATCGGCGTCGAGGACGGCTTCCCGGTGCAGATAGAACCGGTCTTCGGCTCCGCCGACAGGTGCCCCGAGTTCCCCGACTTCCCCGCGACCGGACCGTACGAGGACGTCATCCCCAAGGTCGCCCCGGACGACGACGCCCCCGACATCGGCAAGGCCGAGGACATCAAGTCGGTCCACGCGGTGTGGACCGACCGCAGCCAGGCGTTCCAGGGCGAGTGGATGGCCGCCCGCGTCGAACGCGCGGACGGCTCGATCAGCTGCGGCTGGATACCCGCCGACGCCGCCGGATAAGCGGCGCCCCCGGGTTGTCTCAGCTGGAGTACTCGCCGGTCAGCTTGACCTCGCCACGGCCCGGCTCGATCCGGCCCGCGACCCAGGAGTCGGTGCCCCGGGCGGTCAGCAGCGCCATCGTGCGGTCCACCTGGTCGGCGGGGACGATCGCGGCCATACCCATGCCCATGTTGAAGGTGCGCTCCATCTCCTCGGCGGCGATGCCGCCGGAGCGGGCCACCAGGTCGAAGACCGGCTGCGGCCGCCAGCTGCCCCGGTCGACGACCGCGTCCACGGTCGAGGGGATCGAGCGGACCAGGTTGCCGGGCACACCGCCACCGGTGATGTGCGAGAAGGCGTGCACCTCGCACTCCTCGATGATCGCCAGGCAGTCGCGGGCGTAGATCTTGGTGGGCGTCAGCAGTTCCTCGCCGAGGGTGCGCTGGTTGCCGAACTCCGGGACCACCGTGTCCAGCGACATGCCGTCCTCGCCGAGCAGCACGTGCCGCACCAGCGAGAAGCCGTTGGAGTGCAGCCCCGAGGCGGCCATGCCGATGACGACGTCACCGGCGGCGACCTTCTCCGGGCCCAGCACCGCGTCGGCCTCGACGGCTCCGACCCCGGTGGCCGAGACGTCGTACTCGTCGGCGCCCAGGACGCCCGGGTGCTCGGCGATCTCGCCGCCGATGAGCGCGCAGGACGCGTACCGGCAGCCGTCGGCGATACCGGCGCCCAGGTCGGCGATCCGCTCGGGAACCACCTTGCCGCAGGCGATGTAGTCCAGCAGGAACAGCGGCTCGGCTCCGCACACCACCAGGTCGTCGACGACCATGGCGACCAGGTCGATGCCGACGGTGTCGTGGATGCCCATCCGCTGCGCGATCACCAGCTTGGTGCCGACGCCGTCGGTGGAGGAGGCCAACAGCGGCTTGCGGTACTTCTGGGTGTCGAGCGCGAACAGTCCGGCGAAGCCGCCGATACCGCCCACCACCTCGGGTCTGGTGGCCCTGCGGATCTTGCTCTTCAGACCCTCGACGGCCTTGTCGCCCGCCTCGATGTCCACTCCGGCCTCGCGGTAGGACGCGCCGGTCGCCACAGGGGCTGTCTTGTTCTCCGTCATGCCGCCGAATCTTCCTTCGCCGTCGTGCCGTCCACGCTCGAACGCCTGTCGAGCCCTTCCAGGAGGTGCTTTCCGATGACGTCGCCCTCGGGCAGCGGCATCGGGTAATGGCCATCAAAACACGCCTGACACAGTCGTGTCGGCGGTTGCTCGGTCGCCGAGATCAGTCCGTCCAGGGACACGAACCCGAGCGAGTCGGCCCCGATCGAGCGGCGGATGCCGTCGATGTCGAGGTTGTCGGCGATGAGTTCGGCCTTGGTGGCGAAGTCGATGCCGTAGAAACACGGCCACTTCACCGGCGGCGAGGAGATCCGGACGTGAACCTCCAGCGCCCCGGCCTCGCGAAGCATCCGCACCTGCGCGCGCTGGGTGTTGCCACGGACGATCGAGTCGTCCACCACCACCAGGCGCTTGCCCCGCACCTGCTCGCGCAGCGGGTTGAGCTTCAGCTGGATGCCCAGCTGGCGCAGCGTCTGGGACGGCTGGATGAAGGTTCTGCCCACATAGGAGTTCTTGGTGAAGCCTAGCCCGTAGGGGATCCCGGCCTCCTCGGCGTAGCCGATGGCGGCGGGGATTCCGGACTCGGGCACCGGGATGACCAGGTCGGCCTCGGCCGGGAACTCGCGCGCCAGCTGGCGTCCGATCTGGACCCGGGCCGAGTAGACGCCGCGACCGGCGATGGTGGAGTCCGGGCGGGCCAGGTACACGTACTCGAACAGGCAGCCCTTGGGTTCGGGATTGGCGAACCGGGCCGAACGCAGCCCGTGCTCGTCGATGGCCAGCAGTTCACCGGGTTCGATCTCGCGGACGGTCGAGGCGCCGACGGTGTCGAGGGCGGCGGTCTCACTGGCCACCACCCAGCCCCGGTCCAGGCGGCCCAGCACCAGCGGCCGCACCCCGGCGGCGTCGCGGGCGGCGTACAGGGTGTTGTCGTCCATGAACACGAAACTGAAGGCGCCGCGCAGTTTCGGCAGCACCTTCAACGCCGCCGACTCCACCGACTCGTCCGGGTAGGCGCTCAGCAGCGCCGTCACCAGCGAGGTGTCGTTGGTGGAACCGTCGGTCTCGATGCCGAGATCGCGGCACTCGGCGGCCAGCTCGTGGGTGTTGATGAGGTTTCCGTTGTGCCCCAACGCGATCGTGGTGCCGGTTGAGGTGGACCGGATGGTGGGCTGGGCGTTCTCCCAGGTGGGGGCACCGGTGGTGGAGTACCGGTTGTGGCCGATGGCCAGGTGCCCGGTCAGCGAGGCCAGGTTCTTCTCGTCGAAGACCTGGGCCACCAGGCCGAGGTCCTTGAACACGGTGACCGCGGCGCCGTCCGACACGGCGATACCGGCGGCCTCCTGGCCGCGGTGCTGCAACGCGTACAGGCCGAAGTAGGTGAGCTTGGCGACCTCGTCGCCCGGCGCCCACACGCCGAAGACACCGCAGGCGTCCTTCGGTCCGGTGTCACCGGGGTCCAGGTCGTGGTTCAGTCGGCCGTCACCGGCTCTGGAGTTTGCCGGTCTCGTCTGCTCGGGGAGGTCGCCGCCGCGTCGCGGCCGGGAACTGCGCACCGGTTTTCCCTTCTGCGTGTTGGGCAGGCTAGGTTCGGCCGTCATGGACACGCATTGGTTTCGTAGGAGAGCAACGCAGCCACGACGCGTGGGTATCGGCTGGTAATGGCGGTAGCCCCGCGCCGGGCATTACGGGGCAAGTGTAGTGCGGTGGCGGCTACCACGAACGGGGACGGTCGTCGAAATCGCCGTAGTCATCATCACGATAACGGCGGCCACTGGGACGCTGCGACTGCTGGTCGTCGTATCCGGTGCCGTAGCCATCGGCCTCGCGATAGTGGCGACCACCCGCGGCACGGTCGTCCTGCTGCGGGTTCTGGCCGTAGTACTGGTCGGCCGCCGGATAACGGGCCCCGGAGGTCGGCTCGGCGGGATACCGCTGGCCCTGCTGCCCGGGATCGTTGGAGTTCCAGGCCCCGGACTGGGGTTCAGCCGCCGGATAGCGCTGCGTCGAACCGGAAACGGGGGCGTTCGAGTTCCAGGCTCCCGACGCCGGTTCGGCGGCCGGATACCGCTGGGTGGAACCGGAGGCGGGCTCGCCGGAGTTCCAGGCCCCCGAGGCGGGCTCGGCCGCCGGGTAACGCTGCGTCGAGCCGGAAACGGGTTCGTTGGGGTAGCGACCGGCACCCGACACCGGGTCGTTGCCGTAACGGCCCGCGCCCGACACCGGGTCGGCGGCGGGATACCGCTGCGTGGAACCGGCGTACTGGTCGTTGCCGTAACCGGCAGCGCCCGAGGTCGGCTCGGCCGACGGGTAGCGCTGGGTGGCGCCCGCGGGCGGCAGGTCGTGGGCCGACTGCACCGCCTGGGTCGGACGGGAAT